>JAPLFG010000003.1:319379-638758 GCA_026390795.1 Ignavibacteriales bacterium
ATTCACCCAGAATTTTACACTTTCTTATTAAAAATATGAAAAGAGTCGGTTCTCATTTATATTTTTCATAAAGAAAAATAACTTCTATACATTTGTTTACTATTTGAGTCCGCTGCCAAATGAAAAATTACCGTCTGCAGTTCCATCCCGATTATTATCATAATAAAGTGTGTTGCCTCGTAATACAGCAAAGTCATAATTCGAACCGCCATCAAATTTCCCAAGAAAGTACCCATCCTCAGAATTTCCATAACCATAAGAATAAGTAGGGGTAGTATAATAATGATGCCATACATAATCACGCCTTAGGCTCCATCCACCACTTGATGGAAGATCAAATCCATGAATATATTGATCTTCACTATTGCCATTTCCAAAGTAAAAATTGCCATCGGCATTTCCATCCATACCATAATCATAAATGATTTGATTCCCTCTTCTTACCGCTATACCCGAAGGTCTCATAAAAATATATTGATCCTCACTATTTCCGTTTCCAAAACTAAATGATCTGTCAGCTGTTCCATCTAGGTTGTCATCAACATAAACCGAGCTACCTCTTACAATAGCAATACCACCGTTAGAAGGTTCATAACATCTTTCCGAATTACCATTACCAAAAGAAAACGCTATATCTGATACACCATCACGATTAGTATCAATCAGAATATAATAGCCTCTTCTCACAGCAACATCTGCATAACCATCATGATTGAAATCATCAACAAGATATTGATCTTCAAGGCCGCCACTCAGAACAGAACTAGTTTTACTAAGTTTATTTTTATGGGTTATATCAATACCAATCATTTCTCTTATAATCTTGCCGTTGATATTACTTTCAACGGGGATCTTTAATCCACTTGGAACATTTGCTGTAATTGAGTCTTCTTGGCTTGTACAGGATGTTGAAATAGCTATTATCGCCAATAGAACAGACATTTTCCCAATACTTTTAATGCTTTTCATATTTAAACCCCGATTTAATGAATAATTGAGTAATTAGTTTTGAAAACCGACTCTCAAATCTATTTGTTACAATTTTGCGATTTAACCTTTAAGCAAGGGCTGCGTTTTGATATTAAGCATTTGTTTCAAATAAGTTTTGAATTTCAAATATTTCATTAAAAATGTTGTCAAGATTTCCGCTAGAAATTACTGAAAACTTGTCAGTGATTGATTTAGTAAAGACTTCAAAAAAAATCAACCATAGTCGACAATCTTTGTTGACTCATCATAGTTGTGAGAAAACTTTGGCAACTATTACCGCAACGTTCATTTTTTGGTGATTTACGGCTCATCACCTCAAATATTGCCTTACTATTTTTGAGAAATACATTATGTATTATTCCACGAATAATATATCTTTTAAATTAAATACTTACATCAGTACAAGTACGGTTAGTAACTACGTGCAATGATTATTTTATCTTTCTATAGATTAATTACTATTTTTTAAAATCGTCCGATCATTTGTTTAACATTTTCAGCCGAAGGCGGATACAATTTACAGACGATTTAATAAAATGTAGTTGTAAAAAACGGTAAATAAATAATGTGTGAGATTTATTTTTTTACAAACAGAGGGAAATCCTTTGAGGTAAATGTTATGAATGAAAAAAGAAGACCAAAAAATATTTGAGTAAAGGTGGCTAAATAAAAACTAATACCTCCTTGCTCATTGTTTAAGAGCCCGGTGACGAATTTAATTATATCGATGTATTCATAAGTGATTAACAAAATCAAGAATAAATTTACCGCTTTTACTTTTTGAATATATTTTATCAACGATAAGACAAGTATTAATGCGATAATAAAATGAGTCACTATTAGTGAAAGAATTAGGATACTTCTATTCATTGAAAAATTCAAAAAGATTATGAACGTTAATATGGAAAGAATAACAAAAAAGTATTTCTGTTTACGGTTTGACAGTAAGGATGATGTGAGAAGAAAAGCAAATGTCAATGAAAATACTTGAGGATTTATCCTTAATAAGTAAAATGAAATGATTTTTACAATATCTGATAGTGCTAGTATTAAAAAAAAGTAAAAATAGTCCGTCTTATATTGTTTAAATAATGGGAAAAACCATACAGTGATCGAAATAATAACAATGATTAAAGGGTAATTCATTTTTTAATATGGACAAAATGGCGGGCACCAAACTGCTTCTTCTAAAGTAAGAAGTCCAAATGTGACTGTTAGATGGTTCTGCCTTTTCTCAATAGATATAGTCTCCCCAGTACCAGAACTAAGCAATTCCACAACTTTAGATTTACTAAAAAGTGCGAATACTTCATCTGGACCAACGTTTTTCACTATTGGATACAACAATTTTCTCCCTTCACCAAGAATCACTAATTCACCATTACTTACTTGAAACATAATATAACTTTGAATCTGATTCAATACTGAAGTAATCTCTCCTTGTTTAATAGACACTGAATCAATAACATTTCCAAATAAATTATTAGCTTCTTCTTTTGTAAATATTTTACCAATTGGTTGAGAATTATTCATATATATCTCCATGGAATTTTTAATAAATATTATAGTGAAAAATATGCTATTCTTTACGCAATCAATATCGTACTTGTACGACATTTCATTAAAACTATTAACAAAAATTATACAAATTAGAGTTTAGCTGAATTTTAATAAAAATCGACTTGTTGTCTAGAATTAATACAGTGCAACAAGATTTTAACCGGATTTAATTTATACCTTTTTTTTATTAAAAAAAGAATATTGGATTGCATACTTAATAAGCATCGGAAGTGATTTAATATTTAATTTACCCATGATATTTGAACGCATTGTATCAATAGTTCTTTTTGTTTTACCCGTTTCTTGAGCTATTTCCATTGTCGATTTGCCCTCGGAAATATAAAATAATATCATTTTTTCGGTGGGTGTGAGAGTAAGAGATCGTGTACGGGGTGGTTTCATAAATTCATCATATTTCTTTTTAATTCTATCTAATTCTTCCTCGGATTTACCCATAAAATATTTCTTGCCTGAAAAAACCAGTCTTATGATATTCACGAGTTCGATTTTCACAATCTCTTTGGGAATGATACCAGAAGCATTTATTTGGAGGGCCTTGTAAATATATTCATCAGAATTATACATTGTTAAAAAAATAACTTTTGCATCAGCATCTCGATCAAAAATTTTAATAGCTGCTTCTATTCCATTCAAGCCTGGCATTTCAATATCGCTGAGAACGATATCTGGATGAAAACTAAAATACTTATCAATCATTTCTTCCCCACTCTTTGCTTCAGCAATAACACAGATATCATCATAACCTTGTAAAAGATCTCCAAGACCTTGTCGGAGAATTGTGTGATCATCTACAACTAGCAATCGGATTGTACACATATTATATTCCTTCCTTCGGAATCTGAATAAGTAAAGTCGTTCCTTCACTAGGTGAAGAATCAATTTTAAAAGTTCCTTTCAGTTTTTCAGTTCTCTCTTGAATACTGATCAAACCAACACCTAAATGATTATGATTATTTGAATAATACTCCGCAGGAATTCCTACACCATTGTCAGAAATAACCATATTAATAGTTTGTTCAAGGATTTCAATATGAATTGAAAATTCGTTAGCCTGTGAATGTTTAATAATATTATTAATTGCTTCCTGAATAATACGATAGATGCAGAATACAACATCATGGTTAAGTCCGTGGTCATTCCCCTCGAATTCCAGGTCTCCAGTAATTTGAGAATTTGTAGTTACATTATGAATCAAACTTTGTACACTCAATTTGAGGCCAAGATTATTAAGCTCTATTGGTTTTAGAGTTCTAGATATCTCTCTTATTTTTTCATATACGGTAGCTATGTCGGAAAGAAGTTCTTCATGTTTATAATTTCCCGACTGAGCAAGTTTCATATTTATCATCACTAATTGTTGACCAATATCATCATGAAGTTCACGTGATAATGTTTTTTTTAACTCTTCGTACTCGGAATCGAGTCGATTGGCGAGTGATTTTAACCTGTTTTTATAATTTTCAAGTTCAAATTCATATTTTTTTACTTGGGTGATGTCGTGTAAATAAATATTACTGAATTTTAACTTATCATACTTTTTTACAATAACGGAAAATATCACATCATTTATTTTTTCTATTGAAGGATATGTTTTATTTTTTGATAGTTCGGAAAATAATGGTAACACCTCATTAATCTTTTTCTCTTTGTAGTCGATACCAGGGAATAGTCGCCTAGAAGCTTCATTTGTTTGAATTATAGTACCCGATAAATCAATTCTAATTAATGGATCTGGATCCATTTCTGCAAATAATGCCATAAGCTCAGCTTTCTCTAGCAAGTATCGCTGATTTTCCAAAACGAATTTTTTTTGTAAAGGAAAGATTACTTTTATAAAAATCAAAATAGTTACGCTCAATACAACGATGCTCATAATTACTGCAAAGAAAAATGGATTTTGAAAAGTAAAAAATTGATTCGTGTAATTCTCTAAGTTATTCATTTATATCGTCAGGTTATAAGTATCCGCTGAAAATAATTAAAGGTTAATTTCATTCCTCTGGATAAAATAAATCTTTTTTGTTCAAAACAACATCAGTATAAGTACGATAACCTTTGACCACATAGATAAAACTTAGATCTCACGATAATCTATGATTATTAAACAATAATCAAAAATCTTTTGTACTGTCGAACATATACTGATGTAATTAGCCAGAATATTTAGCTCAATTTATTTTCATAATAATGATAAAAAATCAAGACTTAGAGCATTGGACGAATTCCAAAGGAATATGTCAAAGGTATATTGATGGACAAGAAACATTCAGATCTAATTACTCTTCTCGAATTTCCTAGATATTGAAGAACCAATTCGAATAGTATTAAATTGAGACATAAATGTTCAACCTTCAAGTACAATTTGAATGCAATTATTATTATTATTTGGATCCTTAGTCGTACTTAACATACATAATAAAACGAGTTAAGAAACGACAGAAGAAATATTCACAATTTTATATAGGCAACTGAATACCTAAACACGCGTTAAAACGAGTAGATCAATGTAGCACTAGTTATAATACAACCATGTAAAAATAAAATGGGTTACAATATGAAAGTAAAAGTAATAGATTATATTTCTCTTTCAACGGTTATATTTTCCATTCTGTTTTTCTTAATTCTTTTTTTGAATATATTTTTTATTATTCGTCCAATTGGTGACTATTTTAATGACCATTCATGGTGGTGGATACCTTTAAGTGTAGTATTACCATTGGGGCTTCTATTAGTTGATAGAGCTCGATATAAAAGGGTTAATGAAGAAATATTTAAACTATTTCAAACAACTATACTTACCGTTCAAGATGTTTTACAGAAATCTTCTTCAAGGATACAAAATATAATGCTTGATATGGAAGAGCAAAATGTAAGGGCTTCCTTACTAAAAGAAATGGATGATACTTTCAATGAAAATGTTAGATTAATTCAAGTATTATCTTCCTTAAATCTTGAGGATCTTTTAAAAAATTCCAACAAGCATCTTTCTTCATTTTTATTGAAAGATAAAGGAGAATAATTCTTAATTATTTGTTCTGGCGAGGTGGGATTAATCAGTTATATGAGTTGGTTTACTTCGCATGTCTATTGAAAAGACTTTCGCTCAATTAAATTATGCCTTTGATTTGTTGTTGAAGTCGGATTTATATTTTATTAACGGCTATTAATCCAAGCGCAACCGCATCAAACATATTGCGGTGAAATATTTCTTTCCATTTTCGATCTGATGTCAAATAAGGCTTGAGTTCAGGATAATAAGAAACAACTACTTTAGCCACTTCATCTTTACTTGCTGAACCATTGCCACAAATTTGCTTTCTTACGGTATTTGCTGCATATGCATATACTTTGAGTCCTTGCCGTTTTCCTATAGTTTGTATTTCATCGGCAAAAACATTGAGTAATGCAGAGTTTCGGTTATTTGAAAAAAATGTTTTTTCAACAACCAGTATTTCTGGTTTGAAATCATGAATCATACGCAATATAGCCTTCTTCCCTTCTTTTAAAGTTTCATGGGCAAGATTCATATGCTTAATAGTCTTGACTCCATAATAAATAAGTTCTTTCCCTTCAAAGAAGGCAACCCCAAGATGCCGAGTTCCCGGATCGATAGCTAGAACTTTTCGTGAAATAAGTTTTTTCATATAGATAAATAATTAATGTACACGTTGAACAACTTTTCTTTGTCTTGTACCAAGATTTTGAAAACAGACAACTCCCATCGCGATAGCTTCAAACATACGGGTGAGATATCGGCTTTTGTTTTTCTTCTCCCGTTCATATTCGTGATATACAACGGGATATATTATGAGTACTTCTTCGGTCAATAACCTTTTATTTGTTTTACCTGAAAGTAATGTTTTCTCGATAGCACTGATTGGATATTCAATTATTGCAAGATGTTTCTGTCTTCCAATGTTCTTTATTGATTCATTAAGTTTGGTCAACGCCAATGAACTCCGAGATGAATGCATCTTTTTTATTGCTACAACATCTATGTTAAATCGTTCAATGTAATCAGATCCATATCCGACTAGGTTTTTTATTTTTTCTTTGAGCGTTTTTCCATTGAGCGATTTTATAAACCAATCGCGTAAATCTGAATCATTAAATATTGCGACACCGATATATCTAGTTCCCAAAACGATTGATAAAATATTATGTCCGTGAGTTTTCATAATGACGAATAAGGTAGGTAAATAATGCACATCGACTTTTTTTAATTTTATGGAATGGGGTTAATTTAACCTCTGCTGCTATTTTTCTTAGAAACTCTTCTGGATATCTGTTTGCAAATTGCAAGTAAGTTTTACGATTTTCTTGATCATTAAGTATTTCGGCAATTTCTTGAGCAAGTAATTCTTTCTTTTTTGCTTGAGCTATTGTGTTGTTATTTATTTCTTGTTGGTTAGTATTGTTAGTGTCAACTTTTAATACAGGTGAGTTTCTCTTATGTGACATCTGAATTCCTTTAGTGCAACGCTCCACATGTAGTAAGTAGTAACGGTTGTGCATTCTGTCTTTTTTCTCAAGAGCAATGAGTTTATGCATAGTGAGTTTTTGAATTGCTCGATTAACTGTCGCCCGAGAACACCCCAAATGATCTGCAATATATTTTTGTGATGGGAAACAGGATTGTCTTTCATCTGCCATACTTGCAAGGAAAAAATACACTGCTAATGCAGAGAAACCGACTAGAGATGGATATTTCCAGATAACTCCCTTAGCAACCCAATACCACTCTCCCGCATACATGGTTCGTTGGTTGTACATGTGAGGATATTCCATGAATTCAGTACTTAATTACGAGGTGTTGCTTGTTTCTTTTTCGTGAACTCGGATTCCCGTTTTTTCATTTCTTCACGTAACTGGCGAAGATGATCAATGAATAACGAATCGACCATCACACGATAGAGAATGGATATTTTAAATGCATTTATTAAATTAGGAATGCATTCACCTTTCTCCCATCGCGAGATTTTGCTCGTACTTTTAATTCCCAAAATCTTAGCAACATCCTTTTGCTTGTACCCGTTTATCTTCCGGTACTTGCGCATGAGATTGGGAATTTTTTTATATCTCTCATATTCCATTACATAAGTTTAATATGTGTGCTGAGGAAAAAAAGGAAGGATAATTTGCTTTTATAAGCAATTATTAAAAGAATCGTTTTTTGTACTCCTTGGATAAAATGAATCCGATAAATAAATTTACTTTTGAAACAATGACAGATAGCAGATGATAATTTTATAAAAGACTAAAAAAATTCTTCATTTTATGATGCAATAAAACAATTGAATAAGAACCATCTTTGTAAGAAGAAGAATATCTCCTATTGAGTGTGCCGAAAGTCAAAGGAAGTATTTTTTGTCGACATATTATTAAATTTTTTATTAGATTTATTGCGAGTTGAAAACCAACAGAAGGAAACAATAAAAACTTTTTAACATAATTTTATAACGCAGCTACTGCGTTGTTCTTCTTCGAAAACTGGCAAGTTTAAAGTGCATGAGAACAAGCAAGTAAGTTGCGTCCGAAATGGACGCGCTTTCTTATGTCTTTGTGCACGGGCATGCCAGTGCCTCGAAGAAGGATGTAATGAAAGTTGCGTCCTTTTTATTTTTTAAAGACGTGCAATTCCTAACAAGTAGATTCATTGCTAGACAAATGCTTAATAGCAGTGCGCATACGCCTAGCGTAACAGAATGTGTGCATTGCTAAATCAAACTAGGAGAAATGTATGAAAAAAGTATTTGTAGCTTCTGCGATCATGAGCATTTTTTTATGCTCTTGTTTTTCGATTGGTTCCGCAACGCTTCCTTCTGCAACTGAGGGATATAATCCTAAAAAAACATATGAGAAATCATATGATGATGTGTGGAAAGTAATTCAAGATGTGCTGTTAACAGAACGCATCACTATTATCACGCAAGACAAAGCAAACAAAAGGATACAAACGGATTATATTCAAGGACTCACACAAGCTGGCGTATTGGGTGGTTCTCTTACAACTCGATACAAATACAACATCATGTTTGAAACACAAGGAAAATATTCTACTACCATTACCATCATGGCCACACTTGAATCTTCATCAAAAAATATTGCATGGCACGATATATCAAAAGACAATATCGAGAAAGTTCAAAATTTAGAAAATTATTTGTATGAAAAAATTGAAAGCCGTTCGAATAGTGGTGAAACGAAATAAAACATTTGATGTGTGTACATTTGATAAAAACCGCACACACATTTCATCTGTAATAGTGGGCACTGGAATACATGATGTATTTAAATTTTGTCTTGCATGTAAATATGGAGGAGCATACATGAAACGAAAACATATTTTATTTTTTATTCTGAGTATTACCCAAGTACTGTGGGCTCAAAAAATTGGGACAAAAATCATAACTCCCTTTGGCACCGCTCGATCAATTTCAGTACTGGCAGATAACAGAATATTTGTAGGGACACAAAATGACGGATTATATTACTCACCCGATAATGGTAGCACGTGGATTTACCTTACATTTCCTCACTCATTAACAGGCATGGCATATAAATCGAGTTCGGGAAATTTGTATGTTGATGCACAATACAACGGTCTCTATCGAAGCAAAGGGGGAACTGGAAATTGGGAATTGGTCGGCTTTCAAGATGTGGAAATTGATCAGATTTTTGAAAGTGCAACGGGTAATTTAGTCTGTCATATTAATGCGTATAATCCAGCCGTGTATAATAGCGTATATACGTTTTATCTTTCAAAAAATAATGGCCTTAACTGGAATTACATTCCATCTCAATTCAGTAAAAGTCTTGGCCTTGGTATTGCGGTACATCCCAATAAGACGATCTACATCGGGACCTATCAAGGATTATATAAATCCACCGACGGTGAATCATGGCAATTTTGTGAGCCAGGAACTGTCTATTCAACAGCGATTCAGTCGAATGGATTAATCTATTATACAACCTCAAATGAAATCAGAAATACGATGGACAACGGGTCAGCGTTGGGTATTTTTCCTTTAACTCAATCTCCATTTGTGACGTATAAAATTGTTAGAGATCAACAAGATGATTTGTACGTACAATCTACTAATTACAGCGAGAGTTATTTATATAAAAATACGAAGGGCTCTTTCATATGGAATCTATTAGGGGAATTGAATGGGGATAATGGTCATACGTATGGTAAACAGATGCAAATAAACTCTTTTGGGGATATATTCTATCTGGATGGAGGATCACTATATAAGATAAATCGAACCATAACAAAAGTCGATGATTACCTCAATGTACAGGTACCACATCAGATTCAGTTGTTTCAGAATTATCCTAATCCATTCAATCCAACGACAAACATATCATTCTCACTCAACGAAAAGACCTTCATGAAACTGAAGATTTACGATAGTTGTGGTAAAGAGATAACAACATTAGTAAATGAAGAAAAACCCGCTGGGACATATTCTGTTAAATTTGACGGTAATTCTTTATCAAGTGGTGTATATTTTTATCGATTACAAACTTCCCATTTTTCGCAAACTATGAAACTACTATTATTGAAATAAAGTTATATACAATTGAAAAATATCAATTAAGGATACTCAATAAATTGAATAAAAAATGATTGAATTTAAAATAAAAGTCTTGGTTCAGTTTTTTAAGGCAACATATGCGACAAGTCCTAATAAACCCAACGCAATAACGTCTGACAATGTTTTTGATTGAGCCCGTTTTTGAACAAAGTCACGTAACCATGCGAGTTGTGCTTCTGGTGCTTTTGCAATGTCAAGATATTTTATATCACCAAGCAAAGGTGGAAATGCTGCCCCAGGTTGTAAAAGCACCGGAAGAATATCTTTCCCTTCTGTTTTAGCAAGAAAAAGTTCGTTATTTACATACTTTGATTCACGAGCATTAGAAGTCCATAAAAGAACAAATAAATCACTTCTTTTTATCTGATCTGATATTTCAATACTGAGGCTACTTCCTGCAGGAAGATCGTGTTCAGCTACGAATATATCCACATTGTTAAGCGCTAAATGTTGTTTTAAATACTCTGCCCATCTGAGTTCATTTTGGGCATAACTAATAAATATATTATACATAGTATAAACTCCCAAGCATTATATAAATAAATTGAATTAGGAATAAACTAACACCATCTTTTCAGATAAAGATATAGAAATCAATAACAAGAAATTTGTTCATCAAAACAGTATTAAATTATTTTCTATGCTTCGAGTAATGGTTATTTGTTTTGGGATTTACGTAATGCCCACCTTTATGAGATGAACCTTTTCCTCCTTTATAATATCCACCATTACTTCTTCTATGAGTACTATAACTTTTGCTATGGTATGACTTATAACTGTAGGATTTTCGTTTTTGTGGCGCACCATCAATTGATGATAGTTGCGGTGTAATAAATAAAAATGATAACAATACCATGAGGAAATATTTTATATTTTTTTTCATCATCACCTCTTTTAATTGATATCGCTCTTATCTGTTAATGTATTTAAGAGCAAGAAATAACACTGCAGTCCAGAATTATTAATATAACCAATGATCTACTCCACCATGACTAGAACATGCACCCGAGCCGGTTGCATCTGTTCGGGTCCCATCTTTACATACGGCACCCTTTCTTTCAGATGGATCTGTGGAACTATCTTTACAATTCACACAAAATAACAATAGAAAAAAACCTATTAAGAGTAACCGTTTCATGTCCCCTCCGACTAACGAGAATGTTGCCAACAATATTTAGAGCCGGGTTCCGCCTTTCTTTTACATTGAGTTCCTTTCTTAGTAATTGCCTGACATTGAGAAGATGTTACTTCAGAAGAAGACTTCACTTTTTCTTTGATTTGAGATTGAGTGTTTATGGTGGCCTTTTCTTTTTTATTAACCTGAGTAGGCGGGTTACATCTCGAGCATGCTGAATACCCTCTGTCTAATGCATCTTTCAATTCAATGGGAATTGAACTTCTTCTTAGATACTGACAACCACTTGAATGGTACTTTGCACCAGTTTTTGTGATATAGACTGTTTGAGAAAATAGTTCTGTACTCAATAAACATACGAATAAAAATAAGAATAGGATTTTTCTTGTTCTCATAATTCACCTCGTCTGTTGCACTATTAATCTGAATTGAATTTAAAATTCATTTTATAAAAGTCCAAATCCCCCCGATTTGGACTGATTATCATAATATCTTCAATATTATGATACATCAGTATAAGTACGATAAATGATTTTGGATTTTAATGACAAAGCAGTTTAAAAAGATTGATTGAGGTATATAAACTTGGAATATAAGAATTGGCACAACTAGGCAAATTCATGTTTTCAAATCATTTGTGGGGATGAACTTGTCCTTGTAGATGACCATAATATGTTTATTTCTAAAATCCGGAGCCATAATTGTGGGGAAATATCACCTTTAATTCACGAACTCATTTGTCGTACTTATACTGATGTTAACTAAATCATGATTTTTTAGATTATATAGAATAAATATTTAAGGTAATATTATGTTAGGAAAACATGAAAAGACACAAAAAGGCACCTTCCGTAAAGAAAGAAGTGATTCTCTTGTAAAAAATCTTAAGAAGGATTATCCAGAACTGGAAAAGTTTAATGGAAATACAAAGCTGGGAACTCTTCTTAATAAATTTCAGGTAGATTCGTTAAACCAGTTGCGTAAAAAGTTGAAATAATTCACAAAAAGGGATTCTGCATTATATTAATTTGTAATTCATCTATTCGAATAACGGATAACTAAATATTATGGTTGATTCAAATTTATTATGGAAACCATTGCTTGAGGCTGCAGCTCAAACACTTGTTGGAGCCCTTGGGTCGTTAGCTGTGGGTAAATTAATCACTGGTATTAGAGAGAAAAATATATATGTAGGTGCAATGGATCTATGGTGTAGAGGTATTAGGGATGAGCAAATTTTCGAAAACTCCAACTTACTTTTTGATGGCATTATATAACCATATGCGCAATTATTTCCCGGCGATCCTTTTAAAAATGGTCAAAGATGGAATGATTTATATTCGTTTGAAGGAAAAATTTCAAAACATCAATATCAGGCAATGGAATTTTTTTCTGGTTCAGATGCAGCATTACGTGTGGGTAGCTTAAATGGAGAGACCTTAGTAGGATTATATGCCCGATATGGATTTATACTTGAAGGAATTATAGGAGTAGTTCCAACAAAATTAATTAGGAAAAAGATTCCACAATTTTTTGAGCCATCCTTTTATGGAGCGCGAGCAATTGTTAAGGCAACTCTTTCAAAATGTCCAAGTCAATTAGGATACGTTGCTCAGACGATAGCATTGAAAAGTGGGATAGAGTTGGATACAAGCAGTTACAGTAATTTGTGGTATTTAAAAATTAAAAACATTGACCTTTATTCAAAATCGAAGTTCATAAGTTAAGTGCACCCCGTCTTGTCGATTTTAATTAGTGGTGTGATTTTAAAATGATTATATAATTGACTAAAACCTCACTCTATTCAGAAACAATTCGCCTAGCTGTCCTTTTATAATCATTGTGGATGAATGTGCAATAAATAGTATGCCAGAGCATGTCATACACTTTTAGTGTCTTGATCCACAAATTACTCCAGCGTTTGATCTAAACTTTAGTAATTACTTAGAGTCGACTTATTTCCTTTTCAATTAATCTATATTTATCTTTTACGTCATCTCCTGAATAAAATTCAAACAAATCCTTTTTTGAAAGTGTACCTAAACTTAAAAAACGTCTTAGATATTCTTGATTAAATTCCATAAGAAGCATGGATTTATCTAGTTGCTTTAATATGGCCCGATTGTTATCAATATTATTCAATACTAAGGATTTAATGGAAAGAATATCAGTCACGTCCTTAACAAGCCGATTGACTAAAATGGCTAATAAATCTTTGTCCAAATCAATAACTCTGGCATTAAGAGCAATATCTCTGGCCAGCATATAAGCAATAATAAGATTTGAATAATCTCCTTTCTGGGAATTAATGATAGCTATTAGGCCAACTCCGGGGATATAACCAACATTTTCATAAATTTTAATAATCGAACTATCGACTAATGATACATCAAATACTATGAGACTAACTTTGCTTTCTCTGTTGGCTTGTGACTCAATTAATTGGCTCCAAGCAGTGTCTGCTTTTCGGGTAAAAACATCTTTACTTTCAATATCACCTAAGCGAATACTCTTATCAAATTTACATTCTATTGCAATTTTTAATTCAGAGTCGCTATTCACCTCACAAATAATATCACCAGTTTTATTTTTGGGAATTTTCCCGATGCTATTACCTGTCAAAAAAGCTCGATCTCTTAATTTCCTATCCAAGAAATAAGCATTTAAATATTCTACAATATCATCTTCAGCCAAAGTCCCTTTAATAGTTGATTTAAAAAAGAGTTCCTTTTTCATATCAAAAATCATTTTCAAACTTTCCAATTCAGTTCCAAGCTCGTTGGAAGTTTTTGATAAAAAAGAGGAGATTCGGTCTTCCATTAATGCTAATACACCTATGTAAATCGCTTTTACTAGTTTGGATTCCCGCTCGTTAGCCGATAAGTTATTGAAATAATTAAACACAATATCGTTTTCAATTTCAAACTTTCCAAGCTCAACTCTTTTTAATTTTTGATTCAGGTTTATATTGCCCATTTTAACCGATTTTTTGTTGTCTATATTTTTTATAAATATTTTGATGCGCATATGTTCCTTTTGATTCAGCACTAAGTAGCCCATCATATTCGTATGATGGCACATCATAATAGTCATAAACGCTACCATCTTTAAACTGAATCTCTAAGACGGCTGTATTGGGATCGTAACCAACTGCTTCGATGTGTGATGAACTTACGTGTACCATTTCCATGATTTATTTCTTCCTTGCTTTAGTGATAGCTTTTTGCTCTCTAATTGCTGTAACGATAACTTTATAATTTTTGTCATTCGGTGTAAAAGTTGTTTTCCACGTTTTGACCAATTCGGGGTCATTACTACTAGGTCTCGGTTCGACAAGGTCAATTCTAACTCGTGATGGAATATTAATGGCTTCACCTACAACAATAGCCTCACCAATTCTAAGTGAAGGGAGCAATTCCATTAAACTATTCATATTATTAGGAGCTGCAGATTCTACTGTTCCTTTATCACTACTATTCGATAACCTCAACGCAACAAAGGTTCCCGCTTGGGCAAGAATAGTTTCAGAAATTTCCGAAGGGCGTTGAGTAACCACCATAGCTCCGATTCCAAACTTTCGTCCCTCCTTAAATATTTTTTCGACAGCTTTACGAGCATATCCATACACATTTGAATTTTTTTCTGATTTTGGAAGGTATGAATGAGCTTCTTCGTAAACCATTAATAAAGGCCGGTTTCGGCCCGTATAAGTCTCGAAGCGTCCCCAGTACATAGCATCGAACAAGAAACGACTGATTAAACCAACAGAGATATCTATTAGTTCGAATGGAATTCCACTCAAATCTAAAATTGTAAGTCGTTTGTCGTGTTCAATCCAACTCCTTAATAAATGATCGATGTCATGCTTACTTCTGACATCATAGTAATCAGGTGGGTTGAACATAAAACTAAACCTTGAATCCTTTAATCTAGAATATATTTTTCCGATATAAGGGTACATTGTTTGTTTTTTCGATTTGTATGGTTGGGTATTATTAGGAGAGTATGGCGTGAATCTAGCAGGTATTAAATCTTTGGCATTTCCTTCAGATTCTAGACATTCATTTGCCGTAATGTGATCACTATTATGATTATAAGTAGCATTTAATTCTCTATCGAAGTCATACCACATTTGTTTGATGTCAAAAGGGATTGGTGAATCTGCTGTTATATAATTATCCTCAACTTTCCCAGCTTTTAATTTGCCAGCATTTATCTTTTTTAATTCAACAATCTTTTCTCTTAACTGCTTGTCTTCGGGTTTTTCCTGGCCTTCTGATCTGCCCACTAAAAAGAAAGATAATTCATCAAAAGTCATTGTCCAAAATGGAACGAAGAGGGGATTAACTTTATCATTAATTTTGAATATTTGAGCACTATCCTTAAAAGCAGAAGGATATTCTCCATGAGTATCAACCAATACGATTCTGGCTCCTTCATAATCATTTAGAATACGCTTAATCAAATGCGCTGTAGTGTTTGATTTACCACTTCCTGTTGATCCCAGAATTGCGGAATGTCGCAAAATTAAATTATGCAAATCAATATATACTGGTAAGTTTTCAGACGATGAATGTTTGCCTATTTCAATATAGCCGTCTGATTTATTTCCATAAATAAGTTTCAAATCCTCTTCTGTAACAATATGGACTTCGTCATTAATTGTGGGGAATGTGCCAACTCCCTTTTGAAATTTTTCATTGCCAAGTTTTTCGCCAATTAATTGAACTTGTAAAAATCGAGAACCATAGTTTGGTTCATATTGATTACTTTCATTACTTGACGGAGTATTACTTACTGAAGACACTAGCCCATATAAAGTTAAACTCCCTATAGGAAACTTAACAAATGTTCCGATTTGCCCAATTTTATACAGCCTTCCTCCAATGATTGGTGCAGCAGATGGGATTTCTTTGGAAATTTCAACTTCTACGCTTCCACTACTCACATTAATCACATCGCCTAAATATGTAATATCTCTTTTCATTTCGTTTTAATTGGGATAGTTACGTTTTCTTTTAATCCAGAGGTCACGATTAAAAACTTAACAAGCTCCTTAAAATCGCCAAGCTTTAATTTATCTTTGTCCCAAAACGTATCCAGTATTTCTCCGCCTTTGGAATAAACCCAATTCCCATACAAACCTGAAACTGATGCTTTAGTAGGTCCGATCATTGTTAAATTGGGGAAATTCTTACCTTCTGCAACAATTTTTTCCATTGGCTTATTTTCGTAGAAAAATGAAATTATATGAAGTCTGTTATTTTGATTAAGGCTGTTAAAAATAACTTCATTAATATGATCATCCGAGAAAGAGTAACCACTTATTATAAATATCCCCTCGCCACTCAATAAAAATTCTTTTAATCTATCAAAGAAGCTAGTAAAAGGTTGTTTTCTCGAAGATTCATATTTGTCTCTTGATGGATATATTACTAACTCTGCGTCGGGGAATTTCTCTTTCGCTCCATCACTTAAGCGTATTACTCTATGGGTCTTTTTATCATCGTTTAGTTTCCAAAACCAACCTAATGAGCCGTGTAATTTCCAAAGGCGGATCCATGAAACTGGTGGTCTGTCATAATTAGATTTACCATCCAAACTTTCATGTGCGAAAAATGGTTCATGCGATCCTACAAAACCATCATAAAAAGGAATTAGTAAATTTTCAAAAGCCCTCTCAAAGATTAAATCATAATTTGTGGTAAATATTTCCTTAGTAAAATCCCTTGATATCCAATTTAACCAGCTAATGAACCCCTTAGCAATAGATAAGTCTGCTTTTATTTCTGCAGAAGATATAATTTTATAAATTGCCTCACATATGGCTTTATCAAGTTGTTTTGCTCTTTCTCCATTTAAACCATCATACGAATTAGTTTTATTGTCAGATGTAATCTGTCGAATAAGACGCACTTGGTTTAGAATGGCCTCGATATGTTGTAAATCTTTCTCTAGCGTCTTTTTGATAGCGACATAATTATTTTTATCGTCACTTTTGAGTTCATCCTCAACTGTCTGTGTAATAGTGGCTATATCGGGTATTCCCATAGCTTTGGATGTCCCAGCCCCAAATAAAAAACCCAATCTTTTTGTATACGATAGTTGATTCCTAATTTCACCAAGTTCTCGCAACGGATCATGATCCAGCATTGTACTCATTTCTTGTTCCTTAATGTTAGATAATTCCTCAAATAATACTATAAATGTAATTATTTATTAAATTAAAATACATGGGCGTCTTAGATAACTCCCCTCGATTCATTTATCCCGGGATCGCACGCATCGTCATAATTATTAAAAGTTGTTAAATCAATCATTCTATGTCTTCAAAGAGTTCCGGACGAAAGTACAAATTTATTGAGAAATAGTTTTTGCTCTTTCTGTGATATTCATGTAACAACTACGGAATAAAGAAACACGAGTAGAGCTACTATAAATGTTTTTTGTTTTATTATAACTCATGAAATTTGTTCATCTATTGTTACCTCCATCAACAGATTGGGAATATTTTAATCATTTTATTCTGGGCATATAGAACGACAATTATGATAATAATGAAATAAATCCGTTGATTAATTACTATCGTACAACTACGACATAATTATTTTTGGTGAGTATTTATAAGAGATGGATATAAAAAAGGGTTCCTTAATAAATTGGTTCGATCTGAGCCAGGCAGGGTGCACTAGTTGACTACATAGTCAACAAAGATCTGCCTCAAGCAAGGGCGATTTTTGTTTTAAATACTACACTATTTTTATTTGAGGATGTATTTGCCCTTAACAGCAACTTTACCCACCTTATAGGTTCAGACAGTCCCTACTATCATAAATGGTATGGATTACCAAAAGTATCACAGTATCCCAAATAATCTCAGGCAGTGTCGTAAAGACCGAGGATTAGGACAAGATCAGGTAGCTACTGCTTTTGGGCTCAAGAATAAGACCCTTATTTCTCGATGGGAACGAGGAAGAGCAATACCCAATCTGATCAATGTGCTTAGATTATGCGATCTGTATAAGGTTTCTGTCACCGATCTATTCGGTGATCTCATACAAACCATTCATGAAATGAATCGGTTAGTATAAAATACGCCAAAGGGCGCCTTATACTAAAAACATTTTATATGCTATCACTTGAAGATGTTCGGAAACTCTTACCCGACGAAGACAAAAACCTAAGTGATGATGAAGTAAAACAAATTAGAGATGAATTTCGTCTTCTTGCCGGAATTATTTATGAGCAGTGGCAGGAAGAACACCAGAAGGAACGGAAAGAAGACAATAATCATTCTTGATTTTGTAGAAAAATGCGATACCATTTCTCTATGGAAGACAATTCAAACTATGAAAAATTAAGAGAGGACGCATTGCGATACTACAATGAAATCAATCACGTGTATTCTCCGTTGCTCCAAGATAATATCCGTTTCAGCGCGGAAGGATTTAACCACATCATTTTCAGACGAGCACGTACTGAACGAGACCGATCTTCTCAAATTATGCGTATGAAACTTTTGCCACTTGCAAAAAATCTTGTGGAGGTTGCAACTACCTATCAAGAGTTTGAAGAAACGTTACAAGAATTTGAAGTTAAACATTTTAAGAAAAGAGTCGTCACGACAAAACCAGTATATTATTGGGGATTGATTGCGATTATTGATGGACGAAAAATTAAAGTAATTATTAGAAAAGTGGGAGAAAATGGAACACTTCATTTTTGGAGTATTGTGCCTGCATGGATGACTAATAAATATCGTGATACTCGATTCGTTGCCACAATGAAAGGTAATCCAGAGGAAGATTAAAACAAAAACACCGTCATAAAAGACGGTATCTTTGAAATGCTTGCCTTCAGCTTATGTATTAGCCGAATAGGGCTGACGCCCCACAAGCACCCCGTCATTATATCAGTCTTGATGGGTATGTCAATAAGTCTGTGGATAAACATCAATTAGTTATAATAGTTTGAGATAAACTCAAATATAATTTTCCTATTACAACAAATTTATCAACCTTTTATTATGGATTGATAAAACATATCATGAAGGAAATAAATCACGCAGCTTTGTGGAATAGAAAGATGTCATTATCTTCTGAATTAGATTCTTCACCCTCTGAAATAGATTTCTCGAATACACGAATGTCTTTCTTCCATTTCTTGAGTTCTTCTTGCAATCGATTCCCACTAAATTCATTGAGGTGCACAAATAATGACTAACTTGTCATTAGACACAGATGGTAAGTAAGTTAGATAAATACTAAGTTATATAGGGAAGAAGGGCTAGACAAGATTCCTCTTTTAAATTATTCGCCTTTTGATCAAAGCAGGATGTAATTATTTCTTTCTTTCGGTGATAGTAGGGTGGTTCTATTTATTTTTGTTATAATTCTTGCTACAATGAATTTGAAGAAATAAATTACACTTGTAATGTAAAGAGATTTGTTTAAATGGTGTTTTGGAGTTAATATGTCCCAACAAAAAATAAAACAAATAAAGGTTAATGAACTTCGACTTTGGTCAGAAAATCCGCGTGATCCCATTGATCACAAGAGTACGGATTTTGATGTCATTAAACGTGCTATCGACGATAACCCAGATCAATGGAATCTTGACAAACTTGTAAAGGAGATGGGCGCTCATTATGATTTTAGTGAAATCCCAACTGTTGTATATCTAGAAGGAATACCCGTAGTCTTTGATGGCAATCGGCGTGTGGCAGTACTTAAATATTTGCAAAACAAAGAACTCTATTCAACTTTGACTGGAAAATTGTTTTATAACGACGGGCCAAAGGGATTACGGGAACTTCATGAAATCCCATGTAATGTTTGTGATAAGGAGACAGCATTGACTAACATTGAGAGGAAACACGTAAACAATGGCTCTTGGGGAACAATACAACGGGAATATTTTTTACATCAACATCGTGGTCAACCTAAAAGTTTGTTCCTTTTAATTGAAGAACAAACTGGATTAATTAGTGCTTTCCCGATAATGAATCAAGGCTTTGTGAAAGATGAAATTCTTACAGAGAAAAATTTGAAAGACGTAGGATTTGGTTTGAAGGATACAAAATTAATTTCTATTTATAAAGACAAACAACAGGAAAAAGATATATTACAGAAGGTAGGTTCCTTGGTAGAAGATAAGGATATAACAACAAGAAAAAATCGTGGTTTGCTAAAGAAACCGTTATTAGCGAAGTATCCAGAAAATAAAAATATTATAAAAACATTAAATGAATCACAAACTAATGAAGATGTTACAACTCGATTTGATAGTGTAAGTGATGCTTCTGTTCGCAGAACATCAATTACATCCACTTCTGATGAACTTTTTGGTCGCAAGCTTATTCTAGAAAGTGGACCCGTTAACAACTTGTATTGTGGTGTAACTGATGTGTATGAACGATTTAAGGATAAAGAGAATGTATTGCCAATAATTGCTATGTCCTTCCGTCTTATACTAGATGTTGCGGGGCGGTTATATTACGAAAGCCGAGACGAGACTATTTCACAGGAGGATCAAATAAGCAACCGGTTTATAAAGGATGCTAAATCCGCGCTGAAAAAAGATTGGGCACAAATGAAAAAAAATTCCACCTCTCTAACTTTAGAGTGGATTTCAGATAAGTATAGTTTAGAAGCTATTCTACATAAATTTGCACATGGCAATATCGATTATTCTAAACAAACAATAGTGCAGACATCTAAGATTGTTGCAGAAATACTTGAATATTATTTTAAAAAGAAGAGTAAATGAAATTATATTCACCCTTAAGATATCCAGGCGGAAAACGCAAACTAGCTAACTTCATTGCTAGAGTTTGTGAAAGGAATGTGGTTCGAGGGCATTATATTGAGCCATATGCTGGTGGGGCTGCAGTAGCATTATATTTGCTATTGCAGGAAGTTGTTGATGAAATTACCATCAATGATAAAGATCGTTCAATATATGCTTTTTGGTATTCGGTTAAGCATTATCCTTTACAACTTTGTGAATTGATAAATAAAACCCCTATAAGTCTATCAGAATGGAAAAAACAAAGAGAAATACAAAAAAAGAAAAAAGATGCTTCTTTGTTAGAGCTCGGTTTTTCAACCTTCTTTCTCAATCGAACAAATCGATCGGGCATAATTGAAGGTGGCCCTATTGGTGGAATTAAGCAGACAGGAGATTATAAAATTAATTGTAGATATAACAAAAAAGAATTGATTTCTCGGATAAAAAAAATAGCCGAGAAAAAAGGTAAGATCCATGTTTATAACCTTGATGCTATAGAGTTAGTGAAGAAATTGGAATTATCACAAAAAGTAAAAAACGGAATATTTTATTTTGATCCGCCATACTTTTTGAAGGGCGAGAGCTTATATCTTAATTCATATAATTTTGATGATCATGTGGAAGTCTCACGAGTTATCAAATCCATCAAGAATAGTCATTGGATTCTGACTTATGACAATACTCTACCAATAAGAGAACTTTATAAATCATATCGTTCAAAACGATATACATTACCGCATTTTGCATATAAACCTAGAATAGGAAAAGAAATTATGTACTTGAGTAACCATCTTTTAATACCTAAGACGATATTTGTCCAATATATTTGTTAACGGCATTCGTTCTTTTTTATCGTTATTAATTTTTCAAACAAATCGTGAAACGAGACTTGATATAATTCACATAATTTGATGATATTAATAAGATTGGGGAACGATTCTCCTTCCCCCACCTAGAAATCAGCGTGTTATTTTTGAGATTAAGTAATTGAGCCACATCTTGTTGAGTGAGACCTTTTACAAGTCGATGAGCTTTCAATGTGTTAGTAATATTTTTGTATTATGCACACTTCATAGTCTGAGTGTTAACAATAAATTAATTTGTAATAAGGAGGGACAAATTGTTCATCCTTTTTTGTTGTTCACGTTTTTTTAATAATAAAATCAAGCAACATTACGATATAGTTGCCTTATATCATCTGAATTGGAATTTGATGACTGACTAGTCAACTCTATAGAGTCGATTGCTTTTTGCCACTCTTCCAACTCCCCGATAATCTGGTTCCAACTGAATTCATTGAGGTGCACCAAAGCGGATTTTGAAGCGTCAAAAGACTGAATAAGCTCGAAAACATAACCCAATTTTGTGGTTCCAAGTCCTTGGCCTCTCTTAAATGGAATTCCATCTGGAAACACTAATTTTTGGAACCGTGTCTTTTGTGCAATTGGCATGAGGAGCCATTTTTGAGCTAGAGCGCCAATAAAATCAATTACATAAGCCATCACCTCCTCGAGATTGAATTCCTCGTATTTATGTCTGTTTAGCTCTGTTTTACAAACTTCTATCTCACCTTCGATTTCATCTCTTCTCTTTTGAAATTCTTCTTTTGTATAGGAACCATCTTCACGCATTTCAAAGATGCGGTTTTTCTTAGCTTTCAGTATAGAAATGCACGCCTCATTTCTTTTTACATCTGTTTCAGATTGTTTGCCGCGTTCTTTCCATACATCAATAATCGAATCTCGAAATACATTAAACCATTTTTCTTTTGGAATAATCTTTTCAAGAATTTTTATAAATTCGCTTTCCAGAAGATTTTTCCCAATCCCCTTGCCATACATTGAGCATAGCTTATAAGCACAATGGTAATATGGATAATTGCCACCATTGCCATGCACTATACTGCCCGTAAGAGGTCGATTACATTCGCCACACAGTATTGTGCGACGCAATGGAAACAAAGGGTTGTACTTAGCTCGTATGAGTGAATTATTGCGGGAATTACCTGAGAGAACCATTTGAATCTGATACATCTCATCTTTCGTGATCATCGGTTTATGAAGTCCTACTATTTCTTCTTTTGTCCAAGGATTCACAATAATTCCAGCATAAAACTTGAGACTGTTTCTGAGCATTCGATCTACCATTTGTGGGGTAGGATTTTTTCCAGATGAAGTTTTTAATCCCCATTCTTTCAACATGCGTATTATGTCGGTTTGTCGATAAACGTTTCGCGCGTATTCTCTTAATGCTCTTTGAATGATGGGAAATGTTTTTTCATCTGGTGGGTCAGGTTCAGTTTTTTTCTCCCCCCTCTTTTTAAAATTTGCGCACGCATATCCGATCGGTGGCCTGAAAGGATAAATTCCTTGATTGATGCGGGCTAACATTCCATCAGTGCAACGCTGTTTACGTAATGCATTATCATATTCTGCCGCACCCGCAAGAACGGTTTCAATAAATTTTTCTGCTGGTTTATTTCCAATTGGTTCGGTTACTGAATACAGCGTTGTTCCATATCCTAATAATATTTTTCTCACTGCAAAGTGATCTTCAGTATTACGCGCAAATCTATCAACTCGCAAAACAATGAATGCATCTATTTGGTTTTTATTTCTTCTACAATACTCTAATGCTTCCAAGAATTTTTCCCGATTATTCAGACTCAAATCTTTAGCCGACTCTCCCTCCTCTCGATAGATTTCTACAATTTCAATATTTTTTTGTTCACCGTATTTACGACAAAGCTCCTCTTGAAATTCTAAAGAGGTACCATTTACTTGTTCGTCGCTAGATACTCGTGTGTATATGATGCCTTTCATGGAGTAAAAGATGAGATATAACGCGACTATTTCTATGGTGAGATGTAATAAATCATGCTACTTATTTTTCTCGTTTAAACGTATAGCTTTAAAAAGCTTTAAAGTAAAGTCTAGGATTTATCTTTATTTAAAGTGCCCTTGAATGGATTTTTGCTTTCTAATGTGAACTCAAGCTTCCATTGTTCATAAATGATCTCTGAAAGGTTATAAAATCCGTCCCTAATTTGTTCAATTTCTTCTTCAGAGAGTGATGGATCATTCACAAGTTCCTTGACATGTTCAAGAGTAAGCATAATATTTTTCGTAATAAGAATACCATTGGAAAACTTTTAGAATAGAAATGTTAATTTGCTTGAAGGATCAAAATCTCCCTACAAAAAAGAGGGTTTGTAATCCTCTATTGATTTTCAATGAGCCATCGTGGACGATGTTCGCAACCAAATCTCACAACATATTTCTGAGGGTAAGTATATTCATATCCCTGATTTCAAAAGTTTAAAAATAACTCTCTTATAAGTGGGACTAATTTACAATCTACTCCAAATTAATTTTTTTCTTTAGTTCAAGTATAAATTCAGTTAATTGATTAATCGACTCCTCTAAATGATTAAACTTATTCCATATTATTTGAAGAGGAATGCCTAAAGAAACACAACATGTAGTTGCAGCAATAATATTCATCTGTTGATCTTCATTCAATATCTCATAAGATTGATTAATTAAATCTCTTTTCGCTGAACGATTCTGTTTTTTATTTTTTATATCATTAAGGTCATCTGCGATAACCACAATACCTATTGTGTTTCGTTCCTTTAATATATCTGGACTCGTAAAGGTATACCAAAGTTTTTTAATTCTAGGAGCCAGATGTGTTTCGAGAATCAATAATTCTTCCCCAGACATTTTTAATAAATTCGATCTTGCCAGACTAACTGATTCTGCCAAAAAAGATGGGGCGAAATTAATGATATCATCATGAGAATCAGATTTCATCCCTAATGAATTAGCACATTCGACTATTAAATCTGCAAAATCAACAAATCTGATACCTAGTTGATTTGCGGTCATTTTAGCAACAGTTGTTTTGCCAGATCCAGAGATTCCAATTATTTGTATAATACCTTTATTAATGATTGCGTCCTCCCTTTTTTATAAATAATTAGGAAATCCAACATTGTGGATCACTTGCAAGATAACTTCCTTTAACATGATATGCGGAGCCTCTACACCCGTAACAAACATTCGCATACTCACAAATTTTACATTTTCCTTTGATCGATTCTCCGATATGTCTTAGTTCCGTGATTGTTCTTGAACGCAATGCATCACTTATCTTTCTAGTGCGAATATTCCCTAAAGAAACTGTAACTCCACTGCAAGGCTGAATTTCTCCATTCGATGTAATGTAGAGAGCATAATAATGGTGATAACACCCTCTCGTACCAGCAAATGGTGGATGTGGTAACCATTTGATATTAAATTCTTCCATATCAATTTTTGAAAGTTTCTCAAAAAGGTTTTTAATATCTTCCGTTGAACATTTATTCAAAAGTTTTGTGCTCCTACCAAATGGGGTTAATCGTTCAACAACGGGTATTATTTTATTATTACGAGCCCAACGCCAAATAGAAGGTAGTTCAGAAATATTCTCTTTTAAGATAACTGTTTCGATACTTAATTTATGATTTGCAGTTGGATAACCAATCCCCATCAGAATATTTAATGAATTTTGTATTTGTTCAAAACTCCCTTTTACTCCACACAATTTATCTTGAACTTTTTTATCAAAACTATTTAACTTATGTACAATTGAAACACCCTTATCATATAAAAACGAAGCCCATTCCTTATCTATTAAGACACCATTGGTAAATAAGGAAATACTTATTCCTCTCTGAAAAATATAATTTATTAGATTTTTGAGATTTTCATAAAGTAAAGGTTCACCCCCGCCAATAATACCAATCTTTTTTACACCAAGAAGTGTAGCTTCATCAACAGTTTTTAATAATTCTTCGTAGGTTAATTCATTTTTTAGAGGCTTCCCCGAATTAGCATAACAATACACACATTTCAAATTGCATTGTCTCGTAAGTTCTAAACCCAATCCTAAAATCTTATCACCGGCAATTGCTTCAGTAAGATCTGTCTTGCTAAATCCTGTTAGTTGAGAAAGTAAATCAATATCCATTCCGACCTTCGTCAAACTAAAATAGTGTTACATCTAATCAAAAACTAATTGTTATTTATTTGAGAAAAGCTCTCGTTATTCATCAGTCTGCAAACGACCAAAAACTCCCAACTTTGATTTTGGAATTTTATCTGAAAAGAGATTTTGTTGGAAAGTTTCATCTTTTTTCATGTGAATTGCATATGGAGGTAATATTTCCGCAACCCAACTTACTGTGATGAATGATGGATCAGAATTATCAGTATGACCAGATAATTCGATACAAGCCTTATCTGTTCTAAATTTTAAATACTCACTTGCATTTTTTCCTTTACTTGCACCTGAAGCAACAGAATATTTGGACAAATCAAATTGAAAATTTGATTTAGTTAAATTTCGACAAATAATCGCCTTGTCACACCCCGTGGTAAACAAATTTTGAGGTAGTGCGAACCACCTCATTTTATCTAGAGAAAAATATTTACTTCTAACTGGAGAATTCTTAAAGGGCGATTTAGTTTCAATCATAAAAATAAAAAACTTATTTCCTAATTTGGTTTTGGATTCAAAATGCTTCCGTGTATCAATCACATTAAGAAGGTTTCCTGAATATCCCCAAAGCATAAAGCCATAACTAATATGTTCTGATTTTTTTCTGTTTAAAATTTCTGTGAAGCTTTCGGCTCCGTGACTACCAACTTTCATGAGAATACAAGAATGGACAGGATACGTTTTATTTCGGAAAAAAAGCTTTGGAATTTCTTCATCAATCAAAAATATTTTTGATTTTTGTTCTGTATTATTTTTCATTTTCCCATAAGATTAATTGCCCGTCCTCTTCGATGTAATGAGGAAGTGTATTGTTGTGATCACCATAAAAATTTTTAAGGTATTCACTGGGAACAACTGAATTCGTCCAGGGATGGGGGATGTAATTAATTCTGTCCATAACTACATAGCCTGAAGCAAGAATAGGATTGTCCGGTAAATGATACTTATGTAATCCACAAATCATCTCTGAAACTGAATATCCATGATCGACAACAAATTTTTGAATGTTATACATAGCAGTAATAGACCAAGGATGCCCACTACCATATGGTAAAATAGCTATTCCATATGATTTGGATTTCTTTGACAATTCCATACATCGGGATAAAAATACAATTCCACTATTGCCACAATTCTTCGATCCATATGGTGGATTCGTATAAAATACATCTGCTTGTTCTACAAGATCTTTAGGTACAGTTTCAAATACATTATAAGAACGAACATCAATTATATGGCCGAATCCTTCTGCATTAGCGAATCGCTTGATATGGGATAGTGTTCTTTTATCCATATCTAGCACAGTCATATAACTTGGCTTTGGAATTATACCATGATGAGAGAAAATCCCAAACATCATACTCATCCCATCCCCATCGCCTACAAAAATAATATGTTTCCCACCTATATAATCGTGCATCAGAAGGGTTTGTAGAATCATACCGCCCGACATCATATAAATTTGATCATTGTCTCTCAGTGCGGGAGGTCTCGATAGAACGACTTTATCGGCTAAATCGACCCAATCTTTTTTGAAAGGAATACCGGCTTCTAGAATTTCGTGATTCATTATCCCCGATTGGAAAATTATAATTTAATTTTGAAATTGTGGTTTACTCTAACATCTCTCCTTTCGTAGCTAGAATTGAAGCTCATATAAGTCCGATTATGAATTTCAGTAAACCATTTTTCCCAGATTGTTTTGTTTTCTTCTGAGGGTCGATTTTCTGTATGAGAAACTCGACGGTCACTGGTTTCCAATTCTTTCAAAGAATAGATTTGATTGATGGGTTTCATCTTCATTAATCTTCTAATTTTATTTGAACAATTTATTTTAATAAATCAACGCTTCAATATCAACAAAATATTTTTAGAAATCTTTATAAATGTTCAATTCCGAGATACTATAGTTTATTTAGTAATATGAAGTCCGATTATATTTTTCTTAACTTTAGATAAATTAATTTACTTCAAAAAGTATAAACGGAGAGCAATAAACTCTCCGTTGTTAGTTAATTCAACATAGCAACAGCACAAGTAAATGCTTTCTTCTTGAGCGCGTCTCCCGATCCATACCACATGGATTTTAATCGCATTGAACTGTTTTTTGATTGCAGTCGAATATGATCGACATATTCAGTAACCGCGTTATACGCACCCCATAATGTCCCTCTTGATAATTCAGCACCAACTCCAACCTCACTCAACTCCATAATTCTTTCATGAATTTCTTTTGTTCGGTTACTTTGTAATGTGAAAATTGGTTCTGGAAATATCTGATTGAGGTATTGAGTAAACATGGTTGCATTAATCATCTTTTGACTCATGCCGACATAGTATTGTCCCAAGATTTCAAAGAGCCTATTACTAAGTCCCAGAATCTCATGTGCTTGTTTTAACTTTTCTTCAGCTTGTGTGGTGTGTCGAATATGCACTTCTTGTTCCGTTCCCTGTAAGGCAACTGATAAGGTATTTTCACATATGACACGAATCGGTGTGAGTTTTACCGTAACCGCACTTGAACCATCATGGGTATTGGTTAACAATAGAAACGGTTCGACGATATCATGTTTATTGACTCGTATATATTCCGGTAATTTAGCCAATATCCAAATCCGTTCACCCTTACCCAACGCACCAGCTGTATGATAGATTGCACTCCCTTCACCCACTAATGCATCGAAGGTAGAGAATGCATCTTTATTTTGAATCGGTGTATAGCGCGAACCAACAACACCCAATACTTGCATGGTATCGATTCTCACGGTTGCATAATGATCTGTAACTGGTATGTTGTGCACCGCAATCCGTAAGGGCATTTTTTCAACACGGAATCCAAGACCCGCAGCTTGTATAGCTTCTGATGCCGTTGCAGGTTTATCAAGTTTGGTTCCTAAGGTATGCCACGGTGTTTCACCTACATACATCATTGAGGCAACTCCATTAACGATATTAATATTATGACTCATGACTTATTCTCCTTCCAAATGTTTATAAATGAATGCCCTGTGTAAACAGGGCATATAAATGTGTTCAATGAAGCTGTTTATGCCGCATAGAGTGATTCTGCTTTAGGAGCTGTCGCCTTGTTTTTAAACAATGGACAGATATCCGCATACTCACATTCTTTGCACCAAAAGCTTTGACGAGGAATAAAGATTTCTGCTTTGATTCCTTTTAATACTTCTTGTGCCGTGTGTAGAAATCCAAGATGATCATTTTTATCACGCTTGGTTTCTATCACCACGATCTTTGGTTTCTTCCCTTTTACAAAATCTACAACTCGAATTCCTTTCGGTGATTTGCGAAAGAGTAACTGATACGCATAACTGTATGCCGTTAATTGAATACGTGCATCAATATCACTTGCACTCAATGCGATAGCTGATGTTTTGTATTCAACGATGGTGCCGTCTTCCTCAATGAGATCAAAGTATCCTTCAAGTGCTATCTCTAAATCAGGTCCTTCGGTAGGTGAGCGCAAGGGGACGGTAAATGGCACTTCGCACCCTTTTACTTTGGGATGTTTCTCTTGAAAAAAGAT
Source organism: Ignavibacteriales bacterium (assembly GCA_026390795.1). Lineage (NCBI taxonomy): Bacteria > Pseudomonadati > Ignavibacteriota > Ignavibacteria > Ignavibacteriales > Ignavibacteriales bacterium. The sequence continues at coordinate 349,063 of JAPLFG010000003.1, forward strand.
CGTAAGCATTTCTCTTCCGGTGTTGAGTAGATTCATTTCTTTTTCACTTTCTTTGAAATGAATATTCACATCAATGCACTGACTATACCAGTCGGCATCAAATATCCGATAGAGCTTTTCAAGAGTAACGACATTACCCTTCATGGTTTCTTCATGAAACCAGGCAAGGGTGGAATGCAATGCACTCCCAAACGCAAGTGCCGAAGGACGAAACGGTTTAGGAAGTAGATCGATGTATTGATATCGATACTTCAAACCGCATTGAAGATAGAGATTAATTTGACTTGCTGATAAATGATTAATCATGCCCACCCCCCCGTTCTTCTTCGAGTAAGCGTTCAATCATTTTACTTGCCTCAAATTTTGAAACCTCTTTGAGCGAATTGGCATTAAAGAGTTCTTTGAGTTTTTCAAACGCTTGATCACCTTCGAGATGATAGTTCGTAGCGATAAGCCGGAAAAGCAGCCGTTTTTGTGGATCAGTGACTGCTTCTCCGTTGGATCTGCCATTGCCCTTCACTTCGGGCCTTGACGAACTTTGGATCTGCGATTCTGATTTTGTTTGAAGAGAAATCGCAATGTCGGTGAGTACTGCTTTGAACAGTAGAATTCCGCTTGGGGTATATACTTCGATTGATTTTGCTGGTTGCATCTGTTCCTCCTTTTTTAAGTTGTGATGAGCTATGATCATCTTCCTTCAAAAAGGGGTGAGCAATAAGAGAGGATAATTTGCGTGTATAGACAAAACCACACTGCTTATTTCAGTATTGAAGTTTATATATGATCGATTCATATGGAACACATACAACATGATGCACAATCGATCACCCCCATTGCACTCACTAATTGGCGCGATATCCGAAAGAAGTTTGGTATCAAAGAGAAGAACAGACGGGGTCACATGTATATTGTCGGTAAAACGGGAACGGGAAAATCAAGTTTACTTGCTCAGATGGCAATCTCAGATATTAATCAAGGTAATGGTCTTGCAATAATTGATCCACATGGAGATTTAGCAGAGACTTTGCTATCACACATTCCCAAAGAAAGAATTAATGATGTGATTTATTTTAATCCGAGTGATGGTGAATATCCGATTGCATTTAATCCACTCGCGCATGTTTCACTTGGCTCTCATTATCTCGTTGTGTCTGGATTGATTTCGGTATTTAAAAAAATATATGCAGAATTTTGGGGACCACGATTGGAACACATTTTACGTTACTCATTTTATACCTTACTTGAATATCCACAGGGAACATTACTTAATGTGCCAACTTTATTAACGAATGCAGAGTTTCGTAAACACGTGTTGGCATTTTGTACCCAAGAACAAATACGAACATTCTGGACAACAGAGTTTGATAAATATTCACCCTACTTTCGCTCTGAAGCCATTGCACCAATACTCAATAAGATGAGTCACTTTCTCACTAATCTTCCCTTACGCAATATTGTCGGTCAAGTGCAAAATACATTTCGATTCAGAGAGATTATGGATCAAGGGAAAATTCTTATTGTAAATCTTTCAAAAGGAAAATTGGGTGAAGATACCAGTTCGTTATTAGGTTCAATGATTACGACTATGATTTTTCTTGCCGCTATGAATCGGGCAAATGTTTCAGAAGATCAGAGACGACCGTTTTATTTCTATGTTGATGAGTTTCATAATTTCATGACGCTTTCTTTTGCGAACATTCTTTCTGAGGCACGAAAGTATGGACTCAATTTAGTTTTAGCACATCAATATGTAAAACAATTACAAGAGCCGGTTCGTGATGCAATCTTTGGTAATGTAGGAACGATGATTGCATTTCGAGTGGGTGTTGATGATGCACGCTATTTAGCAAAAGAGTTTGAACCTACCTTTGCAGAAACTGATTTGATCAATCTTCCCAATTATAACATTTGTATTAAACTTATGATTGATGGGATTACCTCAGTTCCCTTTAGCGGAGTAACACTTCCATTACCATTGCCTAAGAATACAATGAAAGATGAAATCATCACTTATTCACGTGAGCGTTATACGAAGCCTCATGAATTAATCAGAAAAGAAATTCAAACAAATGTTTATTCTCAAATTCCTAATGAAAAAAAGCAAAAAAGACTCTTTGATTATTGAGATATTTGTGATGTAGTCGGATGTTTTTGTAGACTTAGACAAATAATCACTCCTTATTTATTTTTTTATCTCCCTTATGCTTTGAAGAGTTCTTTGACAACAGCATAGAGGATTGTATTATGTATAGTCCAAAAATTTCGGAGGAGCTCGTTGTTCAGCTCTATCCTATTGCAAAACAGAAACGCATTCCCATGACGCGATTGGTGAATCAATTACTATATAAAGCTATTTCAGAAATGGAGAATAAAATTCCATCTAATTATTCTCTCCATGAGATTGATCTTGCTTCCTCTTCTCATTATAAAGAAAAAGCAAATTCATCTTTTAAGCGTGTCGGCAATGCGTAAAGAAAAAGGGGGATGCTAAACATCTCCTTTTTTGTTTTACAAAAAAATAATAACTTGATTACGTAACGAGATTTTTTGTTGCAATGAACTATGAGGAAATGAAATGGATGGAAATAAATCAATAGGTATTTGGATTCGTGTTTCAACTGAAGATCAGGTAAAAGGTGAAAGCCCCGAACATCATGAGAAACGTGCTCGTTATTATGCAGAATCGAAAGAATGGAATATTAAAGAAGTATATAAGCTTGAGGCCGTAAGTGGTAAATCAGTCATGGAACATCCCGAAACCCAACGGATGCTTTCAGATATCAAGTCAGGAAAAATTACGGGAATTATATTTTCTAAACTTGCTCGCTTGGCAAGAAACACAAAAGAGCTTTTAGAATTTGCAGAAATATTTAGAAAGTATAATGCCGATCTTATTTCTCTCCAAGAATCAATCGATACCTCAACACCCGCCGGAAGATTATTTTATACGATGATTGCGGCTATGGCTCAGTGGGAACGCGAAGAAATTGCTGAACGAGTTGCCGCATCTGTTCCCGTTCGCGCTAGGATGGGAAAACCATTAGGAGGACAAGCTCCTTTTGGGTTTCAGTGGCTTGATAAAAAACTTATTCCTGATCCTAAAGAAGCTCCAATCAGAAAACTTATGTATGAATTATTCATTGAGCATAAACGTAAAAAAACTGTTGCACGTTTATTAAATGAATCTGGTTATAGAACTCGCAACAGTTCAAAGTTTAGTGACACTACAGTGATGCGACTACTTCAAGACTCAAGTGCAAAAGGACTTCGTCGAGCAAACTATACCAAGAGTTTGGGTGCCAATAAAAAATGGGAATTAAAGCCACCATCGGATTGGGTATTTATAGAAATAGAACCGATCATTTCTGAAGAACTTTGGAATCAATGCAATCAAATTTTGGACGAGCAGCAAAAAGCAAATCACCGCCCTACTAAAAAGGCAACACATTTATTTACCGGATTTGTATTCTGTGACTGCGAGACCAACGGTAATAAAATGTATGTGCCTTCGAATTCACCAAAATACATTTGCCAAAAGTGCCACAATAAAATTGGAATTTCTGATCTTGAGTCTATTTTCCATGAACAATTAAAAAGCTTTCTTCTTTCTCCTAAAGAAATGATGCAATATCTCAATACGGCTGATCATTCTATTCGGGAAAAAGAGGAACTTCTTACTACACTTCTCAAAGAACAGTCTAAAATCAAGCTAGAGATGGACAAATTGGTACAGCTACACTTAGCCGGGGAGTTACCCAAAACAGGCTTTGGAAGTCATTATAAGCCCCTTGACGAACGTTATATACAGATGGAGAATCAAATCCCTGAACTACAAGCTGAGATAGACTTTCTTAAGATTCAGTTCCTTTCTAGTGATGAAATACTTCGCGAAGCGAAGGATCTATATGATCGGTGGGAAACATTTAATTCTGATGAAAAACGTAAGATTATTGAGACTATTACCGATAAGATAACTATTGGACAAAATGATATTTCTATACAGCTTCAATACGTTTCCGCCGGGGATAAATTGATGACAGAAAGGCAACACAACTTCAAGGATTCATTGCTGCAGCAAGCATAAAATTTGCGGGGAACTCAAGAGACATTTTCGATCGGCTTACGGTAACTTTGTAATCTTCAAGCGGTTGGCGCAAAACTTCTAAAACATTTTTCTTGAACTCCGGCAGCTCATCTAGAAAAAGTACTCCATGATGCGCATAAGAAACCTCTCCGGGACGTGGAATGGTTCCGCCACCAATTAAAGCTGCATCAGAAATTGTATGATGTGGACTTCTAAATGGACGCTCGGTTATTAGAGCCTGATCTTTACGGAGAATTCCGGCAATGGAATGAATTTTTGTTGTCTCAAGTGCTTCTTCAAAATTGAGCGGCGGAAGAATTGAAGGAAATCTTTTAGCCAGCATCGTTTTGCCTGAACCAGGCGGTCCAATCATTAAAATATTATGTCCGCCGGCTGCGGCAATTTCAAGAGCGCGTTTAACATTCTCTTGACCTTTGACATCTGAGAAATCCAGCATATAAGTATTTACTTGAGAAAATATTTCATCTTTGTTCGTATAAACAGGATCAAATTTTGCTTCTTCATTTAAGAATTGAATTACTTCCGTCAGATTTAGCAAACCATAAACTTCTATTCCATCAACTATAGATGCTTCTTTCACAGATTCTGCAGGAAGAATTATCTTTTTAATACCGAGTCTTCTTGCTTCAACAGTAATTGGCAGTGCACCTTTTATTTTACGAAGAGATCCATCAAGTGAAAGTTCTCCTAGAATAAAAGTTTGATTGAGTAAATCCGGATTAATTATTTCTGTTGCGGCAAGAATTCCAACCGCGATTGGTAAGTCGAATGAACTGCCTTCTTTCTTAATATCTGCAGGGGCTAAGTTGATCGTAATTTTTTTAAGTGGAAATTCAATACCGGAATTTTTAATAGCTGCAAGCACTCTTTCCTTGCTCTCTTTTACCGCGTTATCTGGCAAGCCTACAATCGTAATAGACGGAAGTTGTTTCTCATAATGAGTTTCAACTTCTACCAGATAAGCGTCAATACCAAATGTAGCACCGGAGAGGATCTTAGAAAACATATGCTTTCCCCGATTTTGAATTTAAACTAACAAAAAAATATAAAATATAAAACCCCGGCGTTTGACCAGGGTTTTATAATAAGAATAAAATATTTTTTAAGAATATACCAAACTGCATTTTATCTCAACTTCATTTTAATTTTTCTCCGCTGCATTTTGTGCCAAAGCAGCCAATCCACCCACAGCTCCGAGATTCATCGATTCTAAAGCAGAGCTAGGAACAATAATTAATGATCCTTTTTCTTTAAGTCCTTCAAACAACATGTTCATTCCTCTTAGCTGCAATGCAACGGGATTGTTTTTGTAATTCTCGCTCGCCTTAGCAAATTTTTCTGCGATCTCTGTTTCCGCTGTTCCTAATATTACTCTTGCCTGTCTCTCTCTTTCCGCTTGTGCTTGTTTACTCATTGCATTAGCTAGTGCGGCTGGAATAACAATATCTCTAATACCAACGGTATTGCAGGTGATTCCCCAGGGATTAGTGTGTTCATCAAGTGTCGCCTGTAGATCGATTGCAATTTTTTCTCTGTTCTGCAGAAGATCTGCCAATTCATGCTTGCCGATATTATCACGCAACCCGGTTTGTGCAATGTAAGATACCGCAGTAATATAGTCTTGAACTTCCAATGCAGCTTTTTCCACATCCCAGACAGTCCAATACACAACAGCATCAACATTTACCGGAACTGTATCTTTGGTCAGAGTTTCTTCGGCTTTAAAATATGTAGTTCGAACTCGTTGGTCTATATAGCATGTTACACGATCCGCAATTGGAATTATTAAAAATAAACCGGGACCTTTCAGACCAATGAATTTTCCCATTCTCAAAACGACGGCTCTTTCCCATTGATCGGCAATTTTAAAAGAGGATGAGAATAATAATGATATAATAAACCATGCAGTTAAACCATAAATGCTTATAAACATAAAGACAAATAGAAGTGAACCGAGAATGGCCAGACAAATAAAAATAGTCATTGCAATAAGATTGAAATCATTTCTTCCTACTTCACGAGGATTCATTTGCTACCTCCCTTCTTTTTTTTTAGTTCATTAATTACTTCATCAATTTTGAAACCGTAACTAGATGTGATACTTAAAAATTCCGAACAAATGTTTGATAATTTACTCTCTAATTCATCCGAATCGATACGAGGTGGAATTGTACCGATGAATGTTCCGGTCCCTTGCTGGGTCTCAAGTACATTCTGGATCTCAAGTTCCTTGTATGCTTTCGATATTGTATTGAGATTTACTTTTAATAGAACCGCAAGAGAACGAACGGTGGGGAGTTGCTCTCCAACTTTCAGACTTCCTGAAGAAATTCCAAAACGAATCTGATCGACAATCTGTTTGTAGAAAGGAACTCCGCTCCTGGGGTCAAGTTTGAATTCAATCATAAGCATTTCCTTATAATTTATTCGATTTAGTTAATCAATGCAATAGTCTACTATTACACTAATAATATAGGGCACTGGTTATTTATTGTCAAGATAAATTTTTCTGCATCTTATAAAAAAGGAATCGAAGGAAGTACTTTAAATTTTTACGCATGATTCTTTAAAATAAAAAACCCTCGAAATAGTCGAGGGTTTGAAAAAAATCATTAAAGGAATTCTATTTAAACTTTCTTAAGAATTCCAATCTATCTTTTAAGTTCTCAACGGGAACCAATAATTTATCTTTTCCATAGATCGCATCATTTCTATTCGTGAAAACCAATTCATAATCTTTGCTCATAACAATTGCTTCTTCCGGACAAACTTCTTCGCAGAAACCGCAAAAGATGCAGCGCAGCATATTGATTTCAAACTTCTGCGGATATCTTTCTTTTTCCAATGCAGTTTCTGCCGCTTGTACTTCAATTGCCAATGCGGGACAAACACGGGAACATAATCCGCATGCAACACAACGTTCCGTTCCATTATTTTCTTGAACAAGAACAGGCCGGCCGCGGTATGATGACGGCGGTTCAAATTTTACCTCTGGATACTGCATCGTTACATTTGGACGAAACATATTCTTAAGAGTAAGTGCCATTCCTTTTACGATTTCGGGAATGTAGAGTTTCTGCAATATGTTTAAATCTTCTTTCCTTTTTTGTACCGGCATCTTTTACCTTTTAATCTTTTGCGAACTAAAGTTCGCACTACAAATTATAATCCAAAAATCATTATTAATGCGGCAACCCAAATAATATTTGCAAGAGCTAACGGAAACATTACTTTCCAGCCAAGATTCATCAACTGATCATATCTAAAACGCGGTAAGGACCATCTAACCCACATAAAGAAGAATATCAAAGCACCAATTTTAAATAAGAAAGCAGCGATCTGTATAATAGTTGTAATTGTATAACTGAGTCCTAATTTTTCTATATATGGAACCTGGTAACCGCCAAGGTAAAGCGTAACAATCATTGCACTCGCTATTGCCATATTTGCATATTCGGCAAGAAAAAAACCGGCAAATTTAAACGAGCTGTATTCTGTATGGTAGCCCCCAACAAGTTCCGGTTCTGCTTCGGGCAAATCAAAAGGTAATCTATTTGTTTCTGCAAATGCCGAAACTAAAAATGTTATGAATCCAATAGGTTGAACAACTGCATTCCACATCCAACCATGCTGAGCTTCTACTATTTTTACCGGACTTAAAGACTGCGACATCAAAATCACACCGGCAACTGAAAAACCCATTGAGACTTCATATGAAATCATTTGCGCGGAAGATCGAATTCCACCGAGTAAAGAATATTTACTTCCGGAAGACCATCCTGCAAAAGTAATTCCATATACGCCAAGAGAAGTGAGTGCAAGGACATAAAGAATTCCAATATTTACATCTGCGACTACCAAATTTATTTTGTAGCCGAATATTTCAATTGGAGGACCCAACGGTATTACGGCATATGTAGCAAAAGAAACAAACAATGCGATGAACGGGGCTAAAGTATGTAATGTTTTATTTGCAGCATCTGGGATTATATCTTCTTTAAACATTAATTTAAAAACATCCGCAAACGGCTGCAATAAGCCATGCCATCCTACACGGTTTGGTCCAACTCTATTTTGAACCCATGCGCTAATCTTCCTTTCAAAGTAAACTGAATACGCTACTGTTAACAGAAGCATTACAACTATAATCAGAATCTTTATAAAAGAGACTATTAATATTTCCCAAATGTTCATGAACCAATCACTCCGAATTTTTTAATAGAACGCAAATTTTTAAAAATCATAATCATCATAAATATCAGCGTTCCATTTTTAAGCTGAAACTGTTTGCTTAATTTTAAGCAATACTCCTTGCTCACCAATTTTATTATAATCAAGACCTTTGAAACTATCTACCGAATGAGTCATATCTATAAAAACATCTTCCGCCATTTCGTATTTTGTTTTTCCGCCAAGATATGAAGAGAGCATTGTAAAAATTTTCCAGCTCGGTCGAGAATCATATTTTGATCCTTGCATCCAGCGGTCGAACTTAGTACCAAATTTATCCCAACGGCTCATTTCCATTCCATCAAGAGCGCGGTCCATCTCTTCCGTTGCTACTGCCGGACGAATTCTTTGAACTCTACCTTGAAAGTTTACAAATGTACCGTTCTTTTCGGCAAATGTAGAAGCGGGGAAAACTATATCTGCCAGCATTGTAGTTTTGTTTTCGTTCGAAGAATGAATAATCAAGAGCTCAAGTTTATCCAGAATTTTTTCATATTCATCATTGAATGTTGCAACATCATCTTCCATAACATAAAGTGCTTTGATCTTACCTTCTTTAATTGCTTTCATTATTCCTTCGACACTCAATCCATTAGAACCGGCTCTTACGCCAGATAATTCCGCACCAAGTTTGTTTGGAGTTTTATCTTCGCGAATTAAAATATCATCTTGATCACCCGGAACGGTATGATTTACAAAATCGAAATTGACGACACCGAGAGACTTAGCAAATTTTACTAACGCAAAGTTATCTTCACATGTAGTAAATGCAGAACCGATGAATGCAATTTCGCCGCTCTTGTAATCCTTCAAACTTTTTGCAGCAACTTTAAATGCTTCTTCCCAAGAAACTTTTTCGAGCTTTCCTTCTTTGCGTATGAAAGTTCCATTAATTCTATTATCCGCATTTACATTTTTAAAAGTGTTTAATCTCCCGTTGTCGCACATCCAGTAACTGTTCACATCATCATTTTGACGCGGTGTTAATCTTAATATCTGATTGTTGCGAACCCAAACTTCTGAATTGCATCCGCGTGCGCATCCAACACATACAGAATTTGTTTTCGACATTTCCCATACACGGGATTTAAATCTGAAATCTTGATTTGTTAACGCTCCGACCGGACAAATATCGGTTGTGTTCAATGTGTAAGGATTATCAAACGATTCACCGGGGAAAGTTGTAATAGTAACTTTATCTCCCCGTTTAACAAATGTAAGTTGATTCTGTTTTGCAATTTCATCCGAGAACCGGATACAACGCGAGCACATGATACATCTATCACCGTCAAATTTTATATTTGGACCAAGTTGAACACGTTTTTCTTTTCTGACTTTAATTTCTTCAAAACGACTTTCACCGCTGCCATGTGCATAAGCATACTCTTGAAGTTTGCACTCACCGGCTTCATCGCATATTGGGCAATCCAATGGGTGATTTATGAGAATAAATTCCATTACTGCATTGCGTGCCTGCAAAGTTTTTTCAGATTGAGTGTAAACGACCATTCCATCCATTGCGTATGTTGAACATGAAATAGCAAGCTTAGGCATCTTTTCAATTTCTACAAGACAAACACGGCAATTACCGGAAACCGATAAACTCGGATGCCAGCAGAAATGAGGAATTTCAATACCCGCAGCACGTGCGGCTTCTATTACAGTTTGTCCTTGTTTAAACTCGATCTGTTTACCATCAACAGTTAACATTGGCATATTGCTTTCCTTTACACAACTTTCTTAAGCAGTAAATTTTTTGAAGATAAAATTACTCTTGTTAGACCACCATTTTCAAATTTATTTGATGAATAAAATAATTCGTTCGACATTTCCTGAATATCTTTAGCGGTAACAGATTGAATATGTTTTACCGTCTCTTCAACTGATTTTATCTTATTAAAGTAGATAACGGACTGCGCAATTCTAAGCATACGGTTAGTTGTACTTTCCAAACTCATAAGCATATTGCCAATCAGATATTCTTTTGCGCGACTGAGTTCTATTTCTCCAACCTTTTTTTGTTTAATCTTTTCAAGCTCTTTTAGAATCAAATCCTGTGCTTTATAAACCGATTTATCGTTGGTCGAAAGATAAACCCCGAATGTGGAGATATCAAAAAAAGAATTTAAAAATGAATTTATTTGATATGCTATTCCGTTCTCTTCACGTATTTTTTGAAATAGCCGAGAGCTGCTTCCTTCTCCCAAAATATGTGAAAGAACACTAACTATATTTCTACGTTTCTCTTTGATTCCGTAAGTCGGTTTACCCAATATGTAATGAACTTGCTGAGTTTTTTTCTCAACATAAATATCTGCAGCCGGCTTGAGTATAAGATCGCGTTTATTTTCGCTGGTTGACTTTAGATTTTTTGTAACATATTTTTTTGCGAATCTAACTAAATCTTTATGCTCAATATTTCCGGAAGCCACAATGAAAAAACGGTCGAATGTATAATTCTCTTTTACAAAATTGAATAGGTCTTTTTGCTTGAATTCACGCAAGTTTTTTTCTGTACCGATGATAGGCATTGCAAGAGAATTGCCCTTGAAAACATTGCTTTCAAATTTATCAAATATCAATTCATCGGGTGAGTCTTCAATATCGTAAAGTTCATCAATTACAACTGCAGATTCTTTTTGAATTTCTTTGGGGTTGAAAACAGAATTTTGCATCATATCTGCCAGCACTTCAAAAGTTTTTTCGATATGATTTGTAAGTCCTCTTCCGTAAAAACAAGTATGTTCCTTAGAAGTGAACGCGTTTAGATATCCACCCAGCGATTCAATATCTTCCGCAATCTTTTTAGCCGAACGTTTTTTAGTTCCTTTGAAGAACATGTGTTCCAAAAAGTGACTTATACCACTGTATTCCGGAGTTTCATCACGTGAACCAACATTAAACCAGAAGCCAAGCGAGAATGATTTAACATAGCTGATCTTTTCAGAAATTACTTTAATTCCGTTAGGCAGTTCTGTAATATTTATATTCTTCAAATGAAATGTTCTTATGTTATTAGAAAATGGTGGGCAAATATAGAGAAGCGCGGTTTGGTTTACAACTTAGAGCCAAACCGCGGCAGTCAAGAATTATTTTGCTAAAATCTTCTCAAATTTCTCAATGTACATTGCATGAAATTCGCCAATTGCTTTGTATGCTTTTTCCAAAATATTTTCCGGTGGAAGAAATACAATTCGGAAATGATTTGTTCCCGGTAATTGTCCGAATCCGCTTCCCGGTACAACTACAACTCCTGTTTCTTTTAATAACTCGGCAACAAAATGCGTATCGTTAGAAACGTCATTGAGACGCGGGAACGCGTAGAATGCTCCTTCAGGTGCAACACATGAAATTCCTGGAATTGAGTTCATCATCTCAAAAGTTAGATTTCTTCTGCTCGTCAATTTTTTCATTGCAACTTCAAGATGAGATTGATCTCCGAGAAGTGAAGGCGCTATACCATATTGTGCAGGATGATTAGCACATAAACGCGCACGCAATATTTTATTTATTGCTTCAATGTAATCATTCAGTACCGATCTATTCCCGCTAACAATCCCCCATCCAATTCTAAAACCGGGAACCATGTAATTTTTAGACAAACCTCCGAATGTAATCATAGGAACTTCTGAATTAAGAGACGCAATTGAAGTATGTTTTTTTCCATCCATTAAAAGTTTATCATAAATCTCATCTGCAAAAATTACAAGATTATGCTCTAATGCAATCTCAATTATTTGTTTTAAAATTTCTGTTGAGCAGATTGATCCGGTTGGATTATTTGGATTGATTAATATAATTGCGCGTGTCTTGCTATTTATTTTACTTTTGATGTCTTCAATATTGGGCTGCCAGTTGTTGTTTTCATCCAAGTAATACGGATTTTCCATTGTCTGTAATTTGCTTTGAATTGCCGTATAAAGAGGATAACCCGGAGTTGGTGTTAAAACATTCTCACCTTCGTTTACAAGTGCAGTAAGACAAATATCAATTGCTTCACTCGCGCCGGTAGTTACAAAAATATCTTGAATATTTTTTATTCCTTTACGCTCTGCTTCTTTTGCAATTGCATCTAATGCATGCTTAATTCCGGATGAAGGAGAATAACCGTTATAGTTTTTTTTCATTGCATAATAAGTAGCTTCTATAAGATGTTTTGGCGGTTCAAAATCAAAAACATTCGGGTCGCCGATATTTAGATACAACATTTCTTTTCCCGTTTTTGCAACTTCATTTGCAAGTACAACTATATCACGTACCGCATAAGTAATCTTTTCTGTTCTTACAGCCGGTTTAATTACAAAGTTTGACATCACTTCTCCATTAATTTCAATAATGCGTTCAAAAATTAGTCTTTTTGAAATCCATTATCCAACAAGTAAGAATGCTTTAAGGAAAAGTTCAGGCGGGTTTTAGAATAATTCCTTTATTACGGTGACCATTAATCTTTATTGTAAGAGGTCTCTCTAAACGAATATGTTTAGTAAAATTTTTATGCTCTACAATATTCTGATGCTGCAGCCAAGTCCAATCAATAAATCCTTGCTCTGTAAAATCGTCTATAGTAAAATAACCGATTTTAAATGAAGTAAGGTTCTGGAAAAAATGAGATCCTTGCGAAGGAGTAACATTGAAATCCATAAAGTTTGATTCTATGATTGCTTTAGCACCGTTGATTTGTTCCCATGTAACTGGAATGCCGAGCCAGGGGTCGAGAGTACCCCATCGTCCAACTCCAATCAATAAATAAGAAAGTTCATCATTAACCATCTTTGAATTGAATTGAGCAATTTCATGTGCAACATCAATTGTAAACTTGCGGTCAAATTTTTCGAGATCGACAAAAACAATATCTTTTATATCGCTAACAACCCCGTGTCCCAAAACTTGATCGCTTCTGCAAATTAAATCTTTCGAATCATTATGATCCAGATCGAGTTCTTCTATTTCATTACTTATAACGAGCGGACGCATTTGAAGCAAACCAAACTCTTTTGGTTTTCCTTCCGGTACTTTAAGATTGACTGCAAATTCAATTTCAATTGGAGAACCGGTTCCCCATGTACCCATTTCCAGGAGTAGGTCTAATATTTCCGGAAGAGGAAAAACTTGTTGTTTGATGATCGGCGCCAGAGTAAAAACTTTTGGTCCAGTTCTTTCTACACCATCATACAATGTTTGATTTTCTTTAGAATAAGTCGAACAAACTAAATCGAGCGTTCCATCTTTTTCCGCATCTGCCAAAGAATATTTTTTTACTAAACGATCTTCATCAATATTTCTATCAGTATATTCTTCATTTAGATCAAGAGCAAAAAAATCATGCGGTGTGTATTTCAATAAATCATTAAAACTTCCTATTTGAAGCGGATGCTTTGGAAACTTAGGACAAAATCTAAAACTTAATCCGCCGTCAACAATAGCCTTACCAAGTCCGGGCGCAACAGCGACTGTTCCATCGGTTGATTTTAGCGGCGGGTTTGGATAAAAATTATATGATTTAGCAACACCGGAAAATTCAGGGTAGAATTTTTTGTCATGATCGGCGCCAACTAATTTTTGAATTATCACAGCCATTTTTTCTTCTTCAAGGCGGTATGTAGTAACCTTGAAATAATCTTTTGACTTATGAAAAAAGACTGAAGCATAAATTCTTTTTATTGCATGAAAAAGTTGTTTGAGCCGTACTTCCGGATCCTCGTGGCTATTTGGAAGCATGAATGTATCGTAAACACCAGAGAATGGTTGACCTTGCGAATCTTCAAGAAGACTTGATGAACGAACCGCCAGCGGAACACGAACTAAATCCAAGAATGAACGCAAATCTTCAACGGCAAAGCGCGGAAAATTATCTGCTTTGAAAAACCGATCCATCAACAATTTATCATTCTCAGAATTTAATGCGAAGTCCCTTAATTCATTATCATCTAAATATTGATCGAAAACATCTGTGCCCAATACGACTGCAGAAGGAACAAAAATTTTCACTCCAGTAAATCGGTAACGAATTTCAAAATTGCTGAGTAACGTATTTACAAAACCGAGACCGCGTGCTTTTCCGCCAAGAGAACCGCCGCCGATTCTTGCGAATGTTGTTGTAACATCAAATGTCTCTTTGTGAAAATCAGAAATAACTCCGATCTGACGGGATTTTCTAAATTCACTTACATAATCAATTAATAATTTGCGTAATGCAGAGGTTGATGGAAAATCTTCTACTTTTTTCGGCCGAAGTTGATGCGCAAGCCAAAATTCAGTTCTTGCTTTTAACCAATTGGAAAAATGATTACGCGAAGCATGGTAAACAATACTTTCATCCGGAACTATTTCGAGTTGTTCTTCAAGCTCGGTTAAATTTTCTGCCCTTCCTACTTCAGTTCCGTCATCGGTTCGGAAAACAAAATCGCCAAAACCGAAATGAGTCAGCATAAACTCTTTCAAATTTTCCAAAAGTGTAGGAGAATCTTTTTCCAAAAAAGTTGTGCCGATTGAGGAGGCTAATTTTCCAATAGTATGATTTGTTGATTGAAGAAGAATCGGGATATCCGGTTTATGCTCTTTTACTTTTTGCGCAAATAAAATTCCCGCATTTGGATCGCGTGTTCCCTCACGATTAAAATCAATATCAGAAATTATTCCAAGAACATATTCCTCGTATTTTTCAAAATAGTTCCATGCTTCTTCAAAGCTGGAACACAATAATATTTTTGGACGCGCGCGCATTCTTAAAAATTTATGAGAAAGATTTATTCCCTCAGAAATTAAACTTTGCGACTGTTTGAGTACTTCTGTATAGATAATTGGTAGATACGATGAGTAAAATCTAATGTTGTCTTCGATGAGAATTATTGATTGCACGCCGACATGTTTGGTATCGTGTTCTACATTAATCTTGTCTTCTAAATATTTTACGATGCCGAGCACAATTCTATAATCGCCCTGCCAAATAAAAACTTTATCAAAAACGGAAATATCTTTTGTTGCGATAAGATCGGTCATTTCACGGTTATCGTAGCTCAAAAGGACAACCGGAATTTCTAGTTTGTTCTCTTTAATTTTTCTTGCAAAAGTTAGTGCCGACATATCTTCAATATGCAGCGTTGTTATAATTAGATTGAACCGCTTTTCCTTTTTAGCCATACTGATCGCCTTCTCACCGTTGGAAACATGAACAAGTTCTGGTGAATGGCTAAGATTTAACCCTTGATATTCTTGACGGATCAGTTCATAAAGACGGTTGTCTTCTTCAAAAATGTATGAATCGTAAAGACTGGAAACGAGAAGTATATCATGAATGCGGTAGCGCATCAGGTTATGGAAATCCTGAAACTTGGAATAGCGGCTTGTTTCTATCAGCTCTTTATCAAATTTGATTGGTTGGCTGTTCATAAAAATATTTCACGGAAAATTTTCGAGCATTTCGAATTTGTTACCGAACACGTTTCAATATAAAAGTGGGGCGATTAAAATCGCCCCATTAATTCACGAATGATATTTAATTATACAATTCCTTGATCTAACATTGCATCTGCAACTTTTACGAATCCTCCAATGTTAGCACCGTTAACATAATTAAACGGAGTTCCGTATTTTTCAGCTGTATCAACACACGTTTTATGAATGCTCTTCATAATCATGTGAAGTCTGTTGTCGACTTCCTCACGAGTCCAGCCGTAACGCATACTATTCTGCGCCATTTCTAAACCGGAAGTTGCAACGCCGCCGGCATTTGCTGCTTTACCTGGTCCATAAAGAATTTTCGCTGCAACAAACTGATCGATTGCCTCTATACTCGACGGCATATTTGCACCCTCGCTAACAACATAAACTCCGTTCTTTAAAAGATTTGCCGCATCTTTACTATTTATTTCGTTTTGTGTTGCTGAAGGAAATGCGCAATCGGCTTTGTGATTCCACAATGGATTGAAATCTCCGCTTGCATCAATTTGAGTATAAACCGATCCTTTGAATTTATCTGTGTATTCTTTCATTCTTCCGCGGCGAACATTTTTCAATTCCATCACAAATTTTAATTTCTCTGCATCAATACCGACTTCATCATAAATGTAACCATTGGAATCTGAGAGTGTTAGAACTTTTCCACCGAGCTGTAAAATTTTTTCTACTGTATATTGAGCAACATTACCGCTGCCGGAGACCAAACATTTCTTTCCTTCTAAAGTTTGCTTACGAGTGTTTAACATTTCGGCTGCAAAATAAACGGCGCCGTAACCGGTTGCTTCCGGTCGGATAAGTGAACCGCCCCAATTTAGTCCTTTACCTGTAAGAACACCTGTGAATTCATTACGCAATTTTTTGTATTGACCAAACATGAAACCAATTTCACGCCCGCCTACTCCAATATCGCCAGCCGGTACATCCGTGTTTGAACCGATGTGACGGAATAGTTCATTCATAAAACTTTGGCAGAAACGCATAACTTCACCATCGCTTTTTCCTTTCGGGTCAAAATCCGAACCGCCTTTACCTCCTCCCATTGGGAGTGTTGTTAAACTATTTTTAAATACTTGTTCAAAAGCCAAAAATTTTAAGATGCCAAGATTTACAGAAGGGTGAAAACGTAATCCGCCTTTGTAGGGACCAATTGCACTATTCATTTCAATTCTAAATCCGCGGTTGATCTGAACTTCTCCTTGATCATCAACCCATGGAACTCTAAACATTAAGAGCCGTTCCGGTTCAATAATCCTTTCTAAGATTTTTTCTTTGCGGTACTCCGGGTGTTTTTCAAGTACTACAGTCAATGATGATGCAACTTCAAACACTGCCTGGTGAAATTCCGGCTCATTTGGATTCTTGGCTTTTACTTGAGCCATTAGACTTTTAACGAACTCTGACATAACTGCCTCGATGATTGATTAGTGAATAAGTGATTTGATAAGTAGGAAGGGTATTACAAGAATGTATTAGAAATATGATTTGCCAGTTAGGAATATTAGAATGAAGGAAAAGTTGGAGAATAATATTTTCTGAATAAATGTATATGCTTATCATCTATAAAGGAATAACTCTTATTCTTAATACAAATTAATTGCATTAAGATTCTTACGCAAGCGGAAAAACTCTTTTTTATATCTTTATATCAATAAAAATTATCATTGTAATAAAAGCATGAGAGTAAAACAGTGTTAGATATATTTCATTCTTATTCATGTTTCCCGGGAAGTAATTCTTTTGAGGGGGCAAATCTAAAGTACTCAAGAGCGGTAATAAATATTTTGCTTATAAAATCGTTATCCGGAATCCTTTCATCTGAATTTTTTGCAAAAAGAATCATTGGAATTGTTGAAAAAAGAATAATTAAATCTAATAATGAAGATTTTTTCTCTTCGTAAAAAAGATCAAGACCTACCAGATTTTCCGCGCCGCGAGACCGGTCTCCTATTATCTGCCAAATTCCAGTAATGCCTGGTTTTGAAATTATCTTTTCCCGCAAATTATAATAGAATGATGATTGAGCCTTTAAAATTTCTAAATCTTTAATCATCAAAGGACGCGGTCCAATAAAGCTCATTTCACCAAGGAGGATATTGTAAATCTGAGGTAATTCGTCTAGACCACTTTTTCTTAACCAGCATGCAAACGCATTAAGATGGGTCTCCATTTTCGGCATTAAAAAAACTTCATTCATCCTGTTCTTATTTTTTCGTTCAATTTGAAAAGACGGCATTGTTCTAAATTTTATCATAGTAAAGCGGTAGGTATCTAGTGTTAATCCCCGCGGATGAAAAAAAAGTGGGTTATCTTTGACAATTATTAAAAGAACTGCCGCAATGATTAATTGAAACGGAAATGTCAAAATAATAAGTAATAGTGAAAGGATAATATCAACTGTTCGTTTCATAAATTTGTACATGTTCAGAATCTATTGTTCTTAATTACTCTGGAAGATCAATTGTAAAGAAATAAATCAGAAAATCAATGTCCACAGTATATAGTCAAGGATTAGAATCATAGCAGAGCTAATAACAAAAGATCGGATAGTTGATAAACCAACCCCCTCGGCACCGCCTTCGGTTCTGAAACCAATATGACAGCCAAGCAATGAAGTTACGCTGCCGAAAAGCATCCCCTTTACTATACCAAATATAAAATCACTGAATAGAAAATAACGTTTGACGGAGATAAAAAACACATTAAATGAAACACCGAGAAAAAAATTTGAAATAAAATAGGCACCGATTATTGAAATTACATCGGCGAAAAGTACAAGTATCGGTATCATTATTAAGGAAGCAAAAAACCGGGGTGCTGCTAAATAAGAGATGGGATTAATTCCCATTGTTTCAAGTGCATCTATCTGTTCGGTAACTTTCATTGAGCCAAGTTCAGCCGCAATAGAAGCGCCTATACGCCCTGCAATAACAATAGCTGTAAGAACAGGTCCCAATTCAGTAATTATAGATCTGCTGGTGGCACTACCAAGAAATGATAAAGGTGCTATTCCTTTTAATTGATAAGCCGCCTGCCATGCTGCAACTGCGCCTGTAAACGTTGCAATTATCAGCACAAGCGGAATTGAATTTACTCCAATGTGTTCCATCTGAAAATAAAAATTTCGCCTTCTTTTAAATAGGTAGGGCAAAGATTTTATTATTTCTAAAAAGAGCCGAACGACTTGTCCGAACTCCTGGAAAAAGTCAATAGTCTTTTTACCAATTTTTTGAAAGAGAAGGCTAATCATATTTTAATTTTTTATTCTATATGCAAGCTAATAAAGTTGTTCCAATATTGAAATCAGATATTAGTAGATTTGTTAAAGAAAAAGTTTGCGGAATTTTAAGCTATTCTTTAACGCATTCTGATATTTCGCCGTATTTTGCCATTAAGTACAAAATCATCAACTTGGCAATTATCAGTAATTTTGTATATTTTTTCCGCACAAATAATTGAAAAGAAAATAAAAAATAAATGCGAAGAAATTTTATTATAAAAGATATAATTCTCGGTATTCTAGTAATTACAATTTCTGGTTTTCAGCATAACCCGGTTTTGTTTTGACCGGGTTTTTTTATTTTAATTAGTTCCGTTCAATAAAAGAGAAGGAATGGTGATTAATATGAACGATCTAAATATTGAAATTCTTGAAAGAGACACAAAAGTAATTCTACCTGAAAAATTAATCTTCGGAAAAATTTACACAGATCATATTTTTGAAGTTGACTACGATGAAGATTTAGGCGGTTGGTATAATCCTACAATCAAACAATTCGAAAATATTAATCTCAGCCCGGCAGCTATGGTTTTTCACTACGGTCAATCAATATTTGAGGGGCTAAAAGCTTACAAGCAAGATAACGGCAGAGTTGCTCTTTTCCGCCCCAACAAAAATGTTGAGCGATTAAATAATTCTGCTAGAAGAATGTGTATCCCGGAAATTGATCCGGATTTTGTTCTTAAAGCTATGCTTGAATTAGTTCGAATTGATAAGGATTGGATTCCAACACGTCCCGGGCATTCTCTATACATCCGTCCGGTTATGTTTGCTTCGGAGCCATTACTTGGTGTTAGAAGCGCTGTGAACTTCAAACTGATAATTATGCTCAGTCCTGTTGGTCCGTATTATCCCGAAGGTTTTAAACCTGTACCAATCTATGCAACTGATAAATATGCACGCGCAGTTAGAAAAGGAATAGGTGAAGCAAAAACCGCTGGCAATTACGCAGCAAGTCTAATGGGCCAGCATGAGGCAAAGAAAGAAGGATATTCGCAAGTTCTTTGGCTTGATGCAATTGAGCAGAAATATCTTGAAGAAGTCGGTGCAATGAATATTTTTGTTCGTTTCAAAAATGAAGTTACAACTCCTATGCTGACTGGATCGATTCTTCCCGGTATTACCAGAATGTCCGTTCTCGAAATTTTGAAGGACTGGAAATATAATACAACTGAGCGAATGATTAGCCTGCAAGAAGTTATTGATGAATATAAAGCAGGTAATTTAATTGAAATGTTTGGAACTGGAACTGCTGCGGTAATTTCATCAGTTAGTAAATTGAAGTTTAATGATCAACTCCTCCAATTCAGTGAAACTGAAGCCGGTGAACTTGGCACAAAATTGTACAATGAATTAGCGGGCATACATTACGGTAGAGTTGAAGACAAACATAAATGGATGACTTACATAGACTAATATTGGCGGCTTTTTGATAAAGAAAATATTTTATTACGCAACGGTTGCAGTGTTATTAACTGCAGCCGTTTTTTATTCTAAAAACAATAATAAACCAAAAAATATAATTCTCTTGATTGGCGACGGAATGGGAGTCTCACAGGTTTCTGTTTCCGCTCAATCAATGCAGAACGACCAGTTCAAAAAATTTCTTTCCATTGGGCTTATAAATACTTGTAATATAGATAATTTGATTACCGACTCAGCCGCAGGTGCAACATCATACGCAACCGGTTATAGAACAAAAAATGGAATGATAAGTATTGATGAGAATGGAAAAGTTTTAGAAACTGTGATTGAAATTGCGAAGAAGCAAAAAATGGCTACGGGGATAATTGCAACAAGTTCTGTTACCAATGCCACTCCCGCAGCTTTTATCTCTCATAACGGAACCCGTAAAGAAGAATACGGAATCGCTTCACAGATTGTAAAATGCGGTGTAGATGTTTTACTTGGTGCCGGCACAGATTTTTTCCTCCCCAAAAGTCTTGGCGGTAGAAGGGATGATAAATATAATTTGATTGACTCTATGAAATCTGTTGGATATGAATTCATATCTAGCCCAAGTTTGCTTAAAGAAAAACTTCCATCGAAAAAATTTTTTGGACTTTTCGGTGCTGCAGCACTTCCGCATGCCAAAGAAAGGGATTATACACTCGGTTTTCTTACCGATAATGCAATAAAGTATTTAAGCAAAAATGAAAATGGTTTCTTTCTTATGGTCGAAGGTTCTCAAATGGACTGGGCAGCGGATGCAAATGATAAAGATTATCTTTTTGGCGAATTGAAAGATTTTAATTCTGCAATAGAAGCCGCATTGAAGTTTGCTGAAAAAGATAAAAACACATTAGTAATTGTTCTTGCCGACCACGATACCGGAAGTCTCGGTATTTCGGGAAAGAATAAAGAGACTGGTGAACTTGATGTTGTATGGGCAACAAAATATCATACGGCAAATTTAGTTGGTGTTTTTAGTTTTGGTCCGGGCTCCGAAATGTTTGTAGGTATTCAAGACAATAATATCATAGGCCGGAAAATTATAAATTTTATAAACCCACTCTTCAAATGGAAATAGATTCTGCATTACTTATTATCTCTAATAACCCGTTGTGTGAATTAGAATGTAAACCGTTAAAACGGTTCTAACATTGTGCTTCTAACCCCGCGATTAATCGCGGGGTTAATCAATGAAACAATGTTTTTGTTAACTGTTTCAACAGTTTATTAAACTATATTTTTTAATTCACACAACACGTTCTAATAGAAAAGATCTATTTCTAAATCTCATTTAACAGATACATTCATAAGCCAGAACATGCCTTAAATTTTTCCCTTGACACAGTGCTCATTCGTTCACTATATTGTAGGTGCACAAAGGAGCACTAATATGAAAAATGAACTCACGGATCGCCAGCAAGAAATACTTGATTTCATTCAAACCTATGCGAATCAGAACAGCTATCCCCCAACTTACCGGGAAATAGGAAAACAATTTAACATTGCGAGTACATTCGGCGTCAAAAGACATATCGATGCATTGGTTAAAAAAGGATTCCTATCCAATGAAAGCAAAACAAGTAGAACTATTGCACTTATTGAAAATACATTAAACAAATCAAGACAAGTTCTCGATAATATGATAGGAATACCAATTGTTGGTCGTGTTGCCGCTGGTCAACCGATACTTGCGGAAGAAAATATAGAAGGGAACGTTTTGGTGGATGCCGGTTTATTAAATAAAAGAAATGATTGCTTCGGTCTAAAGGTTCGAGGCGATAGTATGATCAATGCAGGAATTCTTGAAGGTGATTTGGTAATTGTATCTCCTCAACAGAATGCTTCAAACGGAGATATTGTTGTTGCGCTTCTTCAAGATGAAGCAACGATGAAAAGATTTATAGCAAAGGACAACAAAATTTATTTAATGCCTGAAAATGAAAAATATAACCCGATTGAAATTGCAGACCGGGAAGATTTTTCAATTATTGGAAAAGTAATCGGTGTCTTTAGAACGTATAACTGATGAATGGAGAAAAAATGAAATCACTGCTATTTACATCGGCAATCAGAAATAGAAATAGAGTAAAATTTTTGTACGGTTTTGAAGAGATAAATTTGGAACCTTATTACATAGCACGGAATAAAAATGGTAAGAAAGTGCTTTATGGAAAACTGAGCTGTACAAATGAAATCAAAATGTTCGAGTATGAAAAGATGAGCAATATCAAAATATTTTCATTTGAAAAATTTTCTCCGGTTATTCCAATTATACCGAGATTTAATTAGAGTAAAAAATGGCACCAAGATTAAAAAGAGAACGAGTTGATTACCTGATAGACCATCTATGGCAGCATGGATATTTAACTCTTAGTAGAAAGTTCGGTAAGTATCTACCCGCTCCTCCATTAATGGGCGAGTATGAAGTTGATGCCGTGGCAAAGTATAAAAAGAAAATTGCATTGGGATTAACTGTTACCGATGAAGAATTGAATGACCATTCATTTTTAAGCAAGCTTGATTTTTTAGCAAACTACTCTGCACGTTTTCCTCAAAACAGAATTACTCTATTTATTGGAGTTCCATATAACTCGTTAGTTAAGGCATCTCTTCTAATTTCTTCTCTTGATGAAGAGACGCAAAAGCATATCAAAATAATCACTATACCAGAGCCGTCATCGAAATAAATTTCTACCTTAAATTTTGTTCAAAATATCTAAACTTAGTTTACCTTGACATTTACACGCATGGGAACTATTTTTTCGAGCCAAAATTTGAGGATGACAAGATAAGTTGGCTACAAAGCTTAGTGCCACTGATAAAAAATTAGTTGAAGATGTAAAAGCAAAAGGCAACATCCCTCAGCATATCGCATTAATAATGGATGGAAACGGTAGATGGGCAAATAAAAGAAGTTTGCCCCGTGTTGCCGGACATCAGCGCGGTGTTGAATCGGTTAGACAAGTTGTAGAAGCATGTGTAGGGCTCGGTGTAAAAATTCTTACTCTCTATACTTTTTCCACAGAAAATTGGAAACGCCCGCAAGATGAAGTTTCTACTTTGATGAGATTAATTGTAAGAAGTCTTCAGAACGAAACAGATGAGTTGAACAGTAATGGAATTCGATTGACTACTATCGGCGATACTACTTCGCTACCGAATATTGTTCAAGATGAATTGAAAGCTGCACTGGATAAGACATCTCATAATGATCGGATGATTTTAAACCTTGCTCTTAGTTATAGCGGAAGATGGGAACTTGTTGAGGCAGTTAAAGATATAAGCAAACAAGTAATTGCCGGAAAGTTAAAACCAGAAGAGATAACAGAAGATACAATTTCGGGAAATCTCTCTACGAGAGGGTTGCCCGAACCGGATTTATTGATTAGAAGCGGCGGCGAATTTAGAATTAGTAATTTTTTGCTTTGGCAGATTGCTTATTCGGAAATATTTATCTCAGATGTGTTATGGCCCGATTTCCGGTGTAAACATTTGGTTGAAGCGATTAAAAATTTTCAAAAAAGAGAAAGAAGATTTGGTTTGGTTAGCGAACAACTATCGAGCAAACAGATAAAAGAGCATAATGATAAAACACACTCCCAAAAAGTGGTTAAAGCTTAGTCTAATCTTATTACTAATTACATTAGCCGAAGTTTATCCGCAAACGCAAAAGATTAATTACAAAATCCTTGGTATTTCTGTTATTGGAAATAAGTCTGCAGATGCCGCAACTATTATTGCAAATTCGGGGTTGAAGGTTGGTGACGAAATTACCATGCCCGGCGATCAATCCAATAACGCAATTAAACGATTATGGAATTTGGGAATTTTTCAAGATGTTCAACTTTTAATTGAAAAGAAAATTGATAACGGTGTTTTTCTTCAATTGAAGGTTCAAGAATATCCGCGTCTCGAAAAAATTGTATTAACCGGCAATGATGAATTAAGCAGCGACAATATCAATAAAAAGATTAATATCGTTCGCGGACAAACTCTAAAACCGCAAGAAATAACACGAATTATAAACAAAGTAAAATTGTTGTATGACGACGACGGCTATCTGAATGCTAAGATTGTACCAGACTATTATCAATTTTTTCGTGCAGATACAGTTGGTCAAGAATTAAGTGTTACGTGGCGCAATGAAAAAGATCTTTCCAAAGAATATAAAACTACTTACGAACTTGATAAAAATTCTTCCCTAAATTCGGTTGCCAAAATAAAAGACCGCACAGTTGTAATATTTGATATTACAGAAGGAGATGAAGTTACAATTGAACGTATTAGGTTTCATGGTAATACAGCCTTTCCGGATGATGATTTAATCAGCCAGTTTGATGAAACAAAAGAACCTAAGTGGTGGAAATTCTGGTCTTCTCCAAAATTCAAGAAAGATAAATTTGAAAAAGACAAAGATCTATTAACAAATTTCTATCGAAAGAATGGTTACAGAGATTTTGTTGTTCTGCGCGATAGTACAGTCTTTTCCGAAGATAAAAAACATCTTGATGTTCTAATCGATGTTTACGAAGGCGCACAATACAAAATTAGAGATGTAATTTGGGAAGGCAATACTGTTTATCCTTCGGAAGAACTAAGTGCTCGTCTTGCGTTTAAGAAGGGTGATGTTTTCGATTATGAAAAATTTAACCAGAATCTGCATTACAATGAAAAACAATCAGATGTCTCTTCGCTCTATCAGGACAATGGATATCTTGGTTTTCAACTTGATGCTAAGGAAGAGAAGGTAGCCCCGGATTCAATCGATATTAGAATTAAAATTAATGAAGGTAATCGTTTTAAAGTCGGTAAAGTTGATATTACAGGTAATGATAAAACAAAAGATAAAGTTATTCGCCGCGAGCTCTATACCATTCCCGGTAGTTATTTCAGCCGAGGATATATTTTAAGAAGTTTACAACAGCTTGCGAATCTTCAGTATTTCAATTCGGAAGCCCTCTATAAAAGCGGTGTTGATTATAGACCTGCGAACGACAGTATTGTAAATATCATCTACAAAGTGGAAGAAAAATCGAGCGACTATTTAAATGCTTCTGTGGGTTACAGTGGCGCATTCGGTTTTAGCGGTGCTGTCGGATTTACATTATCAAATTTTTCTATTGCAGAACCGCTCCAAATGGGCGGCGGGCAGATTCTAAATTTCAATTGGCAGTTTGGAGTTGGAAATTTTTATAGAACTTTCTCTCTCGGTTTTACAGAACCTTGGTTTATGGATACTCCGACTTCTCTCGGTTTCGATCTGTTCGATACCCGCCAAAGATATGTTTACGATCTTCAACAGTCAGGCATCACTTTCCGTGTAGGAAAAAGATTAACGTGGCCGGATGATTTTTTCTATGTTCAAGGTACAATGCGTTTTCAATATAACGATGTAATTGACGGCGCAGGATATTATCCAACGGGTCTTTCACGTCAATACACATTAGGCACAACAATTTCAAGAACCGATATTGATAATCCTATCTTCCCTACGCGCGGATCCAAAATTATGTTGAGCGGTGAACTTTCAGGCGGACCTTTCTTGCCGGGAAATGTTGACTACTACAAACTGCAATTTAAAGCTGAATGGTACAGGCCTTTATTTAGGAGTAATAGATTTGTACTTTACACTTCGGCAGATCTGGGTTATATTGGAGAGTTAAAAGACAACACCCCAATTCAGCCGTTCGAATATTTTTACATGGGTGGAAATGGTTTGATAATAGCTACTACGCCTTTACGCGGTTACGAAGACCGCAGTTTAGGTCTAAGAGACCCTCAAACAAACAACGTTAGAGGCAGCAGCGTAATGGCTAAGTTCACTACTGAATTCAGAGTGGCACTATCAATGGAACCAATTCCAATTTATTTACTTGCTTTTGCAGAGGCAGGTAACGTTTATTTGAATATGAAAAATACCGATTTATTCAATTTGAAACGCTCGGTGGGTATTGGGGCAAGAATATTATTAAATCCGATTGGATTGATCGGATTCGATTATGGATACGGATTTGACCGCAGAAGTGTTGACGGATTAGATCCACAATGGGTTTTCCACTTCCAATTTGGAAAAGGTTTTTAACAAACATTAAAATAGAGGTAACCGTGAAAAGAATTATTTTATTTGCATTAATTGTTTTTTCTACATCGCTTTTTGCTCAAACACAAACTACTCAACCAACACCGTTAAAAATAGGTTATGTTGATTCAGAAGTTATTCTTGCTCAGTATCCAGAAGCTATAAAAGCTAAAGCTGATCTTGACGGATTAGTTGCTAAATGGAGAAAAGATTTAGACAGTATGAAGACAGACATTCAGAAAATATCCGATGATTATCAGAAACAAGCTAAAACTATGAAGCCTGAAGAAGTTAAAGCGGCAGAAGCAAAGTACGGTGAAAAAGTACAAAAAGCGCAGCAATATCAGGATTCAAAATTCAATCAGCCTAACGGCGAATATTTTGTAAAACAAGATCAATTTATGAAACCGGTTAAAGAAAAAATCTTCAAAGCAATTGATGAAGTTTCTAAAGAAGAGAACATGCAGTTTGTTTTTGATAAAGCAGGCGAAGTAATTCTTCTTAAAGCCGATCCTCAGTTCGATATTACTTACAAAGTACTCGATCTACTTAAAAGAGGTAAAAAATAATTACCGGGGAGTTCAATATGAAAAAGACCGGATTAGTTCTATCGTTAATTCTGTTCGCTGTTTTTACACAGAAACTAGATGCACAACTGAAAATTGGTTATGTGGACAGCGACACAATTATGAAGCAGCTTCCAGATGCCCAGGATGTTCAGAAAAAACTGGACGCCATGGTTAAAGAATGGCAGGAAGAACTTTCTAAAATGGAAAGAGACTGGAAAACCAAATACGACGATTACGACAAGCGTAAATTAATATTGAGCGAACAGAAACGTGTTGAGATTGAAAAAGAGCTTGTCACTATGGAAGATCAGGTTTCCAAGTACCGTCAAGATAAATTTGGCGTCAAAGGAGAACTTTTTCAGAAGCAGGAAGAATTAATGAAACCGATTCAGAATAGAATCTTTACAGTAATTCAACAAATAGCAAAAGAAAAAGAATATGATTATGTTTTCGATAGAAGCGGCGATATATTGTTCCTCTACGCGAAAGAAGAATATGATCTGACGCAAGAGGTAATCGATAAACTTAAGTGAGAATTTATGAAAATAAATTTGAAATCAGCCGCCGACTTTGTCGGCGGTGTTGTTATCGGCAATCCTGAAATTGAATTAACGGGTTTTGCTAAAATCGAGGAAGCAAAAAAAGGAGATCTAACTTTTCTATCTCTCCCCGCTTATGAAAAATTCCTCAGCACCACAAAAGCATCCGCGGTTATTATTGGACCGGAGTTTAAAAAAACCAGAACAGATATTGCTTACATCGATGTTAAAAATCCTTCCGACGCAGTTCAAAAAATTATAACAACTTTCTTAAAACCGAAAATCAATTTGCATGGAATTGATCCAAGCGCAGCCGTTCATAACTCTGTAAAGGTTGGTAGAAATGTGGCGATCGGTAAAAATGTTGTAATCGAAAAAGGTTGCTCTATCGGAGATGATTCGGTTATCTATCATAATAGTGTAATACTTGAAAATGTTAAGATAGGCAGTAATTGTTTAATCTATCAAAATGTTTCCATCCGTGAAAATTGTATTCTCGGAAACAATATTATTATTCATCCGAATACTGTTATTGGTTCAGATGGATTCGGTTTTGTTCCTGATGAGAAAGGCATCTATCAAAAAATACCGCAGATTGGAAATGTAATATTGGAAGATGATGTCGAACTCGGTTCAAATGTTTCTATTGACAGAGCAGCTCTAGGATCAACGATAATTAGAAAAGGTGTTAAGATTGATAATCTTGTTCAGATTGCTCACAATGTTGAAGTCGGAGAGAACACTGTCATGTCAGCTCAGGTCGGAATTGCCGGCAGTACTAAAGTTGGAAAGAATTGTATGTTCGGCGGTCAAGTCGGAATAATTGGTCATGCAGAGATTGCAGATCAAGTTATGATAGCAGCACAATCCGGGGTTGCAAAATCAATAAAAAAATCGGGGAAATACTTTGGCTCGCCCGCAATCGAATTCAGAGATGCTTTTAAAAGAGAGGCACATTTAAAAAACCTTGGCACGTATGCAGAAAAAATTAAAAAGTTAGAAGAAAAAATTGCATCTTTGGAGGAGAAAATCTCGCAACTAACATCTAAAGGTAACTGATGCTCGAACTTCAAAGAACGATTGCAAAACCTGTTTCACTTTCCGGAATTGGTTTGCATACCGGCACATCATGTACAATGACTTTTACACCTGCACCTGATAACAGCGGAATCAAATTTGTCAGAACGGATTTAGGCGGCAGACCGGAAATTCCTGCTAACGCGGATTTTGTTGTTGACATATCACGAGGCACCACGCTTGGTCTTGGCTCCGCAAAGGTCTATACAGTTGAACATGTTCTTGCCGCAATCGTCGGTTTACAAATAGATAATATTACAATTGAGTTAGACGGCATTGAACCGCCGATTGGCGACGGAAGTGCGATGCCTTATGTTGAAAAACTTTTGGAAGCCGGGTTCGTCACGCAAGATTCTCCAAAAGATTATTTGGTAATTGATCAAACCGTGATGTACCATAACGATGAAGAAAAAATTGATATTGTTGCTCTTCCAATGGATAGCTATAGAATTTCATTGATGGTTGATTATGAAACCCCGATTCTTGGAAGCCAGCACACTGGTTTATTTGATTTGGAAAAAGAATTTGTAACGGAATTTGCCCCTTCGAGAACTTTTAGTTTTTTAAGCGAAGTTGAAATGCTTGCCGATAAGGGTTTGATAAAAGGCGGAAATATTGATAATGCGGTTGTGATAATTGACCATGAAATTGATGACGCCGGATTGAATCGCTTGAAAGAGAAACTGGGATTGGCTGAAGATTTAACAATGAGCCATGAAGGATTTTTAAATAACAATAAACCAAGATTCAAAAATGAACCGGCGCGTCATAAACTTCTTGATTTGATGGGCGATTTGGCATTAATAGGAACACCGATAAAAGCTCAAATCCTTGCCGCACGACCCGGACACAAAGCAAATGTTGAATTCGCAAAAAAAATCAGAAGTCTTTATCAGCAGAAAAAAATAGTTAAGAAATTCCAGCTGGTTAAGAAAGAAGGCGTTGTGCTTGATGCAAACGCGATACAGAGAATTCTTCCGCACCGTTACCCCTTCCTCCTCGTTGATAAAATTGTTGAACTCGATCTTGATAAAAAAGTTGTCGGTGTGAAATCAGTTACAATCAACGAACCGTTTTTCCAGGGTCACTTCCCCGGTCAGCCTATAATGCCGGGCGTATTAATTGTTGAAGCTATGGCACAGGTTAGCGGCATTCTGATTTTAAATTCTTTCCTTGATCCCGAAAATCATCTTGTTATGTTCATGAGCATCAATCACGCAAAGTTCAGAAAACCTGTTGTTCCCGGAGATCAATTATACCTGGAAGCTGAGGTCATTAGTAAGAAGAGTAAATATTTTTCAATTAAGGGTTCTGCTTACGTGAATAACGATCTTGTTGCCGAAGCGGAATTTATGGGCGCTATTACTAATAAAGAAAATCAAAAAGAAAATTAAAAATACTCTATGAGCAATATTCATCCAACCGCAATCGTAAGTCCTAAAGCAAAACTTGCACATGATATTATAGTTGGTCCATTTGCTGTAATCAATGACGATGTTGAAATTGATGAGGGATGTGAAATCGGTCCCAATGCTGTGATTTATGATTTTGCGAGAATCGGGAAACGTGTAAAAATTTTTCAAGGAGCTTCAATCTCCAACTTACCGCAAGATTTAAAATTCGATAAAGGGAAAACATTACTAAAAATTGACGACGACACAACAGTCCGTGAATTTGCAACTCTTCACCGCGGAACTCATGCAACCGGCGAAACACGCATCGGAAAAAATTGTTTGTTGATGGCTTATGCCCATATCGCCCACGATTGTCATATCGGCGATAACTGCATCATCGCAAATGGCGTTCAACTTGCCGGACATGTAGAGATCGAAGACACAGTTATAATCGGCGGTTTAGCAGCTGTTCATCAATTTGGTAAAATTGGAAAACACGCCATGGTAGGCGGCGGCTCTATGGCGAATATGGATGTTCCCCCGTTTATTATGACTTCCGGTTACCCAGCACGTTTTATGGGATTGAATATTATCGGTTTGAGACGGAGAGGTTTTACAAATGAAGAGATTGACGCGATAAAAGAAACTTACCGGATCTTTTACAATTCCGGAATGAATCCTGTCGCGGCTAAAGAAAAAATTGTTGAAAAATTCGGAACTCAGCCTCACGTTAAAAGCATTCTTGAATTTATGGAGAAATCATCACGCGGATTAGTTCGTAAATGATCTGGAATTTAATTGATTCAGGCGCTAATACCGGCTCCTATAATATGGAATTCGATCTGGAACTCGCCCATAAATGCGATCCCGATGAAGCATATTTGAGAATTTATAGATGGAATCCGTTTTGTATCTCTCTTGGTGCAAATCAAAGTTTTGATGACATAAATCTGCTAAAAACAAATCAAGATGGGATTGATGTTGTAAAACGCCCTACCGGCGGACGTGCAATCCTTCATGCCGAAGAACTTACTTATTCTGTTGTACTTCCGCTTAATTATAAATTTTCTCCGCGCGAAATTTATGTTAAAGTCTCTAACGCATTAATGAGAGGACTGGAGATTTATAATCCCCTTCTTGCCAAATCGGAATTAGAAAATTATCAGCCGGATTTTCCAAAACTGCTTGAGGAACCTGCGGGTGTTTTATGTTTTGCAAGCACTGCTAAGAATGAAGTGAAGTTTAACGGAAAGAAATTGATTGGCAGCGCACAAAGAAAATTGAACAATATAGTCCTTCAGCATGGTTCAATTTTGTGCGGTTCATTTCATAGAAAACTTGTCGATTATCTTAACTGCAATGATGAAACACGCCGGACCCTTTCGTTCGAACTCAACGATAAAACCACAGAACTGCAAACAATCTTGAATGAAAAGATCGATTACGACAAACTGAAAACATGTCTAACATTTGGATTTGAACTGGAGTGGAATATAAAATTTGAGAGCCGACATTCTATTGTTTCTGTAGAGTAAAAATCTTTCTCAAACATTTCCATCCGTTCATTCTTAGTGTTAAATTTCCCCATAGAAATCAAACTTTTTCACTAACTGAAAATTTTCACCATGAAGAAAATATTGTTTCTGCTTTTCATATTGTTTGGAATAAATCTCTTTGCACAGGATCAGCCCGATCTTGAATTTTTTATTAAAGGCGCTCAAGTAACAGATATTACGAGCGACGGAACAAACCTATGGTTTTGCACAAACGGAAACGGAATATTTAAATACATTCCAAAGAGCAATGCATGGATGACATACTCCACTTCAAATGGCAATTTACAGCACGATTTCTTTTATTGCATTGCGGCAAACAAAGATTATGTATGGGCTGGCTCAACAGACGGACTTTTCATTCTTGATATTAAACGCGGTACCTGGACGAAAAGAAAATTTGGTCTCGGCGGTCAGCTTTCTAATTGGATTCGCGCGCTGGCATTCGATAAATACGAAAATGTTCTCTGGATCGGACGCTTTAAATATTTAACCAAATTCGATCTGAACGACAAAAGATATTCCGATTATGATTTAACTGTCCGCGGGAACGAGAAGACAAATAATATCAAGACAATAAAAGTTGACGGTGATTCTCTTGTTTGGTTCGGAACCGAAGCCGGTTTGGATAAGTATGATAAATCGAAAGATCTGAAAGATAAGAGCGCAATTACTTTTTATGATACAAGATATAATTACTTTGACGGCGAAGGAGAGCAGGTTTCAATTACATCCATGCTCTTTGAAAGAAAAAATATCTGGATTGGGCTCGATGAGTTTATAACTCCGGAAAGACCGGAATTTAATCTTGGCGGATTATTCCGCTTCAACCGCCGAAACGATTGGCAGAGATTCGATGACAGGAACGGGCTGCCGGCAAACGGTGTTTACGATCTTGAAAGAACAGGAAATTATATTTGGGCTTCCTTATATCAATTTGGGAAAAGCACAAAGGAAACTTTCGGCAGAGGAATTGTCTTGATCGACAGACTTACAAATCAAATTATTCCTTTAAGAGATGAAAGAATTCCTGCAACCGTTTATTCAATCTTTTTTGACGGAACAAATATTTGGCTCGGTACTGAATCCGGATTGATAAAAATAAATTTCTTTAACAAACTTGCTCAATGGACTTTAGTCCGTGACAATACCAAATCGGGAGTTAAGAAATGATTAATGTCTCGCTAAAAAAACTGAACGCATTAAAAAATAATTTCAAAGGAAAGCGGATTGCAGTAATAGGTGATTTGATGCTTGATTGTTATTACTGGGGCGGAATAACCAGAATATCCCCCGAAGCACCCGTGCCCGTTTTGGAAGTTGATAATGAGTTTTACCGTTTCGGCGGTGCAATGAATGTTGCTTACAATATATTAACTCTCGGAGGAGTTCCAATTCCAATCGGAGTGATTGGAAAAGATAATGAAGGAAAAATTTTCAAAAAACTTTTAAACGAGAAAAATATTTCTGCAAAAGGTATTGTTATAGATTCTAAACGACCGACTACATCAAAGACGCGTGTTATAGCGGACAAACAGCATGTTGTTCGCATTGATAAAGAGAAGAGAACTAAAATTTCTTCTCAAACCGAAAAAAAAATACTAGATCTTTTAAAAAAGACAATCAAAAGTATAGATGCCGTTATTCTGCAAGATTACAACAAGGGTGTACTGACCGAAAATTTAATAAAGCAAGTAATTGAACTTGCGCATAAAGCAAACAAAGTTGTAACCGTTGATCCGAAATTTGACAATTTCTTTACTTACCAGAATGTAACGGTTTTCAAACCGAACAGAAAAGAGACCGAAGATGTATTCGGAACCAGAATAAGGTCCGCCGAAGATATTTCTAAAGCTGGGCAAAAATTATTGGATCAATTAAAATGTAAATACGCACTTCTGACTTTAGGAGAAAACGGTATTGCATTATTCGAAAAAGGGAAACCGGAAAGACGTGTTCCTACAATTGCCAGAAAAGTTTCGGATGTCTCCGGTGCCGGTGATACTGTAATATCAACACTCACTATGGCACTTACAGCCGGAGCCGATATTTTTGACGCCGCATATCTTGCTAATTATGCGGGCGGATTAGTCTGTCAGGAAGTTGGAATTGTTCCGATCGAATTAAATATTTTGTTCAACGCAGTAGCCAAAGAGTTAAAATGAATTACGTAAAAAATATTGATGAGCTTACCGCAATCAGAAATGATTTGAAACAGCAAAATAAAAAAGTTGTTTTTACAAACGGTGTCTTCGATATTCTTCATGCCGGTCACGTTGATTATATTACCAAAGCAAAAGAGAAAGGTGATGTGCTGATTGTTGGTGTAAACTCCGATTCGTCCGTTAAAAGTATTAAAGGTGAGCTTCGACCGATTGTTAACCAGCAGGAACGGGCTTTTATTATCTCTTCACTTAAACCGGTTGACTACGTTGTAGTTTTTGACGAAGACACACCGGACGAAATCATCAACAAACTGATACCCGATGTTTTGGTAAAAGGCGCGGACTGGTCAATAGATAAAATTGTTGGACGGGAAATTGTTGAAGCGAACGGCGGCAAGGTGGAAACAATAGAATTTGTGAATGACAATTCTACGACGAACATAATCAAAACAGTTCTTGAAAGATTTAAAAAATAATGCCTGACCTCGAAAAAAATAATGCTCCGGATCAAAAACAAAAAAAACCTCAGAGAAGTTTATTCAGGAAAATAATAAACGTCTTCATTGGGATTTTCCTCGGGCTTTTAATTCTAAGCATTTTGACCGTCGGCTTTACACAGACTAGAACATTTCGGGAATTATTAAGAGAAAAAGTTATTGCACTTGCCAACAAGGAACTCAACGGAAAATTAAACATAGAGAATATCGATGGGACGATTCTAACTTCTCTTTTTCTCCGGAATACATCAATTGTTGTTGATAACGACACTCTCCTCTTCGCAAAAAAAATCGAAATAAAAACAAGTCCGCTTCAGCTCCTTCTAAAGAAGATCTTTGTGAGAAACATTTTGCTTGAGGATGTGAATATTGCGATGCTTCAAAACCGTGAAGGTCAATGGAATTTTGAAAAGCTTTTAAAACCAAAACCGGTTGATACAACTTCATCAACATTCTCATTTGCGATTCAAGCCAATGACATTCAGTTTCATAACATTTCGTTTATCAGACAATCATTCTCAAACTTAAAATCGAAGAAAATTTATCCGACGATAAACATGGACGATCTGCGGATTGAAAATCTAAATTTTTCCGCGCATGCGTTTGCAGATATTCCAAGTTCAAATTATTTACTGGCTCTGAATGAATTATCATTCAAGCCGAACCTCTCTCACTTTAACCTAAAATATATCTCCGGTGAAATTGCGGTAACAAAAGAGTTTGTGAGTGTCCGCAATTTTTATCTTTTAACGGACAGCAGCGAGGTTAACATCAGCGCCCGTCTTGACAGTCTAAATTTATTTGGGAAAATACAATTAGATGATTTTAAAAATTATCCTTTTACCATAAGTGCAAAATCAAAGTCGTTTAACTTTGATGACCTCTCTTCTTTCTTAACCAGTACCGAGATTTTAAAAGGTAATCCATCAATGGATTTAAAAGCTCACGGTAAATTCGGCAATTTCAAGATTGATAAATTTATCGTTGATTTCCGTGACATACATATTAAGATGGAAGGCAAAGTTCAAAATCTTAACAAACCCGAAAAACTTTTTATTAATGCGAAGATGAATGAAACAGATATCAGTTACAAAGATATACTAGCTTTTCTTCCCACCTTAAAAATTCCGGAGTTTGCAAAACTTAAATTTTCAGCAGTTGATATGGAATTCGAGGGTGAACCGCTGAATTTCAAATCACGGTTTGCGGGTAATATTGACGAGGGCAAATTAAGCCTTGATGCGGCAATGAATCTCAATTCCAAGCCCATGACTTACGATATTAATTTCAAGACTGAAAATCTTGATCTCTTTCCGGTATTAAATATAAATACAAAACTGGTTTCAAGCGGAAAACTGAAAGGAAAAGGTTTTTCAATTTCCGATATTGCTGCTGATTTCCAGATCAATGCAGATGGCTCCCGTATAGATGGTTACAACATTACTAAATTTAACTTCAGCTCACATGCGGCAAACCATCTGATAGATTTACAGATGGACGGCTCAAGCGATAAACTTTCTGCGTTTCTAAAAGGAGAGGTCTCTTTTGATAAAGATACAATTCCCTCCTACAATTTAGTAGGGCAATTAAAAAATGTAAACCTCGCAAACTTTTTGAAAGATGAGAAGTATGAAAGCAATTTCAATTTTTATATCAGCGCAGATGGCAAAAGTTTTAACCCCGATGAATTAAATGCCACATTTAAAATAGGTATTGACTCTTCCCGCTTTCAAGGAGAAAGAATCAGCAATTCCGATATTCAATGTTCATTCAAGAAAGATTCTGCTAAACGTGAAATTATCTTAACATCAGATTTTGCAGATTTTACAATTAATGGCAGTTTTTCATTAAGCAAAGCTATTGAATTGGTTACCTATGAATCGGGAACCATTTCGCGAATAATTTCATCAAAAATTTCCGAATTAAATCCAATATCTATTGTTAAACCGGCTGTGGTAGATGATTCAATTTCCTCTAAGCTTCCGGATTTTGTGAATGAAAATTTGAAATTCAATTTCAACGGAAAATTTAAAGACTTAGAATTACTTACAAAAATTATCGGTTACGACCGGCTCGATTTTTCCGGTGAATTTAACGGCAACGTAAAAAACGAGTCCGGCAATTTTTCTGTCTCAACGGAATTGAATCTCGATTATTTTGTAATGATGCAGAAGGATAAGACAATTTATCTTTCGGGTTTTGATACACAACTTAACTTTACACGCGATAATAATTTTCTTTCATTCGATAAACTTTTTGGAACGGCATCATTAACCGGAAAAAGATTTTATTCCGGCAGCAACATTAAATCCATTGCCGCAGATGTAACATTCAATCAGAGCAAGTTATATTTTAGCGCATCAGCAAATATTGCAGATATGTTTAACACCGAAGCGGAAGGGATCATTAAGATGACTCCCGGTGAACAACAGCTGCTAGTTGATAATCTTTCTTTTGACTATAATAAAATTGAATGGAAGAACAAGGACACAATTAAAGTTTTGTTTAATCCAAATTATTTTAGAGTCAGTCAATGCCGTATGCAGCGGGATACATCGCTGATAAGTCTCAGCGGAATAATCGAAAGTTCCGGTAAACAAGATTGGCTTTTGAATGCGACCGGAATTTCTGGCGATATTTTGGAACGTTATATTTTTGGATTAAAAGAGAGTCAACTTATTGCGAACGGTTCCGCGAGCGCTACTATCAAAGGAGAACTGGAAAACCCTATTATTGAGCTATCCGTTGACTTGAAAAATCTTAAGCTCCTTACAACTCAATTGGGCAACATTAAGGGAATATTGAATTATACGGGGAAAAAACTTACTACTAACATTGCATTTCTGGATTCCACTTCGGATGAAATGAAGCCGCTCTTTTTAATCAATGGAATTTTACCGATTGATTTGAGCTTTAGTTCGGTTAGTGAGAGATTGATGCATAACGAACCAATCAATATTCAAATAACTTCTTCGCAATTTAATTTAAATTCCCTTGGACGAGTAGTACCGGGAATAACAGATCAGAGTGGGATACTATCTGCAGATTTAAATATCACCGGAACAATTAACTCACCTGTATACGCAGGCACTCTTAGTTTAACAGATGGTGCATTTAAAAGCCGCTTGAATAATTTAGACTACAAATGCGCAATGAAGTTGCGTTTCGAAAAAGAATCTATGACGGTTGATAATTTTGTCCTCTCAAATGCGGGAGGTACAAAATATTCAGGTACAATTAACGGCTATGGCGGAATTGATTTTGACGGCTTTAAAACAAAAGAAATTAAACTCCGTTTCAACGGAGATCTTGCGGTACTTGGTCAGCAATCGCAAATTGTCAGTCCTCTCTTTTATGGCGATCTTTTAATTGGAACCGACGGAGATTGGCTATTAACCAAAAATGGCGACCGGGTTTTCTTTCAAGGAAATGTTTTGTTGAAAAATACTGATTTAACTTATACAAGCGGACAAGAAAATGGCGGTGTTACAAATAAAAATTTCAATTTTATTTTTGTTGAAGATTCATCAAAGATTGATTCAGAACTCGCACGATTTCAGCAAGTCCTTCTGAAAGAGAAAGATTTACAAAACGTTAAAGAAGAAACGGAAAAACCTCTAAGCTTTGATTATGAAATTGAAATACGCACCGAGAACAGCGCAAAAGCTGTAATAATTCTATCACAAGCGGCTAATCAAGAATTAATTGTTGAAATGCGCGGCGATTTGAAATATTCCAACTTCAGCGGAGAAACGCGCGCGCAGGGTTCATTTGAATTATTGCAAGATTCCAAACTTGAATTCTTCAAAACTTTTGATGCAACCGGTCTCTTACGTTTCGAGAGCGACATAACAAACCCTTATCTGGATATAGTTGCTACATATACAAATGATTACATTAATCCGCGAGAAGAAAACAGCCAGCCGCAGGAAGTTGCGGTAAAAATTAAAATTAGGTCGCCTCTTTCTGACCTTGGGAAAAGCCTTGCCGGTAATACAGAAAGCATAGGTGTTTATATCGGCGCAAAAAATATTCAGAATAATATACGGGATACGCGTTACGATTATGCCGACGCATTCTCATTTATTCTTACGGGTAAATTTAAAGATGATTTGACGGTTCAGGATAAGACTAATGTTGCAGGTCAAACTATTGGAAGCACCGGCTATTCATTGCTCGGTTCTGTCTTAACAAATTATCTAAATTCTTCTGTTGGTGATTTAGTGAATAATATCCAGATCAATCAAACTGGTTATGCCACAAAGTTTTCACTTTCCGGTAAAATTCAAAACTTACGCTATTCATTTGGCGGCACAACAGAAGTGTTCCAGAATATCGGCAAAGCAAATTTAAAATTAGATTGGTCTCCTCTAGGTCCAAGTTTCTTAATTCGAATTGAGAGAAGAGACCCGGTAGTAACACAATTCGGCTCTGAAGACAAGGTTAGTGAATTTTCACTTAAATATAGGTTTGAGTTCTGATGAAAAAAGAATTAATAGCATTTTTTAAAAATCACCCTTCTCTAAAAATTAAATCGAAGGATCTTTCCGAACAATTAAACATTGTTGAAGATCACGCATACGCAGAACTGAAACATTTTCTTCACATGCTTACTGAAGAAGGATTTATTAAAAGAGATGGGAAGCGCTACATTTATAATGCTCAAAGAAGCGGCAAATTGATAGGAACACTGCAGATTGTTGGTGATGGAGATTATGGCTTTGTGATTCTAAAAGATAAAAACAGTAAAGATATTTTTGTTACCGGGAAAAATTTTAACGTCGCTTTCGACGGCGACTTAGTAGAAATCTCTTTGATTGCTTCGCACCGCGGCAAAAGTTTGGAAGGCGAAATTATAAAAGTTGTAGAACGTAAACGGAATGAGATTGTAGGCACACTTCAAAAAAGTAAATCGTTCTTCTTCATAAAACCGGACGATCAAAAAATTCATCGTGATATTTATATAGCGGCAAACAAATTAGGCGGTGCAAAAGCCGGAGATAAAGTTGTTGCGGGCGAAATAGATTGGAAATCTCCGCAGCTTAATCCTGAAGGAAAAATTAAAGAAATTCTTGGCAAAGCAGGAAGTTATGATGCCGAGATTTCTTCTATAGCCCGTGAATTTGGATTGACTTATAAATTTCCAAAAGAAGTTGAACGAGAAGCCGAAGCAATTCCGGAAATAATTGCCCCAGCCGAAATTAAAAAACGTTTGGACTTGCGAAATAAAACTATCTTCACAATAGATCCGGAAGATGCAAAAGATTTCGATGACGCAGTTTCAGTTGAAACTCTCTCCAATGGTAATTATCAAGTCGGAATTCATATTGCCGATGTAAGTCATTATGTTCATGAAGGCACCGCTGTTTATGAAGAAGCAGTCAGACGCGCAACAAGCGTTTATCTTGTAGGAAAAGTTATTCCTATGCTTCCGGAAAAATTATCAAATACAATTTGCTCTCTCGTTCCTCATAAAGACCGGCTTACTTATTCCGTTATTGTTGAAATTACACCGCGCAATAAAATTGTTTCTTATGAAATTCATAAATCTATAATCAATAGTAAAAGAAGATTCACCTACGATGAAGTACAAACAATATTAGAAAATGAAAAAGGCGAATTGTGGGAAGAAATTAATAAGCTTAACAAAATTGCTCAAACCTTACGCCAGAAAAGAATGTCTAAAGGAAGCATAAATTTCTTTTCACCGGAAGTTAAATTCATGTTAGATAAAAACGGCGTACCGGTAGAAATTAAGATTAAGGAAGTCAGAGAGAGTCATAAATTGATTGAAGAATTCATGCTTCTGGCGAATCAGATTGTTGCTCAGCATGTGCAACCAAAAGAGAACAAAAAAACATTTCCTTTTGTTTATAGGATACATGATTTGCCGGATAAGGATAAAATTTTGGAATTTGCACGGTTTGTTAAGACTTTAGGTTATCACTTTGACCCGAACTCCGCGAACAAATCAAAACAATTTCAGATGCTGTTAGATGAAGTGGTTGGAAAAGAAGAAGAAGCCGTCGTTAATGAAGTGGCTATTCGTTCAATGGCAAAGGCGATCTACGCAACAAAAAATATCGGGCATTATGGATTGGGATTCAAATATTATACTCATTTTACTTCACCGATCCGCCGTTTCCCCGATCTTGTTGTCCATAATTTGATTTACAAATTTAATTCCGGCAGCCTGGAGAAAAATTTATCGCTGGAAGAATTAGAAGAAATTTGTGATCATTCATCTGCCCAAGAACGTAATGCGGTTAATGCGGAACGACTCTCGGTTAAGTTGAAACAAATCGAGTATTTAAAAGGTAAAGTAGGTGAAGAATTTCACGGTGTTGTATCGGGTATAACACATTTTGGAATTTTTATTGAATTGAGCCAGACACTATCGGAAGGACTTGTTAGACTGCGTGATATGCAGGATGATTTTTATGTCTATGATGAAAAAAATTATGCAATTACTGGGAAAAGAACCGGAAGAAGAATTCGTCTCGGTGATAAAGTGAATGTCAAATTGATCCGTGTTGATGAGGAAAAACGTGAAATTGATTTCATTCTATTAGAAGATTAAAATTATAAAAAGGCGGTAGTGGATGAATAGAATTTATTTTGCAATTGTAATGAGTTTTATTTTGACTTCTGTTTCGCTCGCTCAGTTTGGGCAGAACAAAGTAAACTATAAAGATTTTGATTGGTA
The DNA here is from genome assembly GCA_026390795.1 of Ignavibacteriales bacterium. Classification (NCBI taxonomy): domain Bacteria; kingdom Pseudomonadati; phylum Ignavibacteriota; class Ignavibacteria; order Ignavibacteriales; species Ignavibacteriales bacterium. Next base: position 390,164 of record JAPLFG010000003.1, read on the forward strand.
TTATATACAAACACGTCATTTTGATATTTATTTTTCAAAAGGCGGCGAAAAAATTGCCGAGTTTACGGCATCAGCATCGGAAGACGCTCTTTCGCATATTGAAAAAGATATTAATTACCAATTGAATAACAGAGTTACCATTATAGCTTACAATTCTCACAATGACTTCCAGGAAACCAATGTTACAGATGAATACACCGGCAAAGGAACCGGAGGCTTTACGGAGCCATTCAAAAACCGCGTTGTCTTCCCTTTTGAAGGTTCTTACAAAAAATTTCAACATGTAATTGCTCACGAGCTTGTTCATGCCGTTATGCGCGATATGTATTTCGGTGGAACTGTACAGAACATAATTGCCAAAGGAATTTCATTGCAGCTTCCAACTTGGTTTATGGAAGGAAGCGCTGAATTTCTTTCGCAGGGCTGGGAAACAAATACCGATATGTTTATTCGTAATTCAATTATAAGTGAAACGCTTCCGGATATAGACCAGCTTGATGGATACCTTGCTTACCGCGGAGGTCAATCCGTTTTTAGATACATAGCCGATAATTACGGCAGACAAAAAGTTGGTGAAATAATTAATAGCGTCCAGAGTACAGGCTCTTTAGGATCTGCTATGAAATCTGCTATTGGAATTAATATAGAAGAATTAAATGAACGCTGGAAAAAAAGTTTGAAAAAAGAATTTTGGCCGGATGTTGCTACTACTCAAGACCCGGACGAATTGTCTAAAAGATTAACCGATAATAAAAAAATCGGCGGCTTCTATAATACAAGCCCTGTTATCTCTCCTCAAGGTGATAAAATTGCGTTTATATCCGACCGTGATATTTATTTGAATGTTTATGTAATGAATTCACAAGACGGAAAAGTTTTGAAAAAAATTGTTGAAAGCGGCTGGACTAATGATTTTGAGGAATTAACCGTTTTACATCCATCTTTAACTTGGTCGCCGGACAATAAACGTCTTGCACTCTCTTCTACAGCAGGCGGTTACGATGTTATCACAATAATTGATGCGGAAACAGAAAAAAGTTATGAACTTCCCTTCAGACTAAGCGGAATTGAATCTGTGAACTGGTCTCGTGATGGAAATAAATTAGCTTTTGTCGGTCAGGATGCTGTTCAATCAGATATTTATATTTATGATTTTACTACTCAGCAGGTAACCAACATTACAAACGATATTTACAGCGATACAGAACCGGTTTGGACTCCGGACGGAAAAAGAATAATTTTTTCATCCGACCGCGGGAACGATTTAACTCAAACGGTTCCAACTGTTGATTTTGATATGTACAAACATGATTACAAACAGTATGATCTTTATTCGATTGATTTAGCTAGCAAAAAAATTGACCGAATTACAGATTGGAACTTGAGCGATGAAAAATATGCGGCTGTATCGGCGGATGGAAAAGAGATTCTATTTGTTTCAGACCATAATGGAATTAACAACATCTATAAGAAAAAGATTAAAACCTCAGAACAGGATTCTGTCAAATCTTCACTAGAATATAAGGCAATCCCGATTACTAATTCGCAAAGCGATCTTGGCCAGCTTTCGCTTACATACGACGGCAAAAAATTAGTCTTCACCGCGCTCTATAATCTTGGTTATAATATTTTCCTTCTCAACAATCCCTTCGATATGAAAGCGGATGCTGATTCTCTCAAATTCACTAAGTACATGACAAGTTTGATCAAGTCAAAGGATAAAGAATCAAAAAATTCGACTCAGAAAGTGGTTTCAAACCAAGATTCATTAAAAGTGAATGAGTTAGCGAAAGTCGATTCTACTTCAAATATAACCAATCCCAAGATTTTTGTTGGGCAATATATTAGTGATAAAAAGGTAGTGGATGATTCTTTGAATAACGCATATAGAAAATATATTTTTACTAGCGACAAAACCGAAAGTGATAGTGCGCGTATTGCAAAACGGAATCAATTATTCAAAGAAGAACTTGATAAGAATGGAAATTTCCTTGTTAATAAATATAAAATTAATTTCTCGCCGGATTTAGTTTACGCCAACGCCGGGTACAGTACTTTTTACGGTTTGCTGGGAACTACTGTTCTTTCATTCAGTGATGTTCTAGGAAATCATCGTTTGGTAGGCATAACCAGTTTGCAAGTTGATATTAAAAATAGCGATTACGGTTTGGCATATTACTATCTGAAAGAACGTCTCGATCTTAGCATACAAGCCTTTCATACCGCACGGTTTCTTTACAAAGACGGATTTTTAGGATCGGAATTATACCGTTTTACAAATTTCGGCTTAGTCGGAACTGCAAGTTATCCTCTTGACCGCTTTCATCGTTTAGATTTCGGATTTAGTGTTTTGAGCGTAAGTGCGGATAATCTTGATAATCTTTCTGTCCCATCCGATCACAATACTTATACACTTCCTTCAATGAGTTATGTGCAGGATAATGTTTTATGGGGATACACTTCGCCGATAGAAGGAACACGCTATTCGTTAACACTTTTCGGAGATCCCGGATTTGTTAGAAAGTCTCAAAGTTTTTATTCGATAACTTTCGATTACAGAAATTATCTTCGTTTCTTTTATGATAACGGATTTGTGTTTAGAGTTTCCGGAGGTTTATCAGCGGGTGCAACTCCGCAAAGATTTTTTATCGGAGGAACAGAAAATTGGATTAACCGCACATTTTCTACCGGCGGCATTCCAATTTCTAATGCCAATGATTTCGCTTTCTTAAGTCCGGCTCTTCCACTTCGCGGTTACGATTATGCCGAACGGATCGGCTCTAAATATGGATTGGTAAATTTAGAACTTCGCATTCCAATAATTAGATATTTACTAACCGGAGGTTTGCCATTATTTTTTCAGAATATTCTTGGCGTAGCATTTATAGATGCCGGCTCGGCGTGGGACAAGACTCAAAAACTTCAACTAATCGGCTCCGATGATACCGGTTCACATATTACAAAAGATCTTTTAATTGGTACCGGAGTTGGTTTTAGATTTTATTTTTTGTTTTTGTGGAGACTGGACATTGCATGGAAATATGATTTGCAGCATTTTTCTGTGCCGCGGTATTTAGTTTCCATTGGATTGGATTTTTAAAAAATATTCTTCAATTATAAATCTATTTTTTATCCGGGGTTGACTCCCCGGATTTTTTTTCAGTAGAATTTGTACTTGTTTTTTTTGAATCGTTTTTAGAAATGTTTTTATAATCTGTTTGATAGAATCCTGTACCTTTGAAAATTGGAGTTGAACCCGCGCCAATTAATCTTTTAACATGCCCGTTACATTTAGGACAATTAGTTAGATGCTCATCATTAATCCGTTGAAAATGTTCAAAAGTGTAACCGCAATCCAAACATTTATAATCGTAAGTCGGCATAATTTTCCTTATTGATATTTTCTTAAACCGGTGGCAAAAATACTCAGTAGGTTTCATAAATCAAACTTCTATTTTGTTAATCGTTTTTTTCGCATATTTGTCAACAAAAAAATTGGCGTTATGAATCGCAGAATCCTTTTACTTTTTGTCTCTTCATTTTTATTATTTCTCAGCGGCTGCTTAAACTATACTCAAATTACGACAATTAAAAAAGACGGATCCGGCAACATGTTCATCCATTACTGGATGAAATGGAATTCGCAAAAAGATTCTTCAATAGTTGAACAACTTGGGATTTTCAGCAAGGATTCCGTTAATAAAGAATTTTCTTCAGAATACAGCTCAATTAAAAAAGTTGAGATATTTAAGGATCTTGGCGACAGCACAATTCATGCGCAAGTATCATTGGATTTTAACAGTCTGGATTCATTAAATACAACTCCTGCTTTCCGGAAATCGGAATTATCAATTAAGGATGGTACAAAAAACACAAAAATATTCTCTCAGTTTGTTCCTCCCTTTGCAACGGGATTTGGTTATGGGAGCAAAAATTTCTCAATTACATATATCTATTATCTTCCCGGAGAAACATTAAGCCATAATGCAACGGAAATTGATCGGAATAAACTTACCTGGAAATTTTCACTTGATGATATCGGCACCGGAAAGTATATAACGGCAACATACCGTCCGTTTAAATTGCAAGAAACACCGGTTTGGATTTATATCTGCGCGTTATTCGTTTTAATTGTAGTTATTGTATTTCTCTTTAGTAAAAGGATGAAATGATGTAAAATTTTGACCTATAAAAGATAAACCCAATTAATTTGACACGCCTTGCTGATTTCTTTATATTTGCCCACCGTTTTTAGAACTAAGATAGATTATTTGCCAATTGAAGCATCAACCACTCATATTTTCCGGTACTTCCAGTAAGGAATTGACCAAGAAAATATGTAAGTATTTGAAATTGACCCCCGGTTCGATTGACTTTAGAAGATTTAGCGACGGTGAGATTTGGGTTAAGTTCATGGAAAACATTAGAGGCAGAGATGTGTTTATTATTCAATCTACACATCCTCCTGCAGAAAATCTAATGGAACTCCTTATAACAATTGATGCTGCCAAGAGAGCAAGCGCAACTAGGGTTACTGCTGTTATTCCATATTTCGGTTACGCCCGGCAGGATAGAAAAGATCAGCCGAGAGTTTCCATTACTGCAAAACTCGTTGCAAATTTAATTACGGTTGCCGGTGCAGATAGAGTTATTACTATGGATTTGCATGCGGCTCAGATTCAAGGTTTCTTTGATATTCCGTTCGATCACTTGTACGCTTCACCGGCATTTACAGGAATATTCAAAAAGAAAACGAAAAATTTTGTTGTTGTTTCTCCAGATATGGGTGGAATTAAACTTGCGCGTTCTTACGCAAAAAGATTAGATGCCGGTCTTGTTGTTATTGATAAAAGAAGACCAAAGCATAATCAAGCAGAAGCAATGAATATTATTGGTGAAGTTAAAGGGAAAAACGTTCTTCTTGTTGATGATTTGATTGATACGGGCGGAACTTTTGTGAGTTCTATTAAAGCCCTTAAAGAAAAAGGTGCAAAAGATATTTACGGTGCTATTACTCATGCCCTCCTTTCCGGTGAGGCAATTGAGAGAATTAAAGATTCGGAAATTAAAAAATTATATGTAACAGACAGCATTCCGTTAAAGTCGGATGCAGGCGGAAAAATTGTTGTAAGATCAGCTTCCGGTCTATTTGCGGAAGCAATTATTCGTTCCAGCAGGAATGAATCAATAAGTTCTTTATTCGAAATAGATAAAAGTTAGAGAAAAATTTATTCTGGGAGATAATTAAGAAATGTCAGAAATACTAGTACAAGGAAACAAAAGAACTCTCTCTACAAAAGGTGTTGTTAACCAATTGAGAAGAGATGGAAACGTTCCGGGAATTTATTATACCAAAGGTGTTGAACCGATTCCAGTTTATGTTTCCGAGAAAGCATTAAAACCAATTGTCTTTACAGCGGAAACTCATATCATCAATCTAAAAATTGGTGATAGTGAAGAACTCAAATCAATTTTGAAAAATGTTCAGTTCGATCCGGTTACAGATCGTGTTGTCCATTTCGATCTTCTTGGTATCTCTGCAGATCAGGAAATTGAAATTGATGTACCGCTTCTTTTTGAAGGACAAGCTAAAGGTGTTAAAGAAGGCGGCGTTGTTCAGCAGACACTTCATAAACTTACTGTTTCTTGCTTACCGGCAGATATTCCGGATCATATCGCAATTAATATTTCCGAATTGGCTTTAGGTGATTCTGTTCACGTACGTGACTTGAACATCGAAAAAGTTAAATTCGTACAGCATCCGGATGTTATAATTGTTTCCGTTGTTGTACCGCGTGCAGCAGTTGAACCTACAGTAGCAGCAGTTGTACCGGGTGATGAAAAATCTGAACCTGAAGTTATTACTAAAGGCAAGCAGACTGAAGAAGAGGAATAATCTAGTTGTATGTTGTTGTTGGGCTAGGTAATCCGGGTACAAAATACGAGTTGACCCGGCACAATATTGGGTTTCAAATACTCGATCGCTTTGCTCAGAAGAATAAGTTAAAATTTATTTCCTCGAAAAAGGATTACGTTTATTCGGAAGGTGTGATGAACTCTTCCGATTTTTTTTTGTTGAAGCCGACATCATTCATGAATTTGAGCGGCATTCCGGTTTTAGATTTCTTGGAAGAACATTCCGTTGATGTTGAAAATATTCTGGTATTGGTTGATGATGTAAATTTACCCGTTGGAGAAATTCGCTTAAGAAAATCCGGAAGCGACGGCGGACATAACGGAATCAAATCAATAATCTACCATTTGCAAAGTGATTCATTCCCCCGTTTAAGATTTGGAATTGGAAACGAATTTGAAAAAGGTGAAATGGCAGAATTTGTTCTTGATAAATTTATTAAAGAAGAATTGAGTGTTATAAATAAAAGTATAGAGTTTGCCGTTGAGTTGATTGAGGAATTTGTATACGGCGGTTATAAATCAATGTTGGACTTGTACAGTAAATCAAAAAAGAATTTTTCGGTAAATTCAGAGCAGCCAGATCAAAAAGACGGCTTAGACCTCAATAATCCGCCCAAAAAACTCTAAAAACGAATAAAATTAATTATTCAATAAATTATTGCACGGCTTCTTAAATAATCCTATTTTTGAGCCCAATTTATAAACCCTTCTCTCCGCATAGACGGAGGGACAAAGACCATAGGGAGGTGAGTATCACAATGCGTAAGAGAACCTACGAAAGCGTTGCAATTATCAACGCAGCACTCGAAGAAGATCAAATCGAATCAACCATTGCCCGTATGCAAGAAACAATTACAACACATGGCGGTGAAATGCTTGATTTGGATAAGTGGGGCAGAAAGCGCCTCGCATACCCGATCAATAAAGCAAAAAGCGGTTATTATGTTATCTTCAGATTTAATTCATCAACAGATCTGATTGCAACATTAGAACGAAACTACAGGCTGGATGAAAATGTTATTCGTTATTTAACAATTCAACTTGATAGATTTGCGCTCGAAGCAATAGCTAAACAAAAAGAAGCGTTTAAGAATGCAGAAGCTGCAGCTGCTGCTGAAGCCCAATTAAAAACGACAGAAAGCCAAGTATAACTAATTTGTTAAGCAATGGAGGTAACGATGGCTGAACTTAAGATGCCAGAACTTAATAGTGTTATTGTTGCGGGCAATCTTACAAAAGATCCCGTCTTCAGACAGACTTCTAATAATACACCGGTCGTAAATTTTCATGTTGCGGCTAATAGAAGGTATAAAGACAGCAGCAATCAATGGCAAGAAGATGTTTGCTATGTCGGCGTTGTTGCTTGGAATAAATTAGCCGATAGCTGCAAAGACCGTCTTAAAAAAGGAAGCGCTGTTTTAATTGATGGAGAACTTCAAAGCAGAACTTTTAAAACAGAAGATGGAAAAAACAGAACAATCGTTGAGATTAAAGCTAAGAGAATTCAATTTCTGAATAAATTTGCAAAGACGACCGGTAACGGCGAAGATGTTATTGTTGAATCAGACGAAGCAGATTATGAAGATAACTCATTCGATAAATTTCTAACCGATGAAGAATCAGACTTAATGAAGAGTAACAAAATATGAGAAATGAAAGAAATAAAAACCAGAAAAAAGTTAAGAGAACAATTGATGGTTACATCGATTACAAAGACTCTAAACAACTCGGAAGATTTTTAACCGATCAAGGTAAAATCATTCCCCGCAGAATAACCGGACTAACGGCAAAACAACACAGAGTATTAGTTCAGGCAATTAAAAGAGCCCGTCAGTTGGCAATTTTACCATTTGTTTCAGAAGCAGTTAAGTAGGAGCGGCAATGAAAGTAATATTAAGAAGAAATTTTGATCAGCTTGGAAAAGTTGGAGATGTAGTTGCCGTTAAGGACGGATATGCAAGAAACTATCTCATCCCGCGTCAAATTGTGTATCAGGCAACCAAAGGAAATATTTTAGCTCTTGAAGAAGAGAAGAAACAAATTCTTAAAAAAGAAGCTAAAGAACTTGACCTTGCTCAAAAACTTGCTAACGATATTGAAAAAGTATCTATCACCATTCCTGTTAAAGTTGGTGAAGAAGATAAAATTTTTGGTACAGTTACCAGCCAGATGATAGCTGATTCTATGAAAGAAAAAGGTTACGACATAGATAAGAGAAAAATCGAAATTACAGAACCGATTAAATCTCTCGGCATTTACAGTGTAACTATTAAAGTTCACCCGAGCGTTTCAGCAGTTGTTAAAACCTGGGTGGTAAGAGAATAGATTTAAATTTTGTTTTAAGTGCCCCGTTTATTCGGGGCATTATTTAATACTCATAAATTTTACTATTTCAATCACTAAAAATTACATACCAGAATGAAAGAGCTAAGATTCAGAATCATAATGATTATCGCGGCTATTGCTCTCAGTCTTTACCTCCTCTACCCAACTTATAAAGATTCAATGAATACTAAAGAAGTTACTTCAAAGTTGGCTTCTTATGAGGCAAAGATTAAAAAGAACGATCCGTCGATCACTCCTACAGAATTAGAAACTAAACTTTCCTCCATCAAAGATAGTATTCTTGTCAATACACCGGAATACAAATCCGCGAGAGAAAAAAGAATGAAGCTCGGTCTAGATCTTCAGGGCGGAATGTATCTTGTTATGGAAGTGAATACCGCAAAGCTTCTTGAAAAATTAGCTAAAGATCCCGACCAGCAATTCAAACAAATATTAAAAGAATCGGAAGCCGATTCAAAATCTACTGACGAAAATGTAGTAGCAATTTTTGTCCGTAAGATGAAAGCAAAGAATGTACGGATGAGCAGATACTTCGGCTCAATTCGTGAAAGCGATGATGCAATTGCAAGTAAACTGGAACAGCAGGAAAACGATGCCGTAACAAGAGCTATTGAAATTATCAGCAATAGAGTAAATCAGTACGGTGTTTCTGAACCGAGTATTCAAAAGCAGGGTTCCCGCCGGATTGTAATTGAATTACCTGGCATTGCAAGAGAAGAAGAAGCTAAACGGCTACTTCAAGGACAGGCATTGCTGGAATTCAAAATGGTGAAGGATGCTAGTTTTGCAATTGCCATCATGAATAAAATTGATGAAACTGTTGCCGGACTGAATAAAATTGACTCATCTAAAAATGTATCCGCTGTAAAAACAGATACTACCAAAAAAGATCAAAAACTTACAGAAGAACAGTTTGCAAAGGAACATCCGTTTTTCACTCTTGCCAGACTGATCGATCCTCAAAGAAGTGCCGATGCTTATGTTAAAGAAAATGATCGGAATAAAATTGATGCGTTGCTGGAAAATCCTGAAGTTAAAAAAGTAATGCCGGATAATGTTCAATTCATTTATGATGCAAAACCTTTAAAAGGTAATGACGGAATTGATTATTACAGAATGTATATGGTTAGTAAAGAAGCTGAATTAACGGGCGGAGTAGTAGTTGATGCCCAGGCTAATATTGACCCATCCACTTCCGCTCCTGAAGTTACAATGCAGATGAACAATGAAGGCGCGCGCGAATGGGCTAGAATTACAGGCGCTAATATCGGTAAAAGATGCGCTGTTATACTTGACGGTCAAGTTTATACTGCCCCGACAATAGAAGGTAAAATTCCGAGCGGTAGTTCAAGAATTACCGGCTCAGCTAACATGGAAGAAGCTAAACTTCTTGAGATCGTATTGAAAGCCGGCGCTCTCCCGGCACCAATCGAAACGCTTGAACAAAGAGTTGTTGGACCTTCACTCGGTCAGGATTCTATTAATAAAGGATTAAGTTCTACCGTAATTGGTTTCTTTGTAATTGCAGTATTTATGATATTCTATTATAGGAAAGCCGGTATGTTTGCTTCTTTTGCATTAATGGTAACAATATTATTGCTAGTCGGAGTGTTGGCTGGATTTGGAGCTACACTTACATTACCCGGTATTGCAGGTATAATTTTAACAATGGGTATGGCTGTGGATGCAAACGTAATTATTTATGAAAGAATCCGGGAAGAATTAGCCACGGGTAAAACAGTAAAAGCTTCTGTAGACAGCGGTTTTAAAATGTCTTTCTCAGCAATTTTTGACTCTAACATAACAACATTTTTTACCGCACTAATTCTTTATCAGTTTGGAAGCGGACCAATTCAAGGTTTTGCTTTAACTCTTATGATAGGATTGGTTACAAGCTTATTTGCGCAGTTGGTAGTTGTTCGTGTTATTTTCGATTTTATGTTGACAAAAGGTTATAAAATTAACGTCGGTTAAATTTTAGGAGAAAAATCATAGATGCGACTTTTTGAAAATTTACATATTGATTTCATGGCAAAACGCACGACCTTCTACTTGGTGTCGTCTGCAATTCTCCTTCTGGGTTTGTTAACTATTGTTTTCAAAGGTGTCGAGTTTGGAATCGATTTCAAAGGCGGTTCGGAGATTGCACTTCAATTCGAAAGACCCGTTGATATCGAAAAGATGAGAAACGAAGTTGATAAACTTGGAATTGGCAACTTAGAAGTGAAAACATTTGGCGACGCAACTGGCGTTTTGTTAAGAACTGAACTTCAGGAACTTCCGAAAAACGTTTTAATGAGAGTTAGAACGAGTATTGAATCTGAAATGGCAAAGATTTATCCTGGTGTTGAAAAGAAAATTACGGATTCAACCTCCACATCAATTACTTATTCACTTCCCGATCCACAGACAGCTATTGTTTTAAATAATAGACTAAACTTAGCCGGGTATCAGAGTGCTCTCGATTCTATGGAGCCTACTAATACCAAATTAAATGTTCGTCTCGGTATTTCCGATTTAATTAAAGAAAAACTGTCAGAGGTATACGCAGATAACCATTTTAAAGTTGAGAAAGAAGATAGGGTCGGTCCAAAGGTTGGTAAAGAATTAAAACGAGACGCAGTATTGTCTGTAATTTTGTCTCTTCTCGTGATTCTAATTTACCTTGGTTTCCGGTTTAAATTCGCATTTGCAATCGGTGCTGTAATTGCGCTCTTTCATGACGTTCTTCTTACGCTTGGTGTCTTTGCGGCTTTATACGGTGTTATTCCGGGTTTCAATCTGGAAATATCGGTAAGCGTTGTTGCAGCGTTTCTAACTCTTATCGGTTATTCAATTAACGATACTGTAATTGTGTTCGACCGTGTGCGTGAACAGATGAAGATTCATAAAACTCTTTCTGTTGAAGAAAATATGAATTACGCAATCAACAGAACAATGAGCAGAACAATTATAACAGTATTAACAACATTACTAAGTATCACCGTACTTTTAATTTTCGGCGGTGAGGTATTGAGAGGTTTTGCATTTGCTCTGTTTATCGGTATGATCACCGGAACTTATTCATCGGTATTCGTTGCAAGCGCGTTCGTTCTTGAATATTCTAAACGAACCAAAACAAAAGTTACTTTCTAATTTCCTTTATAGTTTAAAACAAAAAATCCCGCTTTAGGCGGGATTTTTTGTTTTAAACCAGAGAAGGGATATTCCGTCTCAACATTGTTGAATCTCTTTTCATATTGTCTCTAATAGAGACTCACCGCGGCGAGTCTCAAAAAAGTAACTTAACGTCTCTACATGCTACTCTATTTGCTTCTTTGCCCAGAAAGTGTAAAGAGGCTTTATGCCGCATAACAGCCAAAACACCGCGAACCACCAGATGCTGATTGTCATTATTTGTGGAAATAGTTTAGCAAGTATAAGCGCCAAAAACATCGTAGAACCAAGTGCAAGCTTCAAATCGACTATGCTAAACCTTCTCACTCTCTTATTCATCTTTTCTAAAATTTCCATTTTTTGTCACCTCCTTCAACTAAATCATTCCAAGTAGTGACACGCAACTGCCTACCTCTTTACTGCTGCTACATATCTCTACTAATCACAAATCGCTAACCATTTTATTTAATCTTGGAGAAAATAGTGGTATATAATACAAAGATATTACCTGTTATTATATCGATTCTTTCTGCTGCTTTGCCCACACAGATAAATATTTGTTAAATATAGTTGATTTAGATATAAAGCCGACATATTCATCATTGTTTGTAACAGCTAAATTCCACAATTGTGTTTCTTCAAATATCTCGATGACTCTGTTGATATCTTCATTGAGATCGATAGCGTTAAAGTTAGAAACCATAATATCGGTCACAAGAATTATATCATATGCTTCATAATCAAGCATGATCTCCCGGATATCATCAAGAGTGATAACACCAATCAATTTTTTTTCGTCATCTACAACCGGAAATAAATTTCTTTTTGTAAGAGGTATTTTTTCAACTAAGTCTCTTAAGGTCATTCCCGGTTTTATAATAATAAAATCGCTCTCAACTAAATCGCTTACACTCATTTGCTGTATAAAATACTTCTCCTTCTCGGATCTGAACTTTATCCCTTTTTTTGCCAATGAGGTCGTATAAATCGAATGGGGATGAAAATGTTTTGAAATAAAAAAGGATAATGCCGTAACAATCATTAAAGGAACAATTAAAGTATAACCTCCTGTAATCTCTGCAATCAAAAAGATTCCTGTTAAAGGCGCATGTAATACTCCGCATAGAACACCGGCCATTCCTACAACAATGAAATTTTGGCTGTTTAGTTCTGCAACGCCAAAATATCTCAATGAGTGAGCAAGAAAAAAGCCTGTTAATGCGCCGATAAAAAGAGAAGGCGCAAATATTCCGCCGTTTCCGCCGGAACTGATTGTTAAAGATGTGGCTATCACTTTTGTAAAAATCATCAGAGCTACAAAAACAATTAACGATAAATCTTTGTTAATGAATTCATTAAAGAGACTATTTTCTAATAGACTAAAATGATTTCCTGAAAGTAATTTTATAACGCTTGTATAACCTTCACCAAAAAGCGGAGGGAATAAAAATATTAATCCGCATAATAATAAACCTCCTATAACGGCTTTAGCATAATGTTTTTGAAATTTTTCCAGGCGAGCTTCCATCAAAAAAGAGGTTTTAATTATATACAAAGAAATTAATCCGCAAAGAATTCCCAGCATTATATAATATGGGATTGCGTACAGTTGCCACCCTTCAGTAACTAAATAAAACAACTGTCCACTATAAAGAAATTTAGAAAGAACAGCCGAAGATGCAGATGCGATCAAGAGAGGAATGAATGATGAGACTGTTATTTCAGGTAGTAAAACTTCGAATGCAAAAATAACTCCGGCAATTGGACTGTTAAATATTGCCGATATACCGGCAGCAGATCCGCATGCCAGCAGTAAAGTTCTTGTTTGATAGTTTAGTTTAAAACTCTTTGCAAAATTGGATCCTATAGCTGCACCTATTATAACTATCGGCGCTTCGAGTCCTGCCGAACCACCCATTCCAATTGTAACCCCGCTTGTTAGTAAATGAGAGATTGTATCACGGCGTGGAATGTCAGATTTACGTCTGATTATAATATATATGATGTGACTTAATCCTTTGGCGATTTTTCCTCCGAATAAAAGATCTACAATCAATACGGAGAGTAGAATTCCTATTAAGGGGGTAAACGGCAAAAGGATTTTTAAACCAAGCTCATCAAGCAAGATTCTTGGCTCCTGCTGAAAGAAATGAACCAGCTTTTTAAGAATTACGGCAGCTAAGCCGGATAGAATACCAACCAGCACACTTCCAAGGACAATAAAGGTTTTAAATTCTATTTTCGTTTTTAATAAAAAGGTAATTCTGTTTATCGTTTTTTTTATATAGATCAAGATAAGTTTTGCAAATCGTGTCAATTAAAAATCCCTTTTCTTATAAAAATATTTACTAATCTTTAGAACATTCAGGCTGATTTCGCGACGGTTGTTAATATCTTTTCTTTGTTTATTCTTCATTTTGGATAGAACATAAGAAAATCTGTAACTAAAATCTCACCTTGTATTTATAACTTATGAATTACTTAATAAGATTTTTTGAAATGCAGAACTGACAAGATTTTCGCAGAGATGATATGGAATATCGTCTTTCCAATTTACAATTAAAAAACCTCTCTAAAGGCGGGGGATTCCCTCAGAGAGGTTCTATGAGAAAAGGTTAACCAATCATCGAAAGATTCATTTACTAGCTCTTTTGGTTAACCTGCAAAATTATTTCAGCAATTCAACTAAATGTTTTTCCAATCCTTCACCTAGCAATTCATTACCTACTGCTATAATGATTCCTTCCGAATTGACAAGGACTGGTTTTGGAATTGAGTGAAGTTCGAAATAGTTACCGACTTCACTGCCAACTTTAAAATTTTCCTGACCAAGAAAGGCATGATGCCATGGCATTGCCCATTTTATCTTTCTATATTTTTCTACATCTTTCGGTGCCGCATCAAGAGATACGCTAAGTATTTCGAAATTCCTGTTCTTATATTTTTCATATACTTGATGAACATTAGGTAATTCAGCACAGCACGGCACACACCAGACCGCCCAAAAATCAATCAAATAATTTTTACCTTTAAAATCATTGTTAGTATAAACTTTCCGGGAACTGTCGATGCAAGTAAATTCGAACTCAATCATCGGTTTCCCGGCGACTATTTTTTCTGGAGGTTTATTTGATTTTGCCAGCTTTGCAGCATAAAAATCCGGATAATTATTTTGAAGTCGATTATAGAATTCGTCAGCGAGAATCGTGTTTTTGTTTTTCAGTTCAATATCATATGCGGAATTCAGAAAAAATGACTGGAACTCCTTGCTCGGATTTTTGGCAAGAATATCTTCGACATATTTTTTGTTCTCTGCATAACCTCCGTTCATTACTACGGCTTCGTATAAATTGCTGCTGCACCGCATGCTGAATAATTCATAATCGGGAGAAAGTTCAGTTAGAGCTTTCTTAATTAGCGCCGGTTCAACTTTATAATTTGTACTAATAAGATTTATATAACTGATGAACAGCATTTGACGAACATACTTATTCTTTTCAGTTCCCAAGCTCTTTTTTATTTGAGCAACAATTGGATTCCAGTCATAATTATTTGGTTTGCTCTTATAACTATTAATTAAAGCTTTGTTAAATTCATCACTGAGCAGTGCAATTTTTGCCGTATAGGATTGGGGATTTTCGAATTTAATATAAGGATCCGAATTTTCATGCGGGAGTTTTGCCGGATCAAAAACAATTGTTTTAATCCCTTTTTTCACATCTACCACCGTGGCATAATTAGCCATTCCTCTAATTTCTGTTTCGTCTTGTTCAGTCCCCGTCAAAAGTGCCCCGCTTCCCTTAATGTAACCAATAATGCCATACTTTAATTTTCTATCCTCATTAATATTAATATCCGCTGAGAATGTTCCGTCTTCATTTTTTTTCATCAAAATAAAATCGGAGTTCCATGAAAACTTGTTAAAATCGCCAACCAATTTAAGCTCATTCACATTATCTGACCATTGATAAAGAACAAGCCGAACATCAAGTTTTACTTTTGAAGGCTTTTCAACAAAAATTAAAACCGACTGGCCTTCATGTTTATCGCCTATGAACGAAAGAGAAAGCATTCCCTTTCGATCAGTTATTATTTTAAATGATCCGTCACTCTCAACTTTAACCGGATCCAATTTAATTCCTGTAAGAATCATTGAAGTGATATTCTCAGGTAATAGCGTAACATGCGCTGTCTGAATGGGTTTATCATTATATCCAAGAAGTTTACCATAAATTACTGTTTTATCAGAATCGTCTGCTGCTTGGGTCGAGGATAGTATTATTAGTAAACAGAATATATTTAAAAATATGCGCTTCATAATCTTTCCTTTTCATAAATAGTGCTAAAGAATTCATAATCATCATTAATACTCAACAAAAATTGAATCTGTAAAAAAACTCTCCAAAGATGGCTAATGGTTGATCTCTGGAGAGTTAGGAGTGTACGAGAACATTGGAAATATTTTATAAATATCAAAGATCTCGCAAAAGTGTGAACAATCAATTTTGTCGGGAAATTATACCCAGTAACCAACTAAATTCCAATTACTACTTTAGAGATTTATAGAATCTCTTTGATCTTTTCCTCGAGTTCTTTGTCGTGCAGGTTCTTTGCGACAATTAAACCGTTTTTATCAATTAGTAAAGTTGTGGGCAGAAAATGTATACTGTAAAGCGTTGCGATCTCCGCTGGTCTATATTGAATTGGGAATCGATCTACAACATTTTTCCATGGAATACTATTTTGCTGAATACATTTCTTCCATGCATCAATTTTCGAATCATTTGATACTCCCAATATTTCAAAACCCTTGTCTCTATATTGATTATATAAAATTTTCATCGATGGTATTGATGCAACGCAAGGTATACACCATGAAGCCCAGAAATCAATTAAAACAACCTTCCCTTTCAAAGAAGATAAACTAAGATCTTTTCCATCCACATCTGTTAATGTAAAATCCGGTGCATGTTTTCCGGGCTGAATCCTTAGCAAGGAGGCTAATTCTTCTGAATTCTTTTTATATGATAATGACTGTTTAACGTCATCGGTAAAATTATTCATTACGCTTGCTAAATTTTCAATCGGTCCGTATGAATCATTAATTGCGAATGATAGAGAGAAGCAAGCCGCGAATGAATTGTTATGTTCTTTAGCAAAATCCCAAGTGAACTGGTTAGAATTCTTAGTGTATTCTTCTCGAATATCAGAAACTTTTTCTTCTTGCTTCTTTTTCTCTTCCGGATCTTTCATGGCACTCATTTTTTTGTACTCTCGATTAAGATCGGAAGAAAGAATTTTCATTTTCTCATTAAACAGGTTGTATATATTCTGTTCAGAAGAACCCTTTACAACTGGTACTAACTCTTTTGGAGAATTTTCTGAAACTCGTGCGGTGTCAAGTTCAACTTCAACAGTTCCGGGCATAAGCCAAAAACTTGAATAATGATTTGATTGCGGTACCATCAATCTGGCAAGAATAGGTGTGGCGATACTCCCTTTGAAACTGAATTTACCATTTTTAATTATTGTTGTACCAAGGCTATCCGAAGTTCTTAATTCAGGCACACCTATTAAAACTATCTTTTTACCATTTAATCCAACAGCTCTTCCCTTTAATTCAAATTGACCGTTTGCGAATGAATATTTTGACGTTAATAAAATAAGTAGAGCCGCATAAAGCACGACTCTACTAAAATTGTTTATAACAGGTTTAGCTTTATTTAATTTCATGTTTTCCCTTTATTATTAATTCTACAATGATAATCCTGAGAATCTAATACCAAAAATTATTGTACGAGGTTGTGTAATAATCATATTGAGTCGTTCAAATTTGTCGTTGTTTGTTAGATTCTCTACTTGAACAAATCCTGTTAGCACTTCAGTAATCTTTTGCGAAACACCCATATTAATTTTAAGATATGAAGGATATGTTATTAGGTAACCTGATGGATATGGTTTTTTTGCTGGAACATATTTTCCGCTGTAAACATCAGCAAGAAAACCATAAAAATCTGCAGCTATCCACTCTCCAAATTGGAAAGCGCTCAGTGTTATTGTTGTACCTTCAATTGGAGTTACTTCAATATTTGTTGACAATGTATATTTAGGCTGTCCGTTTAATTGATCCCCAACCCTTGAACCGCCTGTATAAGTTGGCGCCAGTTGGGTTATAGTACTTTTATTTGTACCATAATTAATATTTATAGTTAACCAATCATATGGGTGTGTAACAGCTTTGATTTCAAAACCTTCATTTTTAACTTCGTCCACATTCTGGTATTGATAAGTTGAGATATTTTGACTGTTTGACCCTAGATTCACTTGTTCAATTAAATTTGTTGGTTTTTGGTTATAGTAAGTTAAGCTTAACGACAATATGCTTGAGTAATAAAGGTCTGCTCCAATCTCCCAACCTTTTTGTATCTGAGATTTTAAACCAGGATTTGGAAAAATAATGTATGTTGGGGCTACAGTACCTGCCACCTGACTGGCATCAGGAATAATAACCGATTGTCCCCATGCAATTCTTCCTTTCACCATCCATTTTTCCAATTCATATACGGCACTAATCCCTAAACGGGGTGACCAGGTATATGCATTGGTTGCCCCTGACGGGTTTTTATCTGCGCGCAATCCGCCTGTAAAGAAAAGAAAATCATTGTACGATAGTTGTGTCTGTCCAAAGAATCCTGAATTTATTACATAACCTGGATTTTGATCTACGAAATCATAATTATTTTTGTCAAGAACCTTAGACGAGAAGAATGGATGGGAATACTGAGACCAATCATATCCTAATGTTGTTGCCGAACCAATCAATTCGAACAACTTTGCCTGATATGATGTGTTGTAAGATGCTGTCCAGCGTTCGGTTCTCGAATCAGTAATCGAATAAAGTTTTGTGGTTGTATTGGGAGTTCTATCGTAGTTTAATGAATTCAATGTATTATAGCCAAGAGTAAAATTGTGAGTCCAATTTTCAGCAGCTTTATAACTTAGATTAAGTGCATAGGTCTGGTATGCGCTTTGTGATGCAGTATTCGGTGCCGCATAAGTTTGTCCTATTGAGTTATACATTTTAATATAGATAGGATCCCATCCCCTTGTATTATTCCGTTTAGAATAATTTAGAGACAATCCTCCGGTCAGATCTCCAAGATGAAAATTTGTGGAACCGGTAAGGTTTAGTGCTTGTTCTTGAAAAAGCGGTATCCATTGAGGTTCAGTGTTATAATTAACACCTAAATTATAACTGAAAATACTGTAACCACCGCTGGCATTTAATAAATATTCCTGGCCAAATGGTGAAGTACCACTATTATACTTATTATCTATAGAAGTCGCTGTAACTTTCCCGGATAGTTTTGAGTCGCCAGATTTTCCATGTTTAGTAAAGATCTGCATAACACCACTAATAGCGCCTGCACCATAGATAGTTGAAGCTTGAGGACCCGGAACTACCTCAACACGTTCAATAACACTGGGGTCCATATAGGTTATATATGCCGGGTCAGATGCTTCTACTCCATCAATATAAACCTTAAGTGTGGAGGCGGCTCCTGAAACTGTAGATACTCCTCTTACAGAAAAAGCTCCGTAAGTTGTACCGACACCTTCATCTGTATATATAGCTCCTGGAACAGTTAAACGGACAAGGTCAGCAACATCGGTTGGATTTATATTTTCAATTTCACGTGCTGTTATAACGCTTATTGTATTGGGAAGCTTTTTAACCAGTGTCGGGAGAACCGTACCGGTTGTGACTACAATTTCATTCATATTAATATCAGTTGGTTCAAGCTGTAAGTTTAGCCCCACTGTTTGGTTTGCAGTAACATTAACCGTTGCTTCCTTTGATTTATAGCCTACACTTGAAACAACCAACGTATATTTGCCTTCACTAACATTATCAATTGTATAGTTACCTCCTATATTCGTAGAAGTACCATGGGTTGTTCCTTTAATTAGAACACTTGCCCCCACAACAGCTTCTTTTGTCCTTGAGTCGGTTACTTTTCCTTTTACAGAACCTGTTTCAACAGCCGTAACTAAATTTTCTTTTTGCCCATAAGATTTTTTTACAACAATCTGATCGTTGATTCTGTTGAAAGTTAATCCGTAATCTTTAGCAAATACTTCAAGTATATTGTAGAGAGATTCGTCATCCACAATAACCGTTGCTTTTTCATTCAGGGGAAGTCCCTCTTCAAAAAAAATGAATTTAAAATTTGTTTTACTTTCAATTATTTGCAATGCCTGTTCAAGCGTAACGCTTACTGCCTTTACACTCACTTTAATATCTCGAAGGTTCTGTCCCTCCGCAGGCGTTGTGGCAAAGAGTATATTGACAAGAATCCCCTGTAGAAGCAGCCCCAAGAATGAATATAATAAAGCCATTTTGATTGTCCGTATAATATAATTTTTCATATTTTACACCTGTCTGTGTTAAACATTTTGTTAATTATGTGTTTAGCATTTTAAAGCCGTGACGATCTTCCCATCGTCATGGCTTTTTATTGACCCTCATAGATTTTCACTCCTCCTTAAATATGTTGATAAATTATTTTTTGTAGAAAATGATCTTCTTGGTTTCGTTTTTCTCTTTAATATTTTTGCATTGAAGCCCGGTTAACTTTTTAAGTGTCTCAGAGATTGTCCAGAGAGATTCGTTCTTGAAATTTGCGGTGATTTTGCGGTTGGAAAACGATGGATCTGTCAATTCGAATTTTATTCCGTAAGCTCTTTCCAGTTTCACCAGAACATTTTTAAATGGTTCTTTCTTGAACACCAGCACATTTTCTTTCCATCCGGTTGCTTCCTGCAAATCAAAATGTTCAACAGTGCCGATCTCGTTGTTCTTGTTATACAATAGCTGCTGATCCGGCTGAAGCATTACAATATTCTCAACTGTACCTGAATTTTCCTTAGAAACTTTAACGCTTCCGCTGACCAGAGAGACCGCAATGTTTTTTTCTTCTGGAAAGGCGCTTATATTGAATTTTGTACCCAACACAGTAGTTACAAGATTTCCGGTATGAACAACAAATGGTTTCGACGGGTTGTGGCTAATATTGAAATACGCTTCGCCCTTTAAATAGACCTCCCGCGAGTTCTTTCCGAATCCAATTGGATATTTTAATTTGCTGTCCGCGTTAAGAATTATTGTTGAGCCATCGGGTAGCGACAAAGTAAATTTTTGCCCCATCTCCGTAACATTCTCATTCCATATAACAGCTTTCGGTTTTTTATTGAATATGCCGCTTACTATTAATAGAGTTGTACTTAGAGTAATGAATAAAATAATTGATGCTGCTGTTTTGATCAGATGAGGTGTGAATAATATTTTTTGAAATAAATTTCTATCGGTATTCTCTATCTTCTTCTTGATTTCAGAATATATTTTATCCTCCATGTTTTGTTTATCTCCTAAATCAAATGCATTCCAATTTGTGCTGGTATGTTGGAATGAATCTAAATATTTCTGAAACAACAACTCTTCATCGGGAAGGCATTCTCCTCTCAGGTACTTTTCAGCTAATTTTGTGAAATCTTGATTGTTCATTATTTCTTCTCAAAAGTAATGGATTACTTATTTTTCGTTTTCTCTGTACTTAAGTACCGTAGAGAGATAATAAGTACTATCCGCTTTGTGTCATTCGGTAATATCTTTGCACGGAATCAATACAAGTAAGTGTTGGGGGTTTTACAAAAAAATTATGTTGATACTTTTTAGCGATTTTCGGATGGTTTTTAATGCATTGGTAATTTGATTCTTTATCGTTTGAACGGAGAGATTAAGTTTAGAAGCGATTTCTTTATTGGATAATTCCTCATTCCGGCTTAACCGAAAAATTATTTTCCGTTGTTCCGGCAGGGACTCTATCAGGCTTTCGATACGATTATAAAGCTCTAAATATTCCATCGATTCTTCAATTCTATTTTCTGATATGAAATCTTCGAATTCTGAATTATGTCGTTCTAATAGTTTTCGTTGCCGGAATTGTTTGAATATCTGGAATCTCACAGCCTGGTATAAATAAGCTGAAACATTATCGATCTGCAAAGATTTTCTTCTCGTCCATAAGTTTGTAAACATTTCCTGAATGATATCCTCACAGATATCTTTTTCTCTAAGGACATTGTAGGCGTAAATATAAAGCTTGGACCAGTATCTTTTGTAAATCTCGTTGAATGCAATTTGATCATTATTTTTTGCCAGTTCGAATAAACCCCTATCCGAAAGATCAAATATTTTTTTATCGGGCAGCATTCAGGCCACTTAATTTAATGATGGAAAAACTTTTTCTTGGCTGAATCTAAAGAAAATATTTCCGAGAAACTATATTTTTGAAATATAAGAAGGATTGGAAAGCTGATCTAAAAAACTTTCTATTGATGTTTTCCGGTTTGGGTAAAATTTGATTAGACTTAACTATGGATTTATTTCTGTCGAATCCGATAAAATGAATATGATAAATTTGAATAGTTACTCACTACAAATAGTACATTCAGTTTCCCGGTTAAAAGATTCTTTTCTTTGAGTCGTTACCGTCTTGAATTAGGCAGCCGCTAGACTATTCTTTCAAAATGTAGTTTTGATGGAAAGAACAGTTATATCGTCGTACTGCGGCACTTTACCCCGGAATTCATTTAAATCATTAAGTAAAATCTTTTCTATTTGAGAACAGTTATGATTGAAATTTTCCACTAATAATTTTTCCAATCTTGCTTCGCCGTAAAACTGATTTGCCGAATTCATCAATTCTGTAACACCATCTGAATAAATGAAGAATAGGTCTTCCCTTTGAAGTTGTAAAGATTCTTCTTCAAGCGATGAATTGAATAGTTCACCTTTGTCTAAGCCGACTCCCATTCCACCCGATGCAAATGTATCGCACTCGCCGTTACGTATTCTGATCATTCCCGGATGACCTGCTCTACAGAATGTTACGCGTTTTGTATCAAGATCGAATAGTGCAAGTGACACAGTAATAAACCATCCCCTTTCGATGTTTTCATAAATATTTTTGTTTACATCAATTAAAACATCTCGGGGTGATTTTCCATCGGTGCAATAAAGACGAATCATGGTTTGAAGTTTGGACATGTAGAACGATGCGCTTAATCCTTTTCCGGAAACATCTCCGACAACAACAAACAATTTCTTCTCCGAAATTTTAATCAGATCAAAATAATCTCCGCCAACATGCATAGCGGGAATCATCTTGCCGGAAAAATCGAGTCCTTCTATTTTTGGAAAAACTTTTGGCAGTAATGTTTCTTGAATCTTCCTCGCATTTTCCAAATCGCGTTCCATCTTTTGTTTTTCAGTTTCGGATTCATATAACCTTGCATTCTCAATAGAAACCGCAACCTGGTTAGCTGCTGAAATTAACAATTCAATATCTTTACCGGAAAACCGGGAACCGGATTGTTTTAATCCAAACAACAGTAAACCAATCACCTTATGTTTAATAAATAACGGTATGATTGTAAAAATATCTTCAACAATTAGCCGGTCGGCATCATCTTCCCAAATTGTCCGGAAATCTTGCCTTTCAATTATGGGTTCCAATCCGATTAAACTACGTTCTAAAAGAAATTTCTCTATAATATTTTTTTTATCATCTAACCGGAACCATGAATTCGATATACCCTGATGTCTTGCAAGTTTATAAACATCTTCGTCATCGCGCAGCAGCAAACCGAATGTTTTAATTCTCAGCGACTTAACGAACATATCCAAAGTTGAATCAAGTATATTTTCTTGTCCAACAATACTCGCTACTTCGTTGCTAAAAACTAACAATCGTGATTGAAATGCGAACTGTTCAGGATAAAACTTTTCTGTAAGGTAATCCTGAAATTTATCTTTCGTTGACTGGAAAACAACTGCAAATAAAACAAAAACCATTCCGGCAATTACCCCTTGATATTCCGTTCCAATTGCGGCACTTATTGACTGCCCGATCAGATAAATAATCAAGAAATAAATTCCTGCCAGCGCAACAGTTGCAGCCCCGTATACAATTGTATTCTTAACAACTTCACTTACATCCATTAGCGAGTATCGAAAAATAGAATAACCAAATGCTATAGGAAGCAACGCAATAAGAATAACCGGAGTGAAATAATATGGATTGTTAAATATTACACCGCCAATCCTGGCCGCAAGTGTAAATGTGTAGATAAGCGCAATTACAGAAATTAGGTACGAAACTAGAATTACAAAGATGGCGTTTCGTTCCTGTTTTGTTTTCAACTTCACATAATTAATAAATAGAAATACCAGACCGATTACTAAACCGCAACCGATAAGAAAAGAGATTATAGTTGAAATCGTTTCATACAGTTTTCCGTTTCCTTTTTGATAAACAAAATAGATCTTCAATGAGATTATGACAGCGAAGATAATATAAGGACCAAAATTTAATAGTCTATTGAACCATTTCTTTTTGACCAGTGATAATTCCTTGGGGAAAAGAGAAAAGAAACGGACTAATAAAAACGGAAAGAATACTCCTCCTAAAGTCCACAATGCATCAACAGTAAAAAGAAGAATTACGTTTTGAAAAATCGGGTTCGGAACCTGCTGCCCGCGATATAGCATGTCTGCCATTGCAAATAAAGTGGCGGCAATTCCAACTCTATAAAATGCATTCTGAGTTCTTCCTTCCGATTTTGCCATCACAACAATGAAACCGACTATCATCCAAATAAAAGAGAGCAGCGCAAATGCCAGTCCGCTGAAGTTTATCAATTTTTTTACAAGAATTTTGACTTCAAGTATCTTGCCGTTCTTAAGAATTTTGTATGTAGCGTAATCGCCCGCTTGAATACGATCTAATGTGCGTGAGGCGACAAGGTTATTTATTAATTTAACGCCATCTATGGCAAGAAGCTGATCACCATTTCTAATACCGGCTTGCCATGTTACACCATTCTCTTTTACCTGATCAAAATAAACCTTGATAGAATCACCGTCAGAGGATTTTTTTTCGATCCAAAGACATTCATCGTTTGATTGTGCCGTAACCTCAAATATGAAAAAGAAATTCGCTATTCCGATTAGTAAGAGAATCACAGTTGATATAAGAATAATTTTCTTCTGATTCTTGACCCAAAATTTTTTGAATATCTCTTTCATATCATTTTACCTTTATAACCAAACATGTGATGTCGTCGGATTGCTCAGCGCCGTGAGTATAATCTTCGACACTAAATCGAATGTGTGAAAGAATGTTGTGAGAATTTTCTTGATATTTTTGTCGGGCAAGTTCTTCAAGTCTTTCATCTGAATATTCTTCCCACTTATCATTCATTGCTTCCGTAATACCGTCTGTAAAAAGAACGACTGCATCTCCGGTCTGAAGTTGTACGACTTCGGAAATATACGGTACAACAGTTTGCATGACCCCTAAAATCATTCCGCCTTTCCTAAGTTTTGTAATTTCACCGTTGCGAATTAAAAGCGGCGGATTATGACCGGCGTTAACGTAATTGATCTCTTTCTTCTCGTTATCGATAATTCCCCAGAAAAACGTTATGAAGCTTCCCATTGTTGTATTCTCCGCAACAAGATCATTCATAAGGTTGGTGGCAATATCAAGCGGGAGTTTCATTTTACAAATTGATTTCAAGAATGCCTGAATATTAGCCATCAATAAAGCCGCAGGTACACCTTTGCCGGAGACATCCGCTATTGCAAATAAAACATTGTTGTCGTCAAGTTTAACAATGTCATAATAATCCCCGCCAACCATACGCGCAGATTTATTAAATGCGTCTATTTCAAAATTGGAAAGTGCCGGGATTGATTTTGGGAGTAAATTATTTTGGATGTTGCGGGCAGTCTCAAGATCTTTTTCGAGTCTTTGTTTATCAAGTGTTTCTTTAAACAAACGCGCATTCTCAATCGAAATAATTGCAAGACTTCCTACCGAAGAGACAAATTCGATGTCGGATTGAGTGTACTGGAGTTCGTTAATACGTTTACCAAGAAGAATTAATCCTTTTGTTTCTCCTTTGATTTGCATCGGCACAATTAGGTCTACACCAACCTCGGCAAATGGTTTAAGTTCATCAACAAATTCAAATCGAGTCATTGGCTTTATAAATTGGTTTGTATCACAACTTTTAAGAACAGTCCTAAGATGTGTCTCGTCAAATCGATTTTCTAAAAAACTTAGAATATTCCCGGCACATGATATTACGGAATATTTTGAAACCATCATCTGCCCGATTAAAGAATAGACAAGCATTTTACTTACCATTTCAATTTGTAAAATGCCGCTAAACTCTTTGCTCAAATCAAAAAGAGAACTAAGCTGGTTTACTTTAGCGTCGAGATTCCGGTTTGCTCTTTTTAATTTCTCAACAACAATTGAATTTTCTATAGCGGTTGAACCAACATTCAGAATCGTTTTAAGAAAATTGATGTCTTCTATATCGTACGGTTTATTTGTTAATCTCTGTCCGAGAATAATCATTCCCTTGAGTCCATCCGTTGAATGGATTTCTTCAAGAACGGAAAAATTATTTTGTTTTACAAAATCATTAATAAGCTCATCCGATTTATATTCGCTGAAAGAGACTTTCGGAAAATTTTCTATAATTAATTTTGGAATTCCCTTTACGGCGCTCACTTCAAGATTATTTTCTTCATTGAAGAGCGCAATTAATCCTTTTGTTGTATGAAATTTTCCGAAACATGTAAGCAGAATATTATTGAGTGTGAAATTTAAGTCCAGCGTCGAATTTATAAGATTGCTGAAATCTACAAGAGCAGAAAAATTTCTAAGCGCAGCATTGTTGTCTAATTGTTGCATGACAATTAGGAGAGATATTTAACTAAAATAACTTGGTTTTTATTTCCGGTAAGAGTAGAGTACTTAACTTCATCCATAAGCTTTTTCATAAGAAACATGCCAAGCCCGCCGGCTCGTTTCTGCTTATAATAATGAATTAAGTCGGGTTCCGGCACACGTGCTGGATCAAAGTGATTACCTTCGTCGGTTATAGCAATAATAAATTTGCTCTCTTCAAACTTGATGGAAATGATAATATTGCCGTCGGGAGAATATTTATAGGCGTGTTTAATAATATTTGTACATGCTTCATCTACAGCAAGAATTATTTTACCGATTGTTTCATCGGTAAATCCGATTTCTTCTGCCGCAGACCTCGTAAACTCTCTTATCAAAGCAAGATTGTCGGTTGTACTTTTGATAGAAAGTTCTTTCTCAAATATTTTGTTAGAAGAATTCAAGCTTATCCTTGAGAATCAAATTTTTGAAGAGCTTCTTTTTCTTCTTTGAAGAATTCGTATAAAATCGGAAAGCCGAGTAGATCGAAAATGTTATAAACATTTTCTTTCATGTTAGAGAACTTGATATCACCGCTGTTTTCTCTCATTGTTTCTACGTAAGCCATAAAAACACCAAGCCCGGCGCTGCTTATGTACTTCAACTCGTCAAAATTGACCACAACTCGAAACTGACGCTGGTCGAGTAATTTGTTGAAGATATTTTCAAGCTCCGGCGCGGTATGAGCATCAAGATACCCTTTCACATCAATCACACTCACGGAACCGACTCCTCGTAAGTTGACATTGAAATCCGCCATTAAATAACTCCTGCTATTATTATTTTTTTTGATTCCACTTAAACATTACTAAAGTAATATCATCATGCTGGGAATGACTTTGGGAAAAAACGGTTAATTCTTTCATTAAATTATTCGAAATCTTATCCAGGTTTTCATTGCAATTTTTTATTAATAAAGAATCTAGCCTGTCATATCCAAAGTCTTCTTCCAATTTATTTTTCGCTTCCGGAATACCATCGGAATAACAAATTACAATATCATTATTCTTCAATTGAATTTCCATTTCTTTTATTGAAGAAGTAAATCCAATTGTGTAATCGAGTCCTAACCCGATACCTGCAGGTTGAAAACGTTCAATCTTTTCAGAACTGCAGATATGAATAGGTGTATGTCCCGCTCTTGCAAAATTAAGAACGCCGGACTTTTTATTTATAACACCGTATATAGCAGTAACGAAATTTTTTTTATCGAGGCTCTCTTTTAAAATATTATTTACATTAATCAATAGTTCTCGAGGATTAAATATTATCTTGGAAAGTGATTCAAAAATTCCTTTCACTTCCGCCATAATAAATGCGGCACTTATTCCTTTACCGGAAACATCGGCAACTACAAATCCAAGCCGATCGTTTTCAAGTTCAAAGAAGTCATAGTAATCGCCGCCGACTTCAAATGCCGGGACAAAAAGAGCAGATATTTGCAGCTGGTCGGAAGTTGGAACGGTGCTCGGAAGAATTTTTCGCTGTATATCGCGGGCAACATCGAACTCTTTTTCAAGACGTTCTTTTTCGATTGACTCTTCAATCAATTTTGCATTCTCAAGAGCAACAGCAGCATAATCTGCAAAAGCCTGCACTGCTTTTTTCTCATCCGGATCAAAATTATTATCGCGCTGTCTCGCGGCAAAAAGATATCCGTTTACATTTCCATGAACTTTCAGAGGAGCAATTGCAATAGATTTGAATCTCTGATCGTTATTTTTTATTACCGGATTGATTTCGTCATATTGAATTATTTCTATTGTGTCATAATCGTTTTCGCCGGAACCAAATAATTGATTCGTAATTCTATCAGCATCAACAAATCCGATATTATGAACAGAGCCGAGTTCGATGTCATTGCCTTTCTTGGTTATTAACCACGCTGAATCTGCGTTGCATACCCGTGCGGTAATAGTCGTAATAGTTTCCGCCAGTTCCTTAAAATCGAAAACTTGAGTAACAAGTTTTGTAAGATCCATCATCGAAGAAACTTCATCAGCTTTGCGGTCGAACGCTTCGGCAGTAGGCAAATGGAAAAGAGTTGTAAAAAATATTACGCCAAAATTTATTATGCCGTAAATCATTAATAAACTTATAAAGGTTTGAAGCCCGGGTGAAAAAGCGAAGAGTATTTTTTGCATTATACTGGTCTCATCATTTACAATGGAGTAATCCAGAGCAAATAATATTGAGAGAACAACCGATATCACTAGTAAGTAATATTTTTGCCGTTTGGTTAAGAACGCAATCCAAGAAACGCGTAAAGAGTTTAAAAATATTAATACAATTGTGACAACGGTAAATGATTCTTTGGGGTAGCTAAAAGTTGGATCGAACTTTAAAAAAATATTTGAGATAAAACTTAGACCAAAGAATGCAAGCATTGTATTGAAGTATGTACTCGGATCTTTCTTTTGACGCAGGAAAGATAATTCACGGAAAGTGGAAAAAATGTAAACGATGGCACATATAAAAACAAAGTTCAGCAGCACAGAGAAAAGCGAATTAAAAAAACCAATTCCGTTTCCGCTGCTTTGGCTCCCTAAGAGCGCCTTTACTATCGATACGGTGAAAAAAATTAGAGCGGCTAATATCCCGGCGTTCAGCACTAATGAAAGAGGCGAATCTACTTTCGAATTGAGAAAACCGGATACATAATTGAAAGAGAAAAATACGGTAATAAAAACAAGTATTTCGTTCCCGATGAACAACAATATTGTATCGTGCTGAGGAAAAATCAGATTGAACAAGAAAAGGAGAATGAATACAATAACTGCGTTCTCAAGTCCCCGTGCACGTGTTAATATTTTTAATCTGCTTTGCATTTTTCTCAATTGTTCTCTGATATTAGGGAAAAATTATACTATACAAAACATGTGATTCTTATTTGGCTTTCTATGCTAGTGTTTTTTTAGAGTATCAGCTTTAATCTTATTATTCGATTTTTTTAGTCCTTTGGTCACTCTCATTATTTCTTCTGTTATCTTCTTTTTTAAGGAATCGTTCATTTCAGGATTAAATTTTCTTGACAAAGAATCCATCTTCTCCCCAAATTTTTCCCAATCCTTTACTTGTGTTTTTGAGAGCATCTCCATGGTACTGTTTACAATTTCATAAGGATTAATAATTATTTCCGGTGTTTCGGGGGCGTTGGGAATTCTTGAATCTCTAGAACTATGGGTACTATGTTTTTTATTTCCAAAATAAAACGAAATATTTTTCATTTTCCGTGCAGCATCTCTCAATTTAACTCTTATGCTGTCGTTAACTTCTCTAGTAAATTTCATTGTTTCCATTGGAACAACAATCTTGAAAGAGTTCGAATCAATATTAAAAGAAAAATCATCTGCACCCGGAATGCTCTTGACCTTCGGAACCGTCGGCGCACTTTCGTACTGAACATCTAAATTTGGTATTGGCGGAGCAATTGTATATTTACTTTTTTCGAGATCGTTTAAATGTTGATTAAACTTTTCCTGGTTCCATTTGAAATATGTCCTAGCTACCGTATCGGGAGTGATTAAATAATATTCATTTTGCGGAATTGCTTTGGCTGAAGTAATTAGATCAGCAAACTTTTTTTTATCACTAAGATCATAATGTTCCGTAAAAAGTTCTTTTGATTTGGATTGGTTGACCTTTTGTGCAAATGAAATTAAATCGGCAAGAACTGCTTGCTGGATATCGGCAATCTTAGGATTTACGGCATATGTGTTTTTCTCATTGACTAATACGGAAGAATAAATTTCTTTTTTATATGAATTTAATATTGAATCCGCTTTTGCTTTTTGACTTTCGTTCATCCCCATATAATTTACAAAGGTTTCGTAGTTCTTTGTAGATGAATTGAAATCCGCCGGTTTAATAACAAAAGTATTATTGCCGGGTCTATCCTCTGAAATTACAAGAACTTTATTTTTTTCTTTATCAAGCGGTAAACTATTATATAAAGCAAAATTGAATATATCTTCTTCTGAAATATTAGTCTGGGATAAGAGCGGTTTTAGATTTTCGGCATAAAAGGAAAGCAAATTATTTTTTACATCTGCAATTGATTTATTTATTTCTTGTTTCTTGTGTTTAAAAAAGAACATGAGTGCAACCGATAGGACAATTAAAACAACAAATGGAAAATATTTTTTGACTTTTGCAAAGCCAAGAAATTTATCTTTCTGTTGTTCACTCATATTAATATGCTCTTAACTCTTTTTGGTATGGTTCTAGGATTATCTTTAGACTTTCACGTGCCCGGAAAATTCTTGATTTTATAGTACCGACTTCAATACCTAATTGATCGGCAATCTCTTTATAACTCAATCCATCGATATCTCTTAGAACAAGCGGTATTCTAAGTTTCTCAGGTAATTTTGCAATCGATCCTCTAACTAACTGAGGAATATCTACATCTTCAGAAAATGGTCCCGTCCCGTATTCGCTGTCCGAATCTTTAATGGGAACAAAAATACTGCGAACTCTTTTCTTTCTTAAATAGTCCCTGCACTTATTAACCGTAATTCTGTATAGCCAAGTTGTAAACTTTGATTCAAAACGAAATTCATTTAGTTTGTGATAAACACTTATAAAAACATCTTGAGAAATATCATCAACAAACTCGGTGTCACCTAAAGTAAGAAAAACTAAATTTCTAACTTTTTCTTTGTGTTTGAGCACAAGGATTCTAAATGTTGATTCCTCTCCATTTATAAACGAACGGATAAGAGTAAAGTCTTCGTCCCTTTCTCCTTTCGATTCGCTAAAATCAAATTGGTCTTGTTCTTTTACTACTTCCATGCTTTTAGACGAGAATTATAGTTTATTGTTCCTCAAAAGCTAATGATTTACACAAAATAAAATTTGGTAATAA
Source organism: Ignavibacteriales bacterium (assembly GCA_026390795.1). Taxonomy (NCBI): domain Bacteria; kingdom Pseudomonadati; phylum Ignavibacteriota; class Ignavibacteria; order Ignavibacteriales; species Ignavibacteriales bacterium. The sequence continues at coordinate 421,316 of JAPLFG010000003.1, forward strand.
TGAGACTTAAAATAACTTTCTTTTTACTTTTCTATTCAATAATTTAGTTGCCAATATAAATATTTATGAATAATTATATCCATTCCTCATTCTTTATTTTCAGACAGGATTGAATAGTATAAAATTGATAACAAAACTAAATTAACCTTGAGGAGAAAACATGAAGGTCAAACAAGTCGAAAAATATGGAGCCGTAGTAGTCGAGTTAAAAGGAAACGTTATGGGCGGACCCGAGGCCCAAGAATTTAGCGATCTTCTTCATAAATTACTTGATGATGATAAAAAGAATGTAATTATTGATTTATCTGAGACAAAATTTATGAATAGTTCCGGACTTGGAATGCTTATTAGCGGATATACTACCGTAAAAAATGGCGGCGGTATCATGAAATTGGCAAATGCTACAGAAAAAATCGAGAGTCTTCTTGTAATAACAAAACTAATTACTATATTCGAACATTATACTTCTGTTAATGATGCGGTTGAAAGTTTTAAATAATTATTAATTTTTTACAACTCCGGTAATATTTTGCCGGAGTTTTACCCACCTAAATTAGATCCGAGGCATAAATGAGTGTAACAGTAATTGTCGGCAGCCAATGGGGCGACGAAGGCAAAGGAAAAATTGTTGATATTTTGAGCGAACGCTACGATCTTGTTGTGCGCTATCAAGGCGGTGCTAACGCCGGCCATACAGTTGAAATCGGGAGTAAAAAATTTATTCTTCATCTTATCCCATCCGGAATTCTTAGAGAAAAAGTTCTTTGTGTAATCGGCAACGGTGTTGTAATTGATCCAAAAGCTTTGCTAGATGAAATTTCATTATTGGAGGGAATGGGTATAAGTATAAAAGGAAGACTTTTTATTAGCCATAATGCACACTTAATTATGCCCTATCATAAGCTCCTAGATTTACTTAATGAAAGCGGGTCTTCAAAAATTGGAACAACCGGACGTGGAATTGGACCATGTTATATAGATAAATATGCCCGTAAAGGAATAAAAATTGTAGATCTACTTGACAAAAAAGTTCTTGAAGAAAAAATTAAGCAGAACATTGCAGAAAATAATAATCTTTTGAAAAAAGTGTATAACCAAAAAGAGCTGGATGTAAATGAAATAATCAAAGAGTATTTAGCGTTCGATGATGCAATAGATCAATATATTACTGATGTTCCGCTCTATCTTAATACGGCTTTGGAAGAAGGAAAATCTATTTTATTGGAAGGTGCTCAGGGCGCTCTACTCGATGTTGATTTCGGAACTTACCCTTATGTCACTTCATCGAGTCCAACTTCAGGAGGGGCTTGCACTGGTTCAGGAATTCCTCCAACAAAAATTTCTTCCGTAATTGGAATTGTGAAGGCTTATACAACAAGAGTAGGATTAGGGCCGTTCCCAACAGAACTATTAGATGAAGATGGTGAACAATTAAGGAAAATCGGCGCAGAGTTTGGCGCAACAACAGGCAGACCAAGAAGATGCGGCTGGTTTGATGCTTTCTTACTGAACTATTCAAAAATGATTAACGGAATTGAGAGAGCAGCCATCACAAAGCTCGATGTCTTAAGCTATTTCGATAATATAAAAGTATGTGTTGGTTATGAAATTAACGGTAAGCGGTTAAAATCTTTTCCAACAAACGAAAATCAAATGATGCAGGTTACCCCTATCTATGAATCTCTGCCGGGCTGGAAATCCGAACTTTCCAATCTGACTAGCTATGATCAATTACCTTCAGAGGCCAAAGATTATCTACAATTCATTTCACAGCAAGGCGGATTTGAAATTAGTATGATTTCTGTTGGTCCGAAGAGAGATCAGACGATTGAACTATAGAATCTTTTTTACCCTTTCTTTTTTTTAATTAGCGAAAACAGTTTCGTAAATTTCATTGGGTTAATTTCTATAAGGAGATTCAAATGAAAATGACCGGCGGACCTGCTTCTATGAATATTAAACTTGTTTTAATAGTGATAGGAGCTGCAATTGCTTTCGGAACTCTTTACTATACGCAAAACATAGTTGGTAAACTTCAGGAACGCGAGAAAGAAATTGTAAAATTGTACGCAAGTAGTTTGGAGTACATTGCCAATACAGAGTCTCCCAATTCCGATCTTACTTTTATATTCCAAAATATAATTCAGAGAATTGATTTTCCTCTTATTCTAACAGATGGCAACGGTGTGGTTACCACTACAGTCGCCGGAAGCGGATACAAAAACATTCCTCATAAGCCTGACCTAAAAGGAATTGAACTCAAAAAATTTCTCTCAGATAAAGTGAAACTTCTGGCTTCTGAGCAAATGCCGATTGATATAAAGTTTCCAGATGGAAAAGTACACCAGAAAATTTATTTTGGTGATTCAGAAATTATTACACGGTTAAGGTATTATCCATTTCTTCAGATAATTTTCGCACTTCTCTTTTTAATTATTGCCTATTCGAGTTTTAGCTACATAAAAAGAAGCGAACAGAGCAACATTTGGGTTGGGATGTCGAAGGAAACGGCACATCAACTTGGTACTCCAATCTCCAGCTTAATGGGATGGAATGAAATGTTAAAAATGAATTATGCAAATCAAGATAAAGTTCTGGATATATCGGATGAAATTAACAGCGATTTAACCCGGCTAAATAAAATTACAAAACGATTTTCCAAGATCGGTTCTAAACCAGAACTTCGTGATGAATCCCCTTTCTTAACAATAGAACGTGTTGCAAATTATTTTCAGAGACGGCTGCCTCAGCTGGGTAAAAATGTATTAATTGGTCTTCAAGGCGACAAAGAATTAAAAGCCAAAATGAATAACGAGTTGTTTGAGTGGGTAATAGAAAATTTAATCAAGAATGCGTTGGACGCCATTGAAATCCAGGAAGGCAAAATTAATTTCAGTATTAGTGAGAACCACGGTAAAATTGAAATTGAAGTTTCGGATAACGGGAAAGGAATTGAAGCCGGCAGAAAAAAAGATATTTTCCGTCCCGGATATAGCACAAAACGCCGCGGCTGGGGTTTGGGTTTAAGTCTTTCCAAAAGAATAATTGAGGATTATCACGAAGGGAAAATTTTTGTGAAAGAATCTATAATTAACGAAGGAACTATTTTTAAAATAATTCTAAATGAAGCTGAAAAAATTACATGAAAGATCTTCCCTTTTTTACTTACATACTGAGTTGATAAGAGGGGCTGTCGGATCAAAATAAACATACGCTTTGATATATATTGCCCCTTTCCATCGAAAATGACCTATAAACAAAGTTTCTTCCCTCAATTCTAAATTCCTACAATTTGAATAATCTTAATAACCGCTTGAATTTTCTTTGGTATAATCTTTGTAATCATAATACCGTAACAAAATAAGCACCCTCGATACATTATGTTTAACTGCCATGGTCCGCCCTCAACCATGGCAGTTTTTTATTTCCAGCAACCTGTATCTACTTTTAAAAAAAATACTCTAATTTTTGGCGTAAATCTGAGCTTTACAAGAGATTTCCATTCAAAATATTTTGTAAATTTAATTTAGGAAGACACAATATTAGGATAATTAATGGATAAGAAAGAAATTCAACGTCCATCGTGGGATGAATATTTTTTAAAAGTTGCAATGCTTGTTTCTGAAAGAGCAACATGCCCGCGTATGCACTGCGGATGTGTGCTGGTAAAGGAAAAGCAAATTCTCTCTACAGGTTACAACGGATCAATTCCCGGCGACGGACATTGTGAAGACGACGGATGTTTGATTGTTGATAATCATTGTGTTCGTACTATACATGCGGAGATGAATGCAATCCTGCAATGTTCATCACACGGCATAAGCACCCAAGGCGCCACCGCTTATATTACAACAATGCCGTGCACCAATTGTTCTAAAGCTTTAATAACCGCAGGTATTAAAGAGGTTGTAATCTTTTCTGATTTTCACGATACACTTGCGGAAAAATTTTTTAGCATTGCAAATGTAAATATCAAAAGATTGAAAATGCCCGACATGGAAATTGATTACGACTTGGGAAGCTTTAGTTCTGCCAAGAAGTTTAAGTGAGCTCAATTTGAGGGAAATCTGGCGAAAAAATACTATATTCATCACCTAAAATTGAGAAATAACAATTAGTTTATAATGAAATTATCAAAAGAAAATCTTCAAAAATATATTAAGCCGGAAAATTTATTTAGCCGAGACTTAAGTTGGCTGGAGTTTAATAGAAGAGTTCTTGAAGAAGCACTCAATCCAAACCTTCCCTTATTAGAAAAAGTTAAATTTATCTCCATTTTCTTTTCCAATCTTGATGAATTTTACATGATTCGTATTGCTGGTATCAAAGAACAGATGCGTGCAAATATAATTGATACGTCAATTGACGGCATGACTCCAATTGAACAATTAAGGAAACTTGAGAAAACTCTTCAGCCGATGCTAAGACAAATTAGTGATTATTGGCGCGATGAGATCGTACCGCAATTAAGAGCGAATAAAATTCATATTTGTACCCTTGAAGAAATTTCTAATGAAGAACATGAAGCGCTAAATCAATATTTCTTGAAAGAAATTTACCCTGTTCTTACTCCGCTTGCCTTCGACCCGGGAAGACCGTTTCCTTACATATCCAATTTGAGTTTGAGTTTTGCAATTCTGATTAAAAAACCAAACGGCGAAAAACATTTTGCCCGTGTCAAAGTACCTGGAATTCTTCCGCGGCTTCTCCGAATTGAATCGATTGTCAAAGCAAAACCAATTAATGGAACATCGAATGGTGTGTATAAATATATCTGGATTGGCGATTTAATTAAATCGAATCTGAATTTACTTTTTCCTGGATTAGAAATAGTTGAGGCATATCGTTTTAGAATAACACGCGATACCGATCTTGAAATTCAAGAAGATGAAGCAGACGACTTGCTTCAAATGATAGAAGAAAATATTAAACAGAGGAAATTCGGTTCTGTAGTTCGGCTTGAAGTTGAAAAGCAAATGCCCGAATATATGATCGATACGTTAATTGAGAATTTAGAAATTACCCGCGATGATTTACACGTGATTGATGGAAACCTTGGGCTTAGTGATCTGATACTTCTTTATGATCTTCAACTCCCGCTAATAAAAGAGAAGCCATATCACCCTGTTGTTCCAGATATATTTGAAGAAGAAGAAAATTTGTTTTCATTAATACGCCGAAAAGATATTCTGCTTCACCATCCGTACGATTCGTTCAGTCCGGTAATTGAATTTATTAAACAAGCGTCTTTAGATCCCGATGTTTTAGCAATTAAACAAACACTTTATCGTGTCGGAACAAATTCACCGATAATAAAATATTTAATTGAAGCAGCGGAACGGAAAAAACAAGTTGCTGTTCTGGTCGAATTGAAAGCCCGTTTTGATGAAGAGAATAATATTTATTGGGCACGTGAACTTGAAAAAGCCGGCGTGCATGTCGTTTACGGATTGCTAGGGTTAAAGACTCATGCAAAGATGACATTAGTTGTTCGTAAAGAAGTTGACGGCGTTAAACGCTATGTCCACATGAGCACCGGTAATTACAACATAACAACAGCAAAAATTTATACAGATGTTGGTTTGTTCTCCTGTGATGAAGAAATTTGTTCGGATGTTTCCGAAATTTTTAATTTTCTTACCGGTTATTCGGAACAAAATAATTTTAGAAAATTGTGGGTGGCACCGTTTAACAAACGTCAAAATTTTTTGAATCTAATTCATAGAGAGATAAAGAATGTAAAAGAAGGCGGTACCGGGCGTTTGATTTTCAAACTCAACTCACTTGTTGATCCATTGCTGATTGCCGCATTATACGAGGCGTCATCTCAAGGAGTTAAAATAGATTTGATTGTGCGTGGGATCTGCTGTTTAATTCCACAGATGAACGGACTAAGCGATAATATCCGGGTAATAAGTATTGTCGGAAGATTTTTAGAGCACAGCCGTATTTATTATTTCTATAATAACGGCAAGGAAGAAATTTACGGAAGCAGTGCCGATTTGATGCAGCGCAATCTTGACAGGAGAGTTGAAATTTCTTTTCCAATAATGGATAAGGATTTGAAAATATTCATTAAGAAACATATACTCGATACTTGTCTAAAGGATAATGTTAAAGCGCGCGTTTTGCTTCCGACGGGCAAATATGTTTTTAATAGAAAAGTTTATACCGAGAAGAAAATAAATCAACAGGAATGGATGATGCTTCGCTCTACTCCCACCAATAAAAAAATCATACCACACGAATTTACAGAGTAGCTTTATTGCGGGATTCTAATTGAGAAACCAATACTCCCAAAAAAATCCGTACTATCATTAATTAATGTTGTCCCTAAAGAAAAATCGACTTGAACATTCTTTCTAATCAGATAGGTTAAACCGCAATCCAAATTATTCGATGGCGTTAATTGATTTGCCGAACTACCGTAGAATTCGAAAAACGTACCTAATCTTTCATTGATATCATATGCCAATGAAGCTGTGTATATGAAATAATATCGATCGGTTCCTGTAATTCCTTCCGCCCCGAGGTTATATCCGAATGAAATATCATCAGAAATACTTTGGTCTATTGAAAGTAAAAAAGTGGGAATAAATTTATCCGGGCGTAACTCCGCATTCCCGAAAGGAAGTATTGTTTGAATGATTATCCCCACATTAGAAAAAATCTTCTCATTTTTCCTAACATTAAACTTTGCCCCGAATAATATATTTTGAATTCCTTGAAGATTCGATTTTAATCCGTCGGTAAGTGTTTGACCAATGAAATACTCCCCTCCAAAACGTAATTCCATAAATGAATTCACACCGTAACGGCAAAGTGTAGTTGCCAGAATTAAATTATCATTCTCAATTGAGATTGCCTTTTCCGAATATTTTTGTTTTTGATAAATGAATCCCGTTTCTAATTGAAGTGCATCGAAAGGAACTACGTTAGGTGATTCTGTTTGGTCCGGGCGGTCCGTTATTAATTCCGGAATTTCTTGCGCAAAACCGAGAGTAGTAGAAAAGAACAAAATCACAAAAACTCTCCGGAAGAAATTTTTCTCCATAATCATCCGGCTATCAATCTCCAGATTTGAGTAAAAAAGAAGCAGATTATTAAACCCATAGCTATTGGTAAAAATGTTGAAATCATTGTCCACTTTAAACTTTTCGTTTCTTTATAAATTGTATAAATGGTTGTAGAACATGGGTTGTGAAGTAAACTAAACAACATCAGATTAATTCCGGTTAATACTGTCCAACCTCCAGCATGAAGAATGTTAGCTGTAGCTGCAGTAGAATCAAGTTCAAACATAACCCCGGCACCGGCACCTAATGTCATCTTTGTACTTAATACTGTTAACATCAGAACAGTAGGAATGACAATTTCATTTGCAGGAATAGCTATTACATAGGCTAGAATAATTACTCCATTCAATCCGATGAAAAACGCAAACGGGTCAACACCTCGAATAAAATGTTCAGCTAAACTGATTCCACTGATATCTACATTTGCAACCAGCCATATCACAAGTCCGGCAGGAACTGCAAATACAACAGCACGCCACAAAACAAAAATTGTTCTGTCAATTAATGATGTGTAGAGAGTCTGCAGCAGTCTTGGCGGGCGATAAGGAGGAAGTTCCAAACTAAAAGCAGATGCTTCCCCCTTCAAAACACTTTTTGAAAGTCCCCATGATACAACTAAGCTGAAAAATACACCAAGAATTGCTATAGCAACGACCGCACCGGCTGATGCAATTCCAGCAAGATAAGCAGGAACAGTTCCCCCGATAAATATAGTTGCAATTAATATTTGCGTAGGCCAGCGCCCGTTACACAATGAAAAATTATTAGTTATTATTGCTATAATTCGTTCGCGAGGACTATCGATAATTCGAGTTGCAATTACACCTGCAGCATTGCATCCAAAACCCATACTCATTGTTAATGCTTGTTTACCATGTGCGCCGACTTTCCTGTAAATATTATCCATATTGAAAGCAACGCGCGGCAGATATCCGAAATCTTCCAACAATGTAAACATTGGGAAAAATATTGCCATCGGCGGCAGCATGACGCTTATAACCCACGCGGCTGCAAGATAAGCTCCGTCAATTAGTAATCCCGTTATCCAAAATGGAATGTGAATCGAATTCATAAAATTTTTCAAAAGAGGATGGAGTGTATCAACAAGAATAAAAGAAATCCAGGCAGATGGAATGTTAGCACCTATAATCGTAAGCCAAAAAACTAAAGCAAGCAAAAGAAACATGATTGGAAATCCCGTCCATTTTCCAGTAACAATACGATCAATAAAACGGTCCAGATCGAACTTCGGTTTCTCGCCGATTCTTGTTATAACCTTGCCGGAAATTTCGGATGCATCTTTATAGATAGACTCAAGAATAGAATCGTGAAAATTTTCACCGACTTCCCATCTCAACTTATTTGCTGTGGATAATATTTCTTCAGTTTTATTCATCAACTTTCCTAAAGTGGCTTAAAGCATAACTCAAATAGATTAAGAATACTCAAATTTTGCGTCAGTATTCTTTGTTTTATTTATTCACTAAAATTTTCTACCGGTTTAAGGTTACCAATTTCGCCGGTTCGAATTGCATCCATTACTTTTTGATCACCTTCAAGAAGGCGAAGAGCAATCCATCTTGTATTAGGCAAATCAGGAAAAGTCTGGGCAATTTTTTTATTCAATTGATCAACCGCATGAGATACATTTTTAATTTCACTGGAAAGACGGTGCGGTTTACAGATGAATTGACCGGTTGCAACGTCATGTATCTGTTTCAACAATTCATTTATACCAACGCCCTGCCGGGCTGCAGTTGGAACAACGGGAATACCCAACATTTTGGAAAGCAGGCGGTCGTCAATTTGAATTTTATGACGCGCTGCTTCATCAATTAAATTAGCACATAATACAGCTCTATCTGTAATTTCAAGAACTTGAAGAACTAGATTAAGATTCCTTTCCAGACGGGTTGCATCAACAACTATAACTGTTACATCCGGTTGACCGAACAAAATAAAATCTCTGGCAATCTCTTCATCATCGCTTGTTGAAAGGAGCGAATAAGTCCCGGGCAGATCAACAATTTTAAAACGTTTCTCACCGAATTTAAATCCACCTTCAGCACGTCCTACAGTTTTACCCGGCCAGTTGCCTGTGTGCTGCTTCAATCCGGTTAAATTATTAAAGACTGTACTCTTTCCTGTATTAGGATTTCCGGCGAGCGCAACTACATAATCAAACTCGGACATATCAATACCAAGTTTAACAAGATTTGCCAGGTTGTGAGCTGGACAAGTTGCACAGTTTGCATTATCTGTAATCATTATTTTTTTTCTAAATTTTTAGTACTAAAACCGGTCGTTTTCAAATAGTAACGACCGCTTTAATTAATCAACTTGTTTTATATAGATAAGATCCGATTGATTTCTTCTAAGCGCGATTGTTGCACCACGAATTTCGTAACCGGTCGGATCTCCGCTTAAACTTTCCAATTGAGCTTTTACAATTGTTCCGGGAACGACACCAAAATCCAGCAACCGTCTTCTCTGCTGCCCACGCATCGCTTTGGAGATACCGACTATCATAGCCGATTGATCCATTTTAAGAGAAGATAATGACTGAAATTTCTCTTTAACATGATCTTTCTCAGAGATTGGAACAACTGTAATATTAGATGCAAGAATTGGAGCGAGTAAACATTCTTCTCCATCAGCTTCAAATCGAATTTTGTTTTTTGAATTTTCTAAAAGATAAATTTGCATACCGGGATAAAGTCCCATAGCTGAAAGCTGCGCGTAAACTTCTTTCGGCTCGTCTTCAATATGAATAATTGCAGCAAAAATTCCATTCTTGAGATTATTGAGAGTTATTCCTTCTCTTTCAGGAATCTCACCCGTAGTAGACGGAATCGGATCACCGTGAGGATCTATTAATGGATTCCCGAGTCTAGCCGCAAGCCGGTCCGCCTCTTCACGCGAAGTCTCATGTTCTCTCTGTTCGGCAACCGAATGCCAATCTTTTTCCAGAACACTTGTATTATCTGCTAAATGTCTTTCCCACAACCTGTGAATTCTGATTATTCGTAAAGCATAAGATCTGCCTTCAGGTGTAAGTGAAATTTTATTTTCATGAGAAGTGATCAAATTCATAGATTCAAGACTGGAGATAACCTGAGCAGTTTTTTCACCGCTTAAAGATAAACTACCGCTAATACTGTTAAGTGAACAATCAACACTTGTATACTCACAATCGTAAAGATGTTTCAAAGCATCTTCAATCAACTCTCGCGATCTATCCTTTCTATTTCTTTTCCAGCGAGCAATTATTCCTACACCCGGCAGAAAGATAATAAGCAAAACCACAATGAAGACTATTCCCGCAATCAAGGAAGTCAATGGATTCAACGTTCACTCCTTTATTCAACTTTCCGATATTAACTTACTTCTTATGACATTCTATTTCAAGGAACGATTTTCACTACTGAATAATTCCCCCTTTATTATAAAGTTTGATAAGTGAAAGAGATGAAACCTTAATTTGATAATATTTGTTCAGAAGTAGAATGACAGAAAAAAATACTATTTTTGGAACAAAAATTTTGGAGAACTAATGGTAATCACTGTTGAATCGGTAACAAATTCTCTTCGCAAGGTTAATGATCCCGACCTTCACAAAGATCTAGTTACGCTTGGAATGATTAAAGATATTAAAATAGATGGAAACAATATTTCAGTTACAGTTGAACTTACAACTCCTGCCTGTCCGCTCAAAGATAAAATTGAACAAGATTGTATCAATGCAATTAAAGCAGAAAATCCCGGCGTTGGATTAATAGCTATTACAATGAGTGCAAAAGTTCAACCGAGTAAAAATCAGAGAGTGAGCGAGATTTTACCCGGAGTAAAAAATACAATTGCAGTTGCAAGCGGTAAAGGTGGAGTCGGGAAAAGTACAGTAGCTGTAAATCTTGCAGTAGCTCTTGCTCTCGATGGTGCAAAGGTTGGATTGATTGATGCAGATATTTACGGTCCAAGCATTCCGATGATGCTGGGAATTAATGATAAACCGCGAATCTATCAGGATACTGCAACAGCCAAGATGGTTCCTTTAGAAAACTTCGGTGTAAAAGTAATGTCAATTGGATTTTTAATTGATGACGATGCACCCGTTATATGGCGCGGACCAATGGCAAGCGGAGCCATCAAACAATTTATGAGCGATGTACATTGGGATGAACTTGACTATTTAATTTTTGATTTGCCTCCTGGAACCGGTGATATTCAGCTTACACTTGTTCAGACAATTCCGCTGACAGGTGCTGTAATAGTAACAACACCGCAGGATGTTTCAATTGTTGATGTAAAAAAAGCGATTAAGATGTTCCAGCGAGTAAACGTTCCAATTCTTGGCATTGTTGAAAATATGAGCTATTTTTTGGCACCCGATACCGGCAAAAGGTATGATATATTTGGAACTGACGGCGGTAAAAAACTCGCCAATGAATTTTCAATACCGTTGTTAGGTCAATTACCGATAAACCAAAACATTCGCGAGGGCGGAGATAAAGGCAAACCGATCGTTTTTGATAAACCGGAATCTGAACAAGCAAAAAAGATTTTTGAAATCAGTAGAAATATGGCAGCAGAAATCAGCAAAACAAATTTTTCATCTGCTGCGCCCAAAATTGAAATTGAATTTTAAGATTATATACGAAGGATATTAAAATGAGCGACACGATGCACGAAAAGGTTCTGAATGCATTGCAATCAATCAGACCATATTTGGAAGCTGATGGCGGCGATGTAGAACTGGTACGGGTTACACCGGAAGGAATTGTTGAAGTAAAACTAACAGGAGCATGCAGCGATTGCCCGATGTCTCAAATGACTTTACGAGCCGGTGTTGAGCGTGCATTGATTAAAGAAGTACCCGGAATTAGAAGAGTAGAAGCTGTCAACTGACAGCTTTTTTTCGCAATAAAATATACGAGGAAAGAGAATGCGTAAAAAAATCATTGCCGGAAATTGGAAAATGAATAACGACATCCATGAAACAGTTAATTTGATCTCCGAGATTAAAAAAGAATTGAGTGGAAAAAAGGTTAACGCCGATGCTATTGTATGTCCGCCGTTTATTAATCTTGAAACTGCCAAAGCTCTACTGAAAGATTCATCAATTAAACTTGGCGCACAGAATGTTTATTTTGAAGAGAGTGGTGCTTTCACAGGAGAGATTTCTCCATCTATGCTCAAAAGTGTCGGTTGTGAATTTGTAATTCTCGGACATTCCGAAAGAAGAACTATTTTTGCAGAGAGCGATCAGGTAATTAACAAAAAAATAAAAGCCTCAATTAAAAATCTCTTGAAGCCGATCTTCTGTGTCGGTGAAACTTTAGAAGAAAGAGAAAAAGCTGTAACATTCAAAGTAATTGAAAGACAAGTTAGAAATGGTTTGGGAGGAATAAGTGAAAGCGAACTGGAATTTCTAATTGTTGCATACGAACCTGTTTGGGCTATTGGAACAGGAAGAAACGCAACACCTCAGCAAGCTCAAGAAGTTCATCAATTTATTCGCACATTAATCGCAAAGCTCTACTCGCAAAATTTTGCAGATCAACTTGTAATCCAATATGGCGGAAGTGTTAAAGCAGACAATGCCAAAGAATTACTTTCTCAGCCTGATATTGACGGTGCCTTAGTCGGCGGAGCTTGCTTAAAAGCGGAATCTTTCGTTAAAATTATAGAAGCCGCTTAATCATTTAGTAAAATATTAGTTTATCTTCAAAATGGGCTCAAAACGAGCCCATATTTTTTGGAATTTTATTGATACCCCCCCCTTCGATTTCGTATATTTGTGCCGTTTATTTGAAAAATTTACGGCATTATGGCAAAACATCTGAAGTACCTTATCTTTCTATCAGCTTTACTGCAAAATTTGTTATTAGCTCAAATCAAAGTTATCTCCCTTCCGCAAAATACGAACGGTATTTTTGATCCGGTCTTTTTTGATAGGAATGAATATCGGAATGTTGAGCTGCTAAATTCAGGCTGGCAAGTATACAGTGAAAGCGATAGTGAGAAAAAAATAACTGTTTCGATCCCCGCAATTTTTGAAGGGGAAGAATCTCTTATTTTTGAGAAGAATGTAAAATTCACTGAAAAGCAGCTTCAAAATTCTCAACTTGTTTTAGGATTTTTAGGATTAAACTATTCTGCTGAAATTTCTATTAACGGATACAATATTTACAAACATTCAGGCGGCTCGTATCCGTTTGAGGTTTCACTTCCTAAAGACATTTTAAAAGAGAATTCCATTATTTCTGTAAAAGTAAGTTCAAAACTTAATTCGGAAAATTCCATTCCTTCAACACAACGATTTTTGTTCCCAAGTCTGAGCGGCGGTATTTTTAGAGATGTTTATATAAAAACTGTTGCTCCACTTCATATATCTTCCAATTCATATACGTATTCATTTGATCAAACTCTAAGTAGAACATACATAAATTTCAAAATTGGGATTGAAAATTCATCGTTCCAAAAATCTTCTCAAGTTTCTCAATCAAAAGAAATAATTGTTCGCGTAAATTTAATACCTAACGGTTCTGCAGCAGCTCAAGCAAAAGGAGATTTTGTAGAAACAATTTCTTCAGAAAATAACGAATCGAATATCCGTCTAGAATTAATTAATCCGCTGTTATGGTCTCCGCAATCGCCAAATTATTATTTATGCGAAGTTACTCTGATTAGCAACGGATTAGTAATAGATAAAAACGTCAAGCAGATTTCTTTTTATCAAATCAATAAAGATGAGAAGAATTTCCTTCTAAACGGAAATCCATTTGTTCTTCAAGGGACCACTTATCTCTACGATGAATCTTCTCTCCGGCAAATGAATGGATACGACAAAATTAAAGATGATTTGACTCTCATTAAAAATACCGGATTTAATTCTGTAAGATTTTCAAAAAGCTACCCAAATCCTTATGCAATGAAACTTTGCCAGGAGCTCGGCTTATTTGCAATGGTTGAGTTACCGCTGAATTCTGTTCCGGAAGATCTTTTAGCTCTGAATGATTTTCAACTTCATACCATCCAACTTTTAAAATCGATGGTATCAAGCTACTCTGAATACGGCAACACAATATTAGCTGGCGTTGGTTCTTCATTGCTTCCCAATTCCGTCATAACACAAAATTTTCTTTCGCGTGTTGCCGGCTCAATACGGGATAAAGGATTTTTCACTTACGCTTCTTTTGTAGGAGTTCCAATCACACCGGTTGAAGCAATAGATTTTTACGGTGTCGAATTATATTCTCCCCTTATTGCAAACATTAAAGAAGAACTTCAAAAAGGAATTGATGCGCTTGGCAAGAATTCGATCTTTGTAAGTGAAGTAACCTACCCTAACTACAAAGGCAATCAAAGCGGTTACTTGACAAAATATTCATCGGACGCTCAAGCAAAATATTTTAGCGTATTAATTGATCTAACAAGAGAATTAAAAATTTCCGGCTTCTTCATTAATTCACTCTGTGACTACAAAGGAGAATTTGCTTCTCTATACGGCAGTTATTCAGAAAATGGATTTTATAAATTTGGTATTCTTGATTATGCGCGCAACCTTAATGGTATCGGCTATAAAGTAATAGCCGCAAAATTGGGCAACGATGCAAAAGTTACAATTCCAATCGGCACACGTAAAGAGGATAACCCGATTATTTTCATTTTACTTGCATTGTTTCTTTTCATTGTTATGGCTGTTCTTATAAACACAAAGAAAAAATTCAGAGAAGATTGTACCCGTGCATTATTAAGACCGTATAATTTTTTCGCAGATGTCCGGGATCATAGAATCATGTCAGGCATTCACACTGCGATTTTACTTTTGATCCAAGCAGGCTCGGCATCACTTCTAATTACGATATTACTTTACTATTACCGCACTAATATTTTATTAGAAAAATTAGTTATCGCAATCGGGCATCACAGCTTACTAAAGCTTATCAGTTACCTTGCGTGGAATCTGCAGAGTTGTTTTGTGTTTCTCTTCGCTCTATTCATTTTGAAATTTGTAGTAATTGCGGCAGTAATTAAGTTTGCGTCGTTCTTTATTAAAACGCGTGTTGAGTTTACAAGCATTTTATATACGGTCGTTTGGTCATTCTTGCCCTTAATTCTCTTGCTTCCGGTTGAATTAATTCTCTTCAAACTTTTAATCAATGGATCATATGAAACGGTCATTTTTATTTTTTTGATTTTATATTTCTTGTGGATTCTTCAGAGAATCTTCAAGGGAATTTATGTTGTCTTTGATGTAAGACCATTGATGGTTTATTTATACAGTCTCGCTGTAATTGTTTTATTTGTCGGCGGCATCTTATTGAAATATCAGCTGACTAGTTCAACATACTATTACATAGTAAATTCAATCAAGCAGTACAATTCAATGATTTTTTAGAGGCGCTATTTGTTTTTATCCAAATTAGAGATCTTCGGATTCAAGTCTTTTGCTAACAAGACTAATATAAATTTCAACCGCGGTATAACCGGCATTGTTGGCCCTAACGGATGCGGTAAGACAAATATTGTGGATGCAATTCGATGGGTGCTGGGTGAACAAAAAACTACAACTCTCCGCAGCGATAAAATGGAGAACGTAATCTTCAACGGAACCCGCGATAAGAAGCCAATGGGAATGTCTGAAGTATCTCTTACTCTGGTAAATGACAAAGGCGTTCTCCCAACCGAATACACCGAAGTTACAATTACACGTAGAATTTTTCGTTCAGGTGAAAGCGAATATCTTCTGAACAAGAATCTTTGCCGCCTTAAAGATATTACAAACCTTTTCATGGATACTGGAATAGGCGCAAATGCTTACTCTGTGATCGAGTTGAAAATGGTTGAAACAATTTTGAGCAGCAGAACCGAAGAACGCAGAAAGATGTTTGAAGAAGCTGCCGGAGTTAACAAATATAAATTGCGCCGCCGCCTCTCTTTGAAAAAATTGGATGATGTTAAATCTGATCTTACACGTGTAAATGATATTGTTTCCGAAGTTGAAAAATCGGTTCGCTCTCTTGAACGACAAGCAAAACGTGCAGATCAATACACACAAATTCAATCTGTTTTGCGCGATAAAGAAATTGATCTTGCCGAACGTGAGTATTCTCATCTCAGCATCAAAAGGCAAAATCTCTTAACAGATATATCCGAGTTTACAAATAAAAAAGACACTATTGATCTTGACATTCGAAAAATTGAAAATGAACTGATCCGCTATAGAAATGAAATAAATGAAATTGATACCCGCTTAGAGAACAAACGAGATGAAATTGCTCTTAATACAGACCAACTTCATACAACACAAAAAAATATCTCGGTTTCTGAAGAACGGCTTAAATCGCTTCTCGGCAATCATGAAAGATTGCAAAAAGAAATTTTAGAACTTCAGCATCAGTTGGATGAAACGATTAATCATATCGAGCAAAGCAACGAAGATCTGTTAATGCTCTCTCAAAAACTTGATGAAAAGAGTTCGGAAATTTCTCAAAGTGAGCAAATAGTTATTGACCGGCGGGAAGCTCTTGAGAAGAAGCGCGGTGAATTAAAACAGCTTAATGAAGAAAAGTTTTCATTGTTAAGAGAAATTTCGGAAAGAGAAAACAATGCTGCTAATATTAGAAAAGAACTGGCTACCCATAATTCCAACATAGAAAAACTCAATCAGAAAATTCAGAACATCACTAACAAGATTGCAAAAACAGTCGGCTTCATTGAAGAGTTGAACGTAGAGAAAAACAGTGCCGAGCAAAAGCTTAAAGATGCCGGGTTAATGATTGCTCTGCGCGAAAAAGAAAAAGAAGATTTAGAACAAGAACTTAATTCACTTAAGCAAAAAGAAGTTGAAGAAAAAACGCTTCTTGCCGGACTGAAAGAAAAAATTGAATTTTTGCAAACATTGATCTCCAATCTGGAAGGTATTTCTAAAGGCGCTAAAGTTCTTATTGAAAACAATGAATGGACTAAAAAGAATAAAAATATTTTTGCCGATATAGGAAACGCACAAGAGAAATACCGGTTTGCTTTAGAAGCCGCACTCAAATCTGTTCTTAATAATCTTCTCGTTGAAAGCACAGACGATCTTCAGAATGCTATCGAGTATTTGCGAAAGAATGATCTTGGCAAAGCAAGCTTTTATTTACTGCGTTCGAACGGGCAAGTAAAGAAATCATTTATAGAAAACTTGGCGGATTTCAGTCAAAAGAGAAAAGCAAAAAAACTTGCCAAAGAGGAAACATTTATCGGTTGGGCAAAAGATTTTGTTGAAACCGAAAAAAACTGGCAGCCGTTTTTTGAACAGGCACTGTTCAATTATGCGGTTACTGCAGATTTAAAATCTGCAATTTATCTGAACAAAAAATATCCCGGATTTAATTTTTCAACTTTAGACGGCGATTTTGTTCAAACCAGCGGTATTGTTGAAGCCGGCTCTCTTCCCAAACAAGATGAAACTTTATTTGGACGCCGCCAGCTTTTGGAAAATTTAAAGAAAGAATTCCCAAAACATGAAACCAGTTTAGCCAGATTGAAAGCTCTTATTGCGGATACCGAGGGAAAAATTTCTAGAATTGATTTGAAGAATTTAACCGACAGCGAGAAATTAATTGCCAATGATGTTGCAAATATAGAAAAGCAAATTTCTCAACTTGAATTTGAAAAGAACAAGGCAAACGAAGAAATTGAGAATTCTCAGAAGGAAATCCGCGAGCTTGCGGAAAAAGCAAATTTGCTTGATAATCAGATTATTACTTTCGATAAAGAACTCGATTCGCTGAATGAAAAGAAAAAAGTTTTTGAAGAGAATATCTACTCGAATGAATCGGAACTTGATGCCTTCGAGGATGAATTCAATTCATTTGTTGAAGAGCAGAATCAGCGCAAACTTGAACTCGAACGGTTGAAAGGACAAATTGAAAACACTCGGAGTTCAATAACTCGTTCCCAATCGAATCAAACACAAATATCAAAAGGAATCGAGAAACGTCAAGAGGATTTGCAGTCTAACGAAGTAGAGACCGACACTCTTAAAGAGAAGATAGTACAAGTAAATGATGATCTTGAATCGATTAATTCTCTCAGGCAAACGTTGCTTAATGAAGAAAAAGAGATTAGCGACAAATTAAAAGCGATTAAAGACGAAGCGGCAAAATTTGAGAATGAATTAAATCAATTGCGGAATGAACGTCAGGAAGTTTCAGATAAAGTTTACTCGTTTGAAATAAAAGAAAATGAAATTACTATCCGCACGGAAAATTTGATCGATCACATTAAAGAAAATTATTCATTAGAACTGGCTCTGAAACAGTTTGATGATCTTGAGACTTTCGATTTTATCTCAACAACTGCTGAAGTTCAATCGCTTAAAGAAAAAATAAAAAATATTGGTCCGGTAAATCTTCTTGCTTATTCCGAATATGAAGAAGAAAATAAACGGCTTGAATTTTTGCATAAACAACGTGACGACTTAACAGATTCCGAAAAAGATTTGATTAAGACAATTAACGAGATCAATGAAACAGCACAGCAGCTATTTCTTGATACATTTGAAAAAATCCGTCAAAACTTTACCCAGATATTCCAAACACTCTTCAATCCGGGCGATGAAGCAGATTTAATGCTCGAAGAAGGAATTGATCCGCTTGAAGGTAAAATTGAAATTCTTGCCAAGCCGAAAGGCAAGCGACCGACTTCAATTGAACTTCTTTCCGGAGGAGAGAAAACTTTAACCGCTACTGCTCTTCTCTTTGCGATTTATCTTGTTAAACCAAGTCCGTTTTGTATTCTTGATGAAGTTGACGCGCCTCTTGATGATGCAAATATAGACCGCTTCACCAAACTGATAAAGGAATTCAGCGTTAAGACTCAATTTATAATTGTAACTCACAACAAACGAACGATGGAAGCATCGGAAACCATGTACGGCGTAACAATTCAGGAAGAAGGTATTTCTAAATTGGTAGGCGTTCGTTTTGAAGAAATACCATCAACTTATGAACCTCAATAACAAATCATATAAAATATTTGTTGACTTCGATGGAACGATTACACAAACCGATGTCGGCGAGGCAATGTTTCTAAGATTCGGCGATGCTGTCAAATCCAAAGCCTGGGTTGATGAATGGATTGATCAAAAAATAAATTCGATGGAACTGTGGAGATTGCTCTGCAGTCAGGTAAACAATTTTGATGAAAATGAATTTGATCTTTTTTTAGATGAGATAAAAATTGATCCGGCATTTAAAAAATTTGTAAATTACTGCGCTACCGAAGGATTTGAGTTACGTGTTTTGAGTGACGGTTTTGATTTTTACATTCAAAAATTTTTAGAGCGCGAAGGACTAGCGCATCTCGAAGTTTATTCCAATAAACTCTCGTTTGATGAGGAGAATAAATTAATCCCTCTCTTCCCTTTTACCGACGAAGAATGCACACAATGCGGAAATTGCAAACGGAATCATGTTTTGAATTTTAGCAGTGATGAAGATTACACTTTCTATATCGGAGATGGCATTACAGATATTTGCCCGGCACAATTTTGCGATTTCATTTTCGCGAAGCATTCATTACTGCGACATTGTGAGATAAATAGAATTACATTCTTCCCGTATTCAACTTTCGATGATGTTATCAAAAAAATTGATGAACTAAAAGCGAAAAAACGACTTAAGAAAAGACATCAAGCAGAACTAAAACGAAGAGAAGTTTTTATTCAAGGATAACAACATTTAGTATTAGGTAAATAGTGATTAGTCGTTAGACTAACTACTATGGTCTAAATACTAGATACTAATTACTAAATACTATGAAAAAAATTGCACTGAAAATATTTAAATACCGAAGCTACACGCCAATTCCATTTTTGATTCTGATGGTGGTTTTTCAAAAAGCCGATATTACAAGTATCGTCATTGGTTTTTCTATAGCGCTACTCGGCGAGTTTTTCCGTTTGTGGGGCGTTAGTTACGCCGGCAGTGAGACACGTACAACTAATGGAGTCGGCGGAACTTTTCTTGTTGTTTCCGGCGCCTTTGCATATCTGCGCAATCCGCTTTACCTCGGCAATATGCTGATGTACCTTGGAATTGGAATAATGTCTATGGCACTCTTTCCATATTTGCAAATTTTTGCTCTCTTGTTTTTCTTTTGGCAGTACACTGTAATTATTAAAGAAGAAGAAAGTTTTTTACAAACAAAGTACGGTAAGAGCTATAAAGATTATTGTGCGGTAATTCCAAAATTAATTCCGTCGTTCAAAAAGTATAAAAATCCGGGTTTGGAACAACCGGAATATCAATTACAGAAAGGTCTTCGCTCTGAAAGAAGAACATTGCAGGCATTCTCTTTAATTGTTTTGATAATAATAATTCGTTACGTCTTGAGTCTGAATTGAGTAAAAAATTAATGATAGTTGCAGGCGAGGCATCTGGTGATCTTCACGGCGCAAGTTTAATAACCGAATTAAAGCGGCTCGATAGTTCTATAGAAATTTTTGGTATCGGCGGTGATAAAATGATTGCTGCCGGAATGAAAGCTCAATTTCATATAAAACAGATGGCTTTTCTTGGATTCATTGAAGTACTGAAACATCTTCCATTCATCAGCAAAGTCAGAAAGGAACTTCTTCAAAAAATTTCCGATGAAAAGATTGATACAGTTGTGTTGATTGATTATCCGGGTTTCAATTTAAACCTCGCAAAGAAATTACATGAACTCGGAAAACAAGTTATCTATTATATATCTCCACAAGTCTGGGCATGGGGAAAAGGCAGAATTGATAAGATTAGAGAAGTAGTGAACAAAATGATTGTAGTATTTCCATTTGAAGAAAAAATGTACCGGAGCTATAATGTAGACGTAGCATATGTCGGGCATCCGCTTATAGAACATGTTGAGAATTATCCTTATCTCACAAAAACGGAACTTTATACCAAGCTTGGTTTAAATAAAGATAAAGAAATATTACTCCTTTTGCCCGGAAGCCGTAAGCATGAAATTGGAAAAATATTTCCGGAGTGTATTGCGGCCGCGGAAAAACTATCTAAAGAATTTAATTTACAAACGGTTGTTGCATGCTCGGAAAATATTGACGAGAATTTCTTTACCGGACTAACACAGGTTAAGGATTTCAAATTAGTGAAAGGATTTACATACGATCTTCTTAAGCATTCACATTTTGGAATTATTAAATCTGGCACATCAACGCTTGAAGCCGGTCTGTTTGAACTTCCTTTTATAGTTGTTTACTCTACAAATTATTTTACCTACGGACTAGGACGAATTCTTGTTCAAATAAAAAATATTGCTATGGCAAATATTATTCTTGAAGAAAATGTAATTGATGAATTGATTCAATATGATGTAAACGCAGAAAATATTTATGTAAAAAGTGCAGCAATTCTGAATAGCAACGAAAAGTACAACGCAATAAAACAGAAACTCGGTTTAATAAAAGCAAAACTTGGCGGAACGGGAGCTTCCCGTAAAACTGCCGAATTAATTAATATGCGCCTTAATGAAGCTAAGTAATTTTCAACGAAATGTTCTTCGATATATTGGAATCCGGTTTGCAAGCGCCGCCATCCGGCTTTTGCTAAGATCTCTCAGAATAACAACCGTTAATGGAGAATCGTTATCAAGATTGCAGCAAGAAAAGAAAAATTTTGTAACTGCATTCTGGCACGGTTCAATGATGATCGGGTGGTTTATTCACCGGAACGATAATGCTTCTGCACTTGTTAGTCAGAGTAAAGACGGTGATGTTCTTGCAAGCATACTCGAAAAGTGGAATTATCACGTTGTACGCGGTTCAAGTTCAACCGGCGGAAGTGATGCGTTGACCGTTATGATTTTGCTTATTAGAGAAGGATACTCGTTGGCAATTACACCAGACGGACCACGCGGACCAATTTATAATATGAAAGCCGGCGCTGTAATCACTGCAAAGAAATCGAACGTGCCGTTGTTTTTGGTTGGAATAGGAATAAAGAAAAAGTTTGTATTAAAAAGCTGGGACCGTTTTGAAGTGCCAAAACCGTTCAGCAAAGTTGTTGTTGTTTATTCCGAACCGATTTATATAGATCAGAATTTGAGTCACGAAGAAACAAATCAAAAAATAATTGAGTGCGAAGAGTTATTAAATAAATTACATAAGGATGCTCTAAGTCTGTGCTAGATTTTTTAAGAATAATATTATCACCATTGGTTGTCGTCTATTCGTTAATAACAAAAATTCGAAACTTGTTCTTTGATAAAAATATTTTTTCCGCATCAAAGGTTGATGCAAAAATAATTTCAGTTGGAAATTTAACCGTCGGTGGCTCGGGAAAAACTCCCGCAACAATGATGATTGCGAAAACGCTTAAAGGTAAAAATAGAAAAGTTGGACTTTTAAGCCGCGGGTATGGTAGAAACTCTATCGGTTACGTTTATGTGAGTGACGGCGAAAAAATCTATACATCTGTTGATGAATGCGGCGATGAAATGTATTTCATGTCGGAAGAATTAAAAGTGCCCGCAGCGGTTGCCGAGCACCGCGTAGACGGTGCTAAACAGTTCATAAAAGATTCTAATGTTGATACTATCATCCTCGACGATGCATTTCAGCATAGATGGATTTACAGAAACATTGATGTTGTAATAATTGATCAGAGATTTTTGGATAAAGAAGGACAGATTGAACAACATCTGCTTCCTCTTGGTTCAATGCGGGAACCGTTTGAATCGTTGAATCGTTCTGATATTATTATAATCAATAGAAAATTTTCAGAGATAAAAAAAATTCCGGAAAAATTGGAAAGATATTTTAAAGGAAAAGAAGTATTTACCGGTTATTATGAATCGATTGGTTTTTACGACGTGAAAAGTCATCATTTTTTTAACATGAACGAGTTTCAAGGTCAAAAAAGTTTAGTGGTATGCGGAATTGCCCGCCCATATTCTTTTTTGAATGCACTGGAGAAAAATAAAATTGATATTACGAATAAAATGATATTTGATGATCATAAAAATTATTCTCTCAAAGAAGTAAATGACATCAGAAAGAAATTTTACGATTCAAATTCTTATTCGGTACTTACTACACAAAAGGATGCGGTAAAATTCATCAAGTATTCTAAAGAGCTTGACGACATTGATATTTTCTACTTGAAGATTGAATTCAAACTTGATGAACAAAGTAAATTTGACGAATTAATTACGAAATCACTTAACTCACAAAAAAATAATGAGAAACATTTATCGGAGGATATGTTAAATGGCTAAGGCAACACAAAAGTATGTGTACTATTTCGGCGGCAAACGTGCGGAAGGTAAAGCAACTATGAAAGAACTGCTCGGCGGTAAAGGTGCAAACCTTGCCGAGATGGTCAATATTGGATTACCGGTTCCTGCCGGTTTTACAATTACAACCGAAGTATGTACGGCTTATTACAAAAACAACAGAAAGTACCCAAAAGAACTTGAGAAACAAGTTAAAGATGCTCTTGCAAAAACAGAAAAAGAGATGGGTGCAAAGTTTGGAGATAAAGTAAATCCGCTTCTTGTCTCAGTTCGTTCCGGCGCGCGCGCTTCAATGCCAGGCATGATGGAGACAATTCTGAATGTTGGTTTGAACAATCAAACACGCGAAGCATTAATTGCAAAGACCGGAAACCCGCGCTTTGTTTACGATTCACACCGCCGCTTGATTCAAATGTATTCTGATGTTGTAATGGAAAAAGCTGCTGGTATTGAACCGGAAGAAGGTAAAGGTGTTCGCCAGCAATTAGAGAAAGAACTTCATAATATGAAAGAAGCACGCGGTGCTCAGAGCGATACTGATTTGAGTGCAGATGATTTGAAGGAACTTATTGAAATCTATAAAGCAAAAGTTCAGGAAGTTCTTGGTAAACCTTTCCCAGAAAATCCGATGGATCAACTTTGGGGTGCTGTTTCTGCTGTATTTCAAAGCTGGATGGGTAAACGTGCAATCTCTTACAGAAGAATTGAAGGCATTGCAGATGAATGGGGCACTGCTGTAAATGTTCAATCGATGGTATTTGGAAATATGGGTGATACATCTGCAACCGGGGTTGCATTTACACGCAATCCTGCAACCGGAGAAAATTATTTTTACGGCGAATGGCTTCCAAATGCACAAGGTGAAGATGTAGTTGCTGGCATAAGAACTCCAAATCCAATTAATGAAATTGGAAAGAGCGAGCATACTGCTCATCTTCCATCACTAGAAACTGGAATGGTTCCGGCTTATAAACAATTACATGCAATTCAGCGCTCTCTCGAAAAACATTATCACGATATGCTTGATATTGAATTCACAATTCAAGAAGGTCGGCTCTATATGCTTCAGTGCCGTGTTGGAAAAAGAAACGGACCTGCTGCTGTTAAGATGGCTGTTGATATGTATAAAGAAAAATTAATTACTAAAGAAGAAGCTGTAATGCGTGTTCAACCTTCTCAGCTTGATGAACTTCTTCATCCTATCATAGATCCAAAAGCAGAACTTACTTCAGCAGTTATTGTAAAAGGATTACCGGCAGGCCCTGGTGCCGCATCTGGTCAAGTTGTATTTTCTTCTGTTGATGCCGTTGCATGGGCTAAGGAAGGTAAGAAAGTCATTTTGGTTAGAGAAGAAACAAATCCTGAAGACATCGAAGGAATGCGCGCGGCACAAGCAATCTTAACCGGTCGCGGCGGAATGACTTCACACGCAGCTCTTGTAGCACGCGGATGGGGTAAATGCTGTATCGTTGGTGCAGGTTCTGTAAAAATAAATTATCAAGAAAAATATTTTACCGTTGGTGATGTAACAGTTCGAGAAGGTGAATATCTCACTCTAAATGGTTCTAAGGGAACTGTATATCTTGGTGAAATGCCTATGATCAAAGCTGCTGAAGAAAATCCAGACTTCCAGGCATTTATGAAGATTTGCGACGCGGTAAGAAAATTAAAAGTGAGAACAAATGCAGATACACCTGAAGATGCCGCACGTGCGCGTGCATTTGGTGCCGAAGGAATTGGTTTGTTCAGAACCGAACATATGTTCTACGGAATAAACTCTGAAGAACCATTATTCAAATTGCGTAAGATGATTCACTCTAATACGGAAGCCGAAAGAAGAAGCGCATTAAATGAACTCTTCCCATTTGTTAAGCATGATGTGAAAGGTACTCTTGAAGCAATGGACGGTTATCCGGTAACATTCAGAACACTTGATCCACCGCTTCACGAATTTGTGCCAACAAGACAAGATGAAAGAGAAAAACTCGCTTCAAGTTTGGGGATTTCCCTCGATGAGTTAAATAAACGCGCAGATGCATTGCATGAAAATAATCCAATGATGGGACATCGCGGTGTTCGTCTTGGAATTACATTTCCGGAAATTACTGAAATGCAGGTTCGTGCAATATTCGAAGCAACAGCAGAATTATTAGCAGAAGGGAAAAAACCTTACCCGGAAATTATGATTCCTGTTACATGTCATGTTAATGAAATCAAACATCAATATGTAATCATAAATAGAGTTCATGATGAAGTTTGTGCAAAATTCGGTTTGAAGAAGATTGTTCATTTAACCGGAACAATGATTGAAATTCCGCGTGCATGTTTGACTGCAGACAAAATTGCAGAAGTTGCACAATTTTTCTCATTCGGAACAAACGATTTAACACAAATGGGTTTTGGATTTTCTCGCGACGATATCGGCGGGTTCTTACCGGAATATCTTGATAAGAAAATTCTTCCAGTTGATCCGTTCCAGACAATTGACCAAGAAGCGATCGGCAAGTTAATGAAGATGGCAGTTGAAGGCGGACGTTCTACAAGACCTGATCTTAAAATAGGTATATGCGGAGAACATGGCGGCGAACCAAAATCTGTTGAATTCTGTCATAAGATAGGATTGAATTATGTAAGCTGTTCACCGTTCAGAGTTCCGATTGCGCGCCTTGCTGCTGCTCATGCTGTAGTTAAGGAAATGCAATCAGTTAAACCGGCAGCAAAAAAAGCTGTTAAAAAAGTGGTAAAGAAAACAAATAAGAAAGTTTCAAAGAAGAAGTAATATAATTCTATTGAGCGGAGTTTGAAGAATCTCTTCATTGAAAGAGATTCTTCGCTCCGTTCGGAATTAAAAAAGAGGAGAATAAATGAAGTTATCAGAGTTCCAATATAATTTACCTAAAACATCTATTGCTAAAAATCCGGTCTCACCGCGTGATAAAGCAAAACTGATGGTGTTGAACCGCGCAACCGGCGAGATTGAGCAGCATAAATTTTCTGATGTTGTAGACTACATGCAGAAAGGCGATGTAGTTGTTGTTAATCAAACTAAGGTTATGCAGGCACGCTTGTTCGGCAAGAAAGAAAGAACCAACGCAAAAATCGAAGTCTTTGTCCTTCGTGAACTTAACAAGGAAGAAAATATCTGGGATGTAATTGTTGATCCTGCAAGAAAAGTTAGAATAGGCAACAGAATTTATTTTAATGATAAACTTTGGTGTGAAGTAATTGATAACACAACATCACGAGGCAGAACAGTTCGTTTCAACGAAGATGCCGGAGATATTTTCAAGGCGATCGAAAAAATCGGGCACACTCCTCTTCCCCCTTATATCAAAAGAGACGCTGTTCCATCCGATAAAGAAAATTACCAGACAATCTTTGCAGAAGTTGACGGTTCCGTTGCGGCTCCTACTGCGGGTTTACATTTTACGCCATCATTGGTGAAGAAAGCAGAAAAACTCGGTGTAAAATTTGTTCCAGTCATTCTTCATATCGGTCTTGGTACTTTTCGTCCTGTTGAAGTTGAGGATTTAACAAAGCACAGAATGGATTCAGAATATTTTGAAATTCATGAAGAGACTGCCAAAGTAATTAATAAAGCTCTTGAAGAGAAAAAAAATATTTTTGTTGTTGGCACCAGCACTTGCCGTGCTCTTGAAAGCAGTGTAACTGCAGACGGATTTGCAAAGCCAAATTCCGGATGGACAGATAAATTCATCTTTCCGCCTTACGAATTCCGTGTAACTAAAAAATTGATAACCAATTTTCACCAGCCGGAATCAACATTAATGATGTTGGCAGGAGCTTTTGCAGGTTTCGATTTTATTATGAAAGCATATAAGAAAGCATTAAAAGATGATTATCGCTTCTTGAGTTATGGCGATGCAATGTTGATCATTTAAGATTTTGTTATGTGATTTTTGGATAATGACGTGAAGATTTTTACTATCATACCATCGGGCGGTACCGGGAAACGGGCAGAAACAGTTTTACCAAAACAATATACCCGGTTTAACGGTAAAGAATTAATTGCATACACGCTCGATGTTTTTCAGAATTGTGAAATGATTGATGAGATTGTTATTTCAGCGCAAAAAGATTATTTCAAATTACTCAATGATATAAAAGAACAATATTCATTTACCAAACTTTCAAAAATTGTTGAAGGGGGCGAAGAAAGACAAAATTCAGTTTTCAACGCCCTTAAATCACTTAATGCTTCCGATGAAGATTTAATTATTGTTCACGATGCTGTTCGCCCGCTTCTTCCCAAAAATGTTTTGATTAATGCGATTGAAACGGCTAAAAAGTTCGGTAGCGCGGTTGTAGCAACCAAAGCTAAAGACACTTTGATTAAAGGGAACCATTTCGTCCTTTCATTTGTTGATAGAAAAGAATTTTATTACGCACAAACTCCGCAAATTTTCTCATGCAAAATCTTATCTGAAGCGTTCATGAAAGCAAGTGATGATAAATTTCTTGGCACAGATGAATCGATGTTGGTTCATAGGTTGGGATATAAAATAAAACTAGTAGAAGGTTCATCTTTCAATTTCAAGATTACAAATCATGATGATATTAAACTTTTCCAGTTAATTTCCGAACATAGCTGAAGAAGATTCTTCCTTGTATATAAAATACTTTTTCTCTAAGTTTGACCACATTTTGGATGGATTTTAGATGTTAAACCTCATATTTGTTGTTATTCTTTCTTATTTGGCGGGTTCAATTCCCACAAGTATCATTGTTAGCAAACTCGTACGTGGAATAGATATAAGAGAACACGGCAGCGGCAATGCCGGCGGCTCAAATGTTTTTAGAGTTCTTGGCTGGAAATACGGTATTCTTGTAATTTTGCTTGATGCTTTGAAAGGAGCTCTTGCCGTTATTATTGTTGCCCGTTTATATCTAGACAGTTTCCCATTTAAAAATATCACACCATTTGATGACTTCACTCTCGTTCAAATAATTTGCGGTGTTACCGCAGTAATTGGTCACATATGGACTATCTTCGCCGGATTCCGCGGAGGCAAAGGAATTGCAACCGGACTTGGTGTTTTGATAATAATTGTTACAGTTGATATGGCACTTGCTCTAGGTATTTTCTTCCTTGTTGTTACTCTCTCCCGTTATATTTCACTCGGCTCAATCGCAGCAGCAGTTGCTGTTCCTTTAATTCTTGTAATCAGAGAAAATTTATTTGGTATCGACATTCAGGGCTACCATACTATACTTCCGTTCACAATCGTCCTTGCATTATTAGTGATTTACACACACCGTAAAAATATAGACCGTTTAATCAAAGGCAGTGAAAGCAAATTATCATTTGTAAAAAAGAAATCGGTTTAAATGAAGATTTCCGTTCTCGGCGCAGGCGGCTGGGGAACAACCTTAGCCATCCTTCTACATTTTAACGGGCATGAAGTAACGCTTTGGGAATACAAACGTAATTACGCCAAAGTTCTTAATCGTTCCCGCGAAAATAAAATCCTCCTTCCCGGAATTAAAATCCCAAAAGAAATTTATATCACACATTCGCTTTCCGAGAGCTGCCAGGACAAGCATATGATTGTTCTTGCTGTACCTACACAATTCATCCGTAGTGTATTAAAAGAAATGAAGCGTTATGATTTCCACGATACAATATTTGTAAGTGTTGCAAAAGGAATTGAGAAAGATACATTATTGACTGTCTCCCAAATAATTAAGGATGAATTAAAAGATATACCAATCACAAACATTGGGGTACTATCGGGACCAAGTCATGCCGAAGAAGTTGCTAAAAATATTCCGACTGCAGTAGTTGCCGCCTCGCGCGATCCGTTTACAGCGAAACAAATTCAATCTGCATTTATCACTTCATATTTCCGTGTTTATTCTACAACAGATATTCTTGGAGTTGAATATGGCGGCGCATTAAAAAATGTTATTGCAATCGGTGCGGGCATAATTGACGGTGCAAAGTTCGGAGATAATACAAAAGCAGCAATAATGACGCGCGGCATTGCAGAAATTTCTCGTCTGGGGATAGCGCTTGGCGCTAAGCCTGAAACTTTTTCCGGTTTATCCGGCATGGGAGATTTAATTGTTACGTGTATGAGCAAGCATAGCCGTAATCGATATGTCGGCGAACAACTTGGCAGAGGAAAAAAACTAAAAGATATTCTAAAAAAAATGCAGATGATTGCCGAAGGTGTTGAAACTTGCCGTTCGGTTCATCAGCTTTCTCTCAAACACAAAATTGAAACTCCTATTGCTAAAGCAGTTTATAAAATATTGTTCGAAGAGAAAGATCCGACCAAAGCCACTTACGAATTAATGACCCGCGATATGAAAGCCGAAGACGAATAAATAGCCTATCAAAATTTAAAATGTAACCCTAAATTCTATTTCATAAGTTTTTCGATATCACCAATTTCAACGGGAAATTTATTACCTAAAACCTCACATCCGTTTGCCGTTATTAAGACCGTATCTTCAATTCTGGCGCTCGCTTTCCAATAATTTTGTTTAACTGTATTATCACCTTCATATAAATAGATATGAGGTTCGAAAGCATAAATCATGTTTTCTTTTAAAATATAATCAGCTGGGCTAGGATCGTGAACATCTAAACCGACGCAATGACCCAAACCGGCAGGAATATAATTTCTATATCTACCGGTATTAATAATATCTTGTTTATTCCCCGTAATTATTCCTTTCTCAAGCATTTTACTTAAAATTATATCTCGGCTGAGAGAGTAAAGATAATTATAACTTACCCCAGGTTTTGCTGCTTGAATGACAGCTTTATATGCTTCAAGTACAATATTGTAAACAGTGTTTTGTTCAGATGAAAATTTCCCGTTAACAGGAAAAGTTCTAGTAACATCCGATGCATAGTAAGAGTATTCAGCACCGAAATCGATCATTACCAAATCGCCCGATTGCATTTGAGTATTGTTCAAATCATAATGTATTGTGTTTACATTTTTACCGGAAGCAATAATTGCCGGAAATGCTAATCTTTTACATCCATTCAGTTTAGAAATTAAATCCATTACCGCTTCAACTTCATACTCGTACTTTCCCGGTTTTATCATTTTGACTGCTTCGAAAAATGCTTGATGCGATACATTCACCGATTTACGAATCGCGTTAATTTCATTTGCGCTTTTAATAACTCTCAATTGATTAACGACCGCATCAATAAAAAAAACTTGTGGAATTACAGCCCCGCATTTGTAAAAAGAATCTGAGACTTCTGCGTTCACAGCAAAATTAGCATAGACCGATTTGTACTTTCCCGTATTCAAATAAAAACGGATCAGTTTTTGAAAGTCTTCATAGGCATATGCTGAATCCGCACCGTATTTTTCTTTAGCACCATTAATTCCGCTTACTTGACCTAACCAATTTAAATTAGTGCCGAATCTTTCTTTTTCAACGAACATAATTAATTCAACTGCTGAAGCATTTTTTCTAAGAACAGCAATAGAGTTAGGTTCTTCAAAACCGGTCAGATAATAAAAATTTGAAGCGGCTCTAAACTCGTAATCTACATCACCGTTACGCAAGTATAAGCCGTTTGTTGTAATCACGACTATTGCGTCATTAGGAATACTATTAATTAATTCGATCCTTCGTTGCCTCGCAGTGTTATAATCATATGAAGATTCATACAAAGATAATTTTTCCGGATACTGAAATGGTGATTCGATTGGATTTACAATTTGTTCAGTACAATAAGTACACGCAAATACAAGTAAGGATCCTAAAACTATTTTCTTGATTCTCATCTTTACTCCAATATTATATTTAATGAATCCCTATCTTTTATAGTGTGATTAAGTTATGAAGAATATACTTCCCTCAAGACTCAATGGAAATACAATAAATAGTAGACTGCATATAAATGTGGTTTATAAGTTACACAGAGGTAATAATGCTTTTTAAAATCCCATTTGATTATATTTAATATATAATAATATTTAATCCTATGGTTGATCCCTTAAATCAGTCCGTCCAATATTTAAAATCCGTAGGACCAAAACGGGCGGAATCCTTTTCTAAGATCGGTATTCACTCAATTAAAGATCTTCTCTTTTACTTTCCTTCCCGTTATTTAGACCGTTCGACAATTTTAAATTGCATCAAAGTTGTTCAGTATGTTGTGAATGGTTATGAGGGTGAAGTTACAATAATAGGTGAGGTGCTTGATACTGAAGTTCATTACTATAATAGAAAGCAAGTCTTTAAAGTAAGAATGAAAGACGCATCGGGATTTTTTGATTGTGTCTGGTTCCAAGGAGCTAAATATTTTAAAGATGTTTTCAACACAGGCGATCATTTCGCAATTTCGGCAAAACCGGTTTTAACTAAGTATGGTCATCTTCAATTTGTGCATCCGGACTTTGACCGTTTTGCTGAAAAAGAATCAAAAGACTTTTTAAACACTGGTAAGATTATACCGTTTTACCGCGTTCAAAAAGAATTACGCGAAACTAATCTCGGCGATCTTAGTTTACGCCGAATCATCAATCAAGCTGTTGAAACATATTCAACTCAACTTGCCGAATCGCTTCCCGATTTTATTATTAAAGAAAATAAGCTTCTTGGAATTATTCCGACGGTACAGAATATGCATTCGCCGAAAGATTATCCTTTGCTTGATGAAGCGAAACATCGCCTTAAGTACGAGGAGTTATTCTATTTTGAATGCCTTGTGGCGATGAGAAAGCATTTTATCAAAGAGAAGAAAAAAGGTTTTTCTTTTAAAACAAAAAAGGCACCGCTCAAGCAGTTTTTGAAATCGCTACCGTTTGAGTTGACCGAATCTCAATTAAAAGTTTTAACCGAAATAAGAAAAGACCTCGAGAGCGATGAACCGATGAACCGTTTGCTTCAGGGTGATGTTGGAAGCGGGAAGACAATAGTTGCTTTGATCAGTATGCTGATAATTGTTGAAAATAATTTTCAAGCTGTACTGATGGCACCGACAGAAATTTTAGCTGATCAACACTTCAAAAGAATTTCCGAATTTGTTCAGCCGCTCGGTTTAAAAGTAGACGAAGTGATTGGCGGACAAAAAATATCTGTGAGGGACGACACATTAAAAAAAATCCGTGAAGGAGAAACAAATATTATCATCGGCACTCATGCACTGATCGAGGAGAATGTTGAGTTCAACAAACTTGGTTTAGTGGTGATTGATGAACAGCACCGCTTTGGGGTTATGCAGAGATCAACTCTTGTTCAGAAAGGTTTGCAAGCGGATGTTCTCATAATGACTGCCACTCCAATTCCTAGAACATTGACAATGACACTCTACGGCGATCTCGATGTTTCGGTTATAGATCAGATGCCACAAAATAGAAAACCGATAAAAACAATTTTGCGTGGAGAGAGGAAGCTGCCGGATATTTACAACTTCATAAGAACTAAAGCGAAGGATGGCTACCAAACATTTTTAGTTTATCCGCTTGTGGAAGAATCCGAGAAGATAGAACTCAAAGCGGCGCAAAAATATTTTGAGGAATTAAGCCGAGATCAATTGAAGGATTTACGCTTATGCTTGATACACGGCAGAATGAATTGGAAAGAGAAAGAAAAAATAATGTTCGACTTTGCCGATCGGAAATATGACGTGCTCGTTTCGACCACGGTAATTGAGGTCGGAATTGATATACCGGATGCAAACATTATTGTAATTAACGATGCGTTCCGATTTGGTTTATCACAACTCCATCAATTGCGCGGAAGAGTCGGAAGAAGCGAGAAGCAGGCATACTGTATTCTCGTCACTAAGGATGAACTTGCAGTCAAATCAAATCAATTCAATTTCAATTTCGATTTTCTTTCTCCCGAGCAAATTGAAAAGAACAAAACAGTCATCCGCCTTAACTCTATGGTAAAATACACAAGCGGGTTCGATCTTTCCGAAATTGATATGAAACTCCGCGGACCAGGAAATATTTTTGGAACTCAGCAGAGCGGTTTGCCGGAATTAAAATATGCCAACATAATTGAAGACTCCAAAATTTTATTTGACGCACGCGCTGCGGCTTTTTTAATCATCGATGGTGATCCGCTGCTAACTCACCAGGACAATTCACTTATCAAAAGAACTCTTCAAGAAAATTATTCCCAGCACATTCATCTTGCTCAGATCGCTTGAGCAGTTCCGGAAATTTTTTCTCCTCACTCATCGTGCCAAAAATTTTTTTTCCGAAAAATATTTTTTACAATTTGTTGCAAAAAAAAATTAATTGGTTATATTTCTATTAGAAAATTTTGGAAGGAAGCATTATTAGTTCTTATCTACCAAATAAAAAGTTAAAAGTTGCTCTCACATATAATGTCAAACCGGAAGAAAATAATTTTTCCGACACAATACCTCTCTCTCTTCATGAAAAATCAGCAGAAACATTCAATGATACTTACGCAGAGTGGGATACAATCGAGACAGTGAACGCACTAAGAGACGCATTAGAACTTTTTCACGACGTAACGATGATCGAAGCGAATGAAAATGCATTTGAAAATTTTAAAAAAGTAAAACCGGATATTGTCTTCAATGTAGCTGAATGTGCAAACGGTATAAGTCGGGAAGCACAGATACCTGCAATGCTCGACATGCTGCAAATTCCTTATACCGGTTCCGATCCATTGACACTTACAACTTGTCTTGATAAAGCGCGGGCAAAAGAAGTTCTGTCATATCATAATATTCATACGGCAAAATTTTTATTGATCGAAACTCTAGAAGATCTCGCAAATTTCAGTTTGAAATTCCCGGTTATGATCAAACCTGTAGCCGAAGGATCAAGTAAAGGGATTTTTAATTCTTCTCTTGTTAAAAATATTAGTGAACTCACCGAGAGACTTTCAACGAATCTTGAAATTTATAATCAACCCTTCCTTGTTGAAGAATACTTACCCGGAAGAGAATTTACAGTAGCATTGATTGGAAATGATTCCGAAACAGAAGTTTTACCTATTGTTGAAATAAATTTGCATGAACTTCCAAAGGAATTAGCACCGATCTATTCTTATGAAGCCAAGTGGATTGCAGACACACGGGAAAATCCTTTGAACATTTTTAGCTGTCCTGCCGATATTGACAAGACACTATATAAAAAGATAGAAGACATAGCTCTTAGAACTTACAAAGTGCTGCGCTGCAAAGACTGGAGCCGTGTTGATGTTCGACTCGATGCCGATGGCGAACCGAACATAATTGAAGTTAATCCTCTACCGGGAATACTTCCCGATCCGAAAGACAATTCATGTTTTCCAAAGGCGGCACGCGTACACGGGCTCTCTTATGAAGAGATGATTAACAAAGTTTTATTAACTGCGGCTAAGAGATATAATTTATTATGAACCTAGAACAGAAAGTGTTGATCTGTTATAATGAACCGACCCGTTTTTACGATAATTACATTGGGAAAAATGTTTCCGATAGTAAAGAGAACGTTGATTTATCCGAACGTGAATTTTTAAAACAGATCACAATGATTAAGAAATCGCTTTCCAAAAAATATATGAGTGTTGAAACCCTCGCGGTGAACAGCGATATAAAATTGGCAATGAAGAAAATTCTCCATTACTCACCGGATTTGATTTTTAATTTTGTAGAATCGGTTGAGGGGAATTCAAACTTAGAAAGTTACGTTGCCGGTCTTTTTGATCTGATGGAAATTCCTTATACCGGGAATGGTCCTGTTAGTCTTGGCAACTGCCTAATCAAATCCAGGACGAAACAAATACTGCAGTCGCATGGTGTAAGAACTCCAAAACATATGATTGTGAACGTGAACCAGTATCCGGAAAAAAATAATTTCTTATTGAAATTTCCTGTAATCCTAAAACTAGCCCGAGAAGACGCAAGTATCGGTATTTCGGAATTATCGGTCGTAAATAAATTCGATTCGTTGAAAGAAAGATTAGAATACCTATTCGGTTCGTTCAATCAAGAAGTTTTAATTGAAGAATACATTGACGGACGCGAATTAAACGTTGCAATACTAGGGAACCAGATTCTACCAATTTCGGAAATTCGTTTTGACGGACTACCGGATGAGTTTCCTAAAATTGTTACGTATGAAGCAAAATGGTCGCCGGAAAGTGTCTATTTCAAAAATACAATTCCAAGATGTCCCGCACCTCTTGATGACAACCTGAAACAAAAAATTGAGAAGATGGCAATGGAAGCATTCGAAGCTCTGGAATGCCGGGACTATGCGCGCGTTGACATCCGCTTGAATCAGAGAAATGTTCCTTATGTTATTGAAGTGAATCCTAATCCGGATATTTCTCCCGATACCGGTTTTGTCCGTTCTGCTGCAACCGCGGGTATTGGCTATGATGAATTGCTTTTTAAAATTTCAACTTTCGCATTAAAGAGAATGACATATGATACGCAAGCTGCAAGCTAGTGATAGAGCGAAACTTGTCTCTATCATTGAGACTACACATAATTTTACTGAAGACGAAAAAAAAGTTGCAATTGAATTAATTGACGAAGCGATCGCTAATCCGAATCATGAATATTACAATGTATTCGTTTCGGAAAATGAAAATAAAATTGATGGTTACCATTGTGTTGGTAAAAGAGCGCTGACCGACGGCGTGTTTGATCTATTTTGGATTGTTGTTGACGGTTCTACTCAAAACAAAGGAATCGGCAAACAACTTCTGGATCATTCTGAAAATTTTGTGAAAGAAAGCAACGGAAGATGGATACTTGCCGAAACATCTTCTAAGGATAGCTACAACGCTACAAGAAATTTTTATATGAGGAATAAATACTCGATAGTCTCCCAAATAAAAGATTTTTACGCTGTCAACGACAACTTGATTGTCTTTGGCAAGTACATTAAAACATAAACGGCAAACTATAAAGGGCAACTATCATGGAACTCTGGCAGCAAATGGTTAGAGATAGCGTTCACTCTGTTGATCAACTTGTGGAGAAGTTTGGAATTGACCGGACAGTAGCAGAGGGCTTGGATGAATTTTTCCAGGCAAGAATAAATCCTTACTACCTTTCATTAATCCGTGAACCCGGCGATCCGATCTGGAAACAATGTGTTCCGGATAAAGCAGAGCTGGATGATATGGACGGTTTTGAAGATCCTCTTCAGGAAGATCGAATGAGTCCCGTTCCCAATATTACTCACCGGTATCCGGACAGAGCTTTATTTCTTACAACGAGTCAATGCGGAATGTACTGCCGCTTCTGTACAAGAAAAAGAAAAGTCGGTAACTCAGATAAAATTTCGATGAAGGAACTTGAATCCGCTTTCAAATACTTGGAAAAGCATACAGAGATTAGAGATGTAATTATGTCCGGCGGCGATCCGCTGATGCTTACAGATGTTATGCTGGAAAAGATTTTAAAACGGCTGCGTCAAATTCCTCATTTAGAGATCATCCGCATCGGTTCGAAGATGCCGTGCGTTCTTCCGCAGCGAATAACACCAAAGCTTGTTGATATGATAAAGAAGTATCACCCGGTCTATGTTAATACACATTTTAATCATCCGTGGGAAATTACACCAGAGAGCACAAAAGCTTGTGAGATGCTCGCTAATGCGGGAATTCCGGTAAGCAATCAAGCTGTTCTGATGAAAGGTGTGAATGACGATGCCGAAGTGATGAGAGAATTATTTACCAAACTTCTTAAGATTAGAGTGAGACCTTATTACTTGTATATGGCAGATGAAACACGAGGCGCTAATCACTTCCGCACATCGCTTGATAAAGGTCTTGAGATCATGCAGAAACTGCGCGGATATACAAGCGGTCTTGCAATTCCTCATTTTGTTATTGACGCACCCGGCGGCGGCGGTAAGATACCGATTCTTCCGCAATACGTTCTACACCGCGATGAAGACAGAGTTGTTATGAAGAATTACAAAGGTGAGATTTTCGTTTACCGAGAAGCTCATAACGGAGAGGCAAAACCGGAAGTTAGTATTCCTATTGAAATAGTGGAGAAGGAAAACGGTTCAAATGGAAATGGTTCGAACGGTTCTAATGGTAATGGCTCTAACGGCAACGGATCCAATGGCAACGGTTCTAACGGTTCATCTAAGAAACCGAAGAATTATAAAGAGAAAGTTGAAGTAACAGAAGTTGCGACAAGTAATAATTGACGGCTTCACTTCTGTCATGCTGAACTTGTTTCAGCATTTATAGAATTAAAATCCCGGTCTAGCCGGGATTTTTTTATAATCTTCGTACTTATTTTAGCCGCAAAAGAATGTGGCAGGTTATAAACGTTATATTCTAAATAGTAATCCCACAGACAAACTTACACCGGAAAGATTTACTTTTACTCCAGACATAAGCTTAAGTGCCTCAACATCATTTAGTAACCGGTAATTTATCTCTCCGAGTAAATATAGATTTCCATCTAATTTATATTCTGAGCCAATTTTCATTTCAAATCCAAAGCCGCTGTCACGGACACTAAATGGCCGAAACAGGGGCATATCATCTAATACCAGTACCTCACTCTCACGGAATATATATGACATTCCTGCACCTGTATATAACTTAAATTCAGAACCGGTAAGAAAAATGTATTCATAACCTAAAGTTACCGGATAAGATGTAAATGTATAATGGTCGCTTCCCCATCCGCCGTAATCATGAGATAATTTTGAGCGTGTTATCTCACCGTTTAAGTATAATCGATTGTTTTCATTTATAGCATATTTAATTCCAAGATTAACACTGTAGTAAAATCTATCGATATTAGAGTTATAATTTCCTGGTGATTCGTATCCTGTATTTCTCATTGCTGAATAATTCAATCCTCCTTTTACGTAAACCGATAAATTGCTCTGAGCCGACGAGAAGGAAGTGAGAACAAATG
Source organism: Ignavibacteriales bacterium (assembly GCA_026390795.1). Lineage (NCBI taxonomy): Bacteria > Pseudomonadati > Ignavibacteriota > Ignavibacteria > Ignavibacteriales > Ignavibacteriales bacterium. Next base: position 459,545 of record JAPLFG010000003.1, read on the forward strand.
TAATGATGATAAGATAATATTTCATAGAGACCCTTTTTAGTTTTGCCGCATATCGGCTCTACCGCTTAATTTACATTTTAAACAATATTCCTATTGAAGACGCTAAGCCGGAAAGATTCACTTTATTCAGATTGCGATCATTGTTCCGCTCCATATCGCTCAAATAGCGATAAATTATTTCACCGGTAATAAAGAAATTACCGGTTAATTTATATTCAGAACCGAATTTAACTTCCATACCAAAGCCCTTATCCGTTAAATTCTCTGTTGAACCGGTCCACCATTCCGTTCTCTCCGTATTAAAAAACAGATACGAAATACCGGCTCCTAGATATGGCTTGAATCCGGAATTAGTATCTATGAAATACTCATAACCAAATGTTACCGGATAACCTGCAAATGTGTAATGATTCTGAAAGCCTTCCGGTCCATAAGATAATTTTGCGCTTATCCATTCGGCGTCCAGGTATAAACAATGTTTTTCATTAATGGAATATTTTATTCCAAAATGAGGACTGAAATTAAATCTGTCAATCTCAGTTATCTTCCATTCAACTAAATCGTGTTCCAGACCTCGCATGGGAGTGTAATTCAAACTGCCTCTAAGATAAACTGAGAAACTGCTTTGCGCCGTTGAAAATGTGCATGCAATAATCATTAATGCTAATAGATAATATTTCATTTGAACCTTTTTTCTTTAGTCAGGTACCATTCCTCTACCGCTGAGTAATTACGTGATATTCATTTATTTAAGTAAAACTAATTTCCTTGTCTGGTAAAAATCTCCGGCTTGCAGAGTGTAAAAATAAACACCGCTTGGTAATGAACTGCCGTTAAACTTCACATCGTAATTACCGGCAGATTTCTCTTCATTAATCAGAACTGCAATTTCATTTCCCAATAGATCATATATCTTTAACTTGACACTACTCTGTTTTGGTATTGAATAAGAAATTGTCGTGACGGGATTGAACGGATTCGGATAATTCTGTGACAATTCAAAATCTTCGGGAAGGATTTTTTCTTGTACATCACTTGTAAAATAACCTCCGCAGTTGTTCGTATAAAATAATTTACCGTTAGTACAAAGCAACCAGCCTATCTCTTCATTTGCGAATGTAATATCAAAGAATGTATTGGTAGTATTTGGTATGCTTTGCTGCAACCAAGTTTTTCCAGAATCATTACTGAAAAATAATCCGTTATAATAGCTCATCCATACCTTATTGGGATTGTTGGGCACAAATTCAATATCTAAGGCCGGGGGAGTAAAACCAGAGACAGGAGACGGAAAATCCTTCCAGGTATTGGCGCCATCTAACGTCCTATAAACTGTTGGAAAGTGTGCGAGAATACCGAAATCTTTGTTATAAAATTTTAGCACATCTGCATAAACATCAAAGCTGGTCTCTGTCCAATTTAGACCGCCGTTATTTGTTTTCCAGAGTCTACGAGGAATCGGCCCGGCTTTAGGTGAGTAGTAACCTATGTTTGAATTAACAAAGTCCAGGCTTTTCCACCCGTCAGCAGCCGCGCCGCCAATGGACTGAGTACAAGTTTCAGTCCAATTTATTCCATTCGTTGTTTTAATAAAAAGAGGGATCTTCGTATTGATATCACCATCGCCCATTGCAATGCCGTCTGTCGGAGTGAACATTTCAATATAATTTCCATAACCCGTTTTCTGAGGATTCGAGTAAATTATAGTCCAGTTATCACCACCATCCGTTGTTTTATAAAATGTCCCATCATCGGCAGCAACATAAAAAATAGTTTTACTTACCAATGAAATATCAATGGCGTTATTTTTCGGTAATGATTTTTGAGTCCAGGTTATACCCGCATCCTGGGTTATCGATATTTTACTTTGAGAGGCACTCATTACAGCAAAATCATCACCTATTGCTTCTATACAATATCCATTGGTAAATAGTGGAACCGTTTGAATCTGCTGCCATTGTGCTTTTGTGTTTAACACCAGCACGAAGAGAGTAATAAACAAGGTGAAATAATATTTCATGACGTGTTCCTATTATTTAACTTCTCTGATGCATATAAATCGATTTTAATTATATCTCATACTATTACTTCATCAATAACATTTTTTTGACAGTTGAAAATTCTCCGGCTTGAATTCTATAATAATAAACACCGCTCGATAACTTGCTTCCGTCGAAATGCACTGAATAATTTCCGGCTGATTTGTTTTCGTTAACGAGTAATGCAATTTCCCGCCCGACGAGATCGTAAACTCTAATTGAAACGAACCCGGAATGGGGGAGCGAATAAATTATAGTTGTTGAAGGATTGAACGGGTTGGGATAATTCTGATATAGCTCAATTTTATCCGGTATCTCGCCTGACTCTAGGACTGATGTAACATTGCCAAATGTTTTTCCGTCGATCACACAGCCCGCAAGAGTGTATACATTACTTGGCCAGGGTGCCGGCGGATCATCGTAAAAAGAAACACTAGTTATGCCAAATTTGTCTGATAACGTAACCTCTGTTATCGTCATACTTCCGAGTAAATAACTTATTAAATGAGTTTTCTCATTAAACATTATCGTACTGTCGATTTTTGTTATAGTGACATTCATAAAATCTCTCATCGATACTTCTCTTCTATCCTCGACTTTTCCTTTCAGCATAAAAAAAGGTATTTCCTTATTCGTATTGGGATAAAAGAAGTATACGTACTCGGAATCCGTTCTTACATATTGACCATGTATTAAATCCACCGGATTCATTACTGAATAATGTTTGCCGTTAGGAAGCAATGAATCTGAAATCACAGAGACCTTTCTGCTTGATGGTGATCCCGATAAATTATAGACCCATAGATTCGATCTATGCGCAGGATAATAGTCCTGACCATATAGTTCAGCGGCCATTACCAACAAAAAAGTTATGTATATGTATTTCTTCATTAATCTTGCTCCAAACGGTATTACAATCCTACCACACATTTGTTTTCAAATCAGATTACTGTTTATACTCCATCTCTATCTTCTTGACTTTTGAGCTTCAGCAAAACACTCACAAACATCCGTCAGCAAATATTAATTCATGAGTGCCTTTATCAATTACTGTATAAAAATAATGGCCGTAGTCGCCTGCTCCGTATACCACCTCAATTATCCACACATCCTTATTCATAAACCGTGCGGATTCCACAAGACATGGTAGTGTCCACATTGTAAATATCTTGTTGGCAGAATTAAAACATTCCTGGAACTCAGCTTTATTCTCTTTAAGACTGTCAACCGAATTCAAAATAGATTCGTCCATTTTTGCGCGCAGCTTCCAGTAATAGATATTTTTATATATTTTTCTAAAGTCGTCTGCCGCTTTAGTGGCGCTGAACGCTCTTACCACACTTAACGTATCATAATTGATGTTGGAGATCCGCACTTCGGGTTTCAGCGGAAGATAGTTTTGAACATTTACAACTTTCAGCGTTTTTTTCTCAACCGAGACAGAATAAACATCCATGAACTTGACAATTTTGAAATCAATTTCATAAACGCATCCGAAGTTCCAGACTTCTTTTCCGTTGAAAATACCGTCTTCAAAGTAAAGGGGATAAAAACATGTGTCGTTGTTGTTATTAATGCGGGCGGCTTCCAAACATTTGTTGAATATGTCGAGATCGAGAGAAAGTGATACTACATTCTTGCGGGCATACTTTAGCAATACAGTTTGATAAGACTTATCCAGAGAATCAGGATAATATTTTATGAATTGATTGCAGATTTCCGGCCGTGCATACGAATTATATAGCTCATCAATACCGGTATTATTCTGATTTGATATTACAATCGGGTAAACCTTAAGCGGATAAATTTCTGAATCTGTCTGATTAATATCTTCTTTGCAGGAAAAGAAACACAATATCATTACACAAAACAAACCAACCTTAAACCTATTCATCTATCCCTCCATAATAATCCGGTTAACATTCAATCCATTAACCGGCACTTCAATACTTCAACTCATCAAATTGCTAATGTAAAAATACCGCTATATCCGCTGCCCAAAGATGTTTAATAACACCGGAATTATCAAGCGCAATCTAAATAGTATCATTATAACGTCTATACCCATTATTTTTCTCTCTAATTTTTTATTTTGCTGCAGCTGAGGTTATGAAACAAAAAAATCCCGGCATAGCCGGGATTTTTGTTTAACTCGAAAGTCATGTAAATTTTTAGACAACAATGTTTTTCAATTTATAACTGATTTAAAAAAATTGAGATCTTTACTAATTATCTAACGTTTGGGCATAGTAACAGTTTTCACATCTACTGTTATTTCATCCAACTTCTTTTGGATCTCTGGATTAACATCTTCCTGAACACGTCCGCCGAGATATTTTTTAAAGAATTTTTCCATGGCAACCACCATTGCCAATCGATTCTCTTTGCCGGCAAAACCGTGCCCCTCGTCCGGTGCAACCATGTACTCTACATTTCTACCAAGGTCTCTTAATGCAACAACGATCTGATCAGATTCGGCTTTATTTACACGCGGGTCGTTTGCACCTTGAACGACGTAAAGAGGAGCTTTTATTTCTTTAGCGTAATTAAAGGGCGATTGTTCTTCAAGCATTTTCTTTTCTTCCGGTATGTTCATATCGCCAACGCGTACATCAAACATTTTTCTAATTGGCGCCCAGTATGGCGGTATTGAATTCAATAATGTTAAGATATTAGAAGGACCAACAATATCGAAACCGGCAGCATAAACATCCGGTGTAAAAGTTAATCCGGCTAACGTGGCGTACCCTCCGTAGGATCCTCCAGCAATACCAATTTTCTTAGGATCCGCAATTCCTTCTTGAATTAAATAATTTACACCATCTGTAAGATCCTGTTGCATTGTGCCTCTTCCCCATTGCTTATTGCCCGAGTTAAGGAATTTTTTTCCGTATCCTGTTGAACCTCTGAAATTAGGAACAAGAACTGCATAACCTCTATTTGCCAGGAATTGCGCATAAGCATTATATCCCCAAACATCACGTGCCCACGGACCACCGTGCGGGAATAGGATTGTAGGTAAATTATTTGCTTGAACACCTTTTGGAAGAACAAGGTAAGCCGGTATCATCAAGCCATCTTTTGCTTTATATTTTATTGCTTTCATCGGCGCAAGATTTTCTATTGGAAGACTCGGACGGGATTTGTAAAGCAATTCAGTTTGACCAGTCGTTTTATCAAAAAGATAGACAGAACCCGGATCTACATCGCGGGATACGTTTACAATCCATAAGTTCTCGTCTTTGGACATTGCCATTAAACCGATCTCTCCTTCCGGTAATCCTTTCTTCAACTGATTATATGAATTTTCGAATTCCTTGTCCTTGAAATAAATCCTAACATAATCTCCAAGGTAAAAAGTAGCCAATAATTGATCTGTAATATCGGAGAAAATTGCACCTGCGAAGTCAACTTCATTCTCCGGATCGCTTTCAATTTTTTTAATTTCATTGGTTTTCAGATCATACAATGCGAACTCAATTTTGTCTGTATTCTCACCTTTATTTGTTACCAGATAAAAACTATTCCCGTCTGGCGTGAAGCGTGTTGGCGAGGCTGATTCTTCATTATTGACAGTATAGATTGAAACCAGTTTATCACCATCAACCTTTAAGAATTCCGTTCCGCCATCTGCAGTTTGACGTTGTCCAAGTCTTAAGTTACCGTCAAGGTCAAAATACCAGGCGGCAATGTTCTCATCATTTTTGCGAAGCAATGTTCTTTCACCGGTTGTCAAATTCAACTTGTATACATCATGAAGTTGTGGATTTCTATCATTCAGACCGATAAATATTTCGTTGGGGAATTTTCTTGGAACATCGTAAATGAAAGCTCTCACCTTATCAAGCGGAGTTAGATCTCTTGCTGGCGGTACAGGATCGCCTATTACCGATGGGTCAACAGCATAAACACGGAAATTTTCATTTCCGCCCTGGTCTTGAACATACAAAACATACCGGCTGTCCTGCGACCAGAAATAGCTTCTTACAGGTCTTTTGATATCGTTAGTTAACGGTCGTGCTTCTTCAAATTTTTGATTTCGTTCTTTAACCCAAATGTTGCGAACATTGTTAAATGGTTTAATGAAAGTGATGTACTTTCCATCCGGCGAGATTTGTGCGCTGGAAATTTCTGGATCGCCAAAGAATTGTTCTCGATCAATTATCGGTGGTAATTGAGCGAATAGCTGCATCGTGAGCCCTAGTAGAAAAAGAATTAACATTTTTTTCATGGCACTCTCCAATTTAATTATTGTTATAATCTATATGAGAAGACTTAAAACTTTACAGATATCAGCTTATCAAAAATTTGGCACAGCTATGATGAGGTATCTTTTTGACTGTCGGTCAAAAGTCGGATTTTTTGTTTGTGCCTTCCGTTTTGCGTCTCACGTTTTCCGTTTCACGTCTTTCGTCTTATTTCATTATTCCGACTAAATCCTTTTCCAAACTTTCTTTTGGTGATTCAACTATTCTTCCAATCTCAACATCGTTCTTGTAAAAGATAAATGTCGGTACAAGTTTGATATCAAGCTTTTCTATTTCAGTACCGGTCGTTTTTTTATTTCTGTCAACACAAATCAATGTCAAGTTATTCTCATCATAGCCGAGCAGATCAAGAATTTTGAAAAAGCGCGTGACTTCCCTTTTGCTGTCGCTGCACCACGTTCCCATAACAATTGTAATCTTTACATCTTTCAGCTTATCGGAAACATCTTTCAATGTAACTGAATCAATGGAATACATATCCATCTCAGAATTAAACCACCACGCGAAATTTGAATCGGCAAAAGCAGTTCTATCGCAAAGACCGATAAGCATCGGCTTGCCGGATTTTTCATCAACAATCAATTTGTTTTTATTCTGAGCAGACAATGTTGAAGCAAAAAAGAAAAGAAGAGAAAAAGAAAAGAAAGAAAGAAAAAAAATCTTTTTCATTATAACCTCTTAATTAGAATTGTTCGATTTACGAACATCCAATCCCCAGAATAATTTATTGCGGAGGATTTCAAAGTAATTAGTTCTGTTGGAATGAACGAGCCGCACCGGATGCTGACCTTTTTGTATTGTAACAATTGCCGGTGAATTAAAAAATTCAACGCGCTGCCCGTCGCAACTGACCTGAATTTTTTCTGAAGGTGAATTAACTATAACAGTAACTTTCTGCTGGCTTGATATGACCAACGGACGCATCGTTAATGTATGAGGAGCAATTGGACTTAATGTAATAACATCGGCTTTGGGATTCACAATCGGTCCACCTGTTGATAAGGAATAGCCCGTAGATCCTGTAGGTGTGGCTACAATCAATCCGTCGGCAGAAAATGTTGCTACATAATCGTCATCAACTTTAATCGTCAATTCAATCATTTTCGGCCATGGACCTTTATCAATCACCAGATCATTAATTGCATAGAGTTCTTTAGCGCCGCATTCAGCCAAAAGTGTCATCCGTTCTTCAACAACATAATTTTGTGTTTTAATATCCTGGAGAAAATCGGTAAATCCGTCAAGATCAAACTCGGCTAAGAATCCCAGTTTGCCAAAGTTAACACCAATTATCGGCGTACTTGAATGACGCATTTCGTATGCGGTATTCAGCATTGTGCCATCACCGCCGATTGAAACAACCATATTACAGGTTTTGCCCAATTCATCATGAGATGAATATTTTGCGTCGGCATCAAATTGATTCTTAGAATCAAGAAGAGATTCACTCAGAACAAAATTGAATCCGTTCCGGCGTATTTGCCCGATGATTGTTTTTACAATTGGTAGGATTTCAGTTTTAGAAATATTTGGAATTATTCCGATTGTCATTTTACTCCGCTCTATTCAGTTCCCAAAGTTTACAATATTTTGTAAATACATAAGCCGACGAAAATATAGCGAGTATGAATCCGTGAAGTCCGTCAAGAAAACCTAAACGAAAGATATACATTTTCAAAAAAAGAAAAACCGGGCGGAAAATCAGATCATTAAAACCGGCCCGCTTCCCATTCTCGTTTAATTCCTTAGCCGCAAGAGAAGTATATAAATTAAATTTAGTGAAGTAATGCTCAATTGAAGGATCGGTGTAATGATTAAGATCGTTTTTCAAATGACCGGTTTTTTCATCATGGTCAAGATGCTCGTGAACTTCCTTCTCGTTGAAGTCAGCAACTTTCTTATTGAAGAGTCGTGTTATTCGTGCCGGATACCAGCCGCTATGCTTAATCCACTTGCCGAGAAAAAAAGCGCGGCGTGCTACATCGTACGCATTAAACTGCGGCTTAACAGTTTTGAATTTTTTCAGCTCTTCGATCAGTTCAGGAGTAATTTCTTCATCGGCATCAATCCATAAAATCCAATCGTTTTTCGTTTTTGAGAGAGCAGCGGTTTTTGTTTTTGCAAATCCATTCCATTCAACAACTGCACAATTAACTTTGGGATATGAAGAAGCGATCTGAATTGTTGCGTCCGTAGTCCGGGAATCAACAAGAAGAACAATATCATCAACGACATCAAGCTGGCTCTCTATACAACGCCGGATATTCATTTCTTCATCCCGCGCAATAATGATTGATGATATTTGGATTAATTCATTCAATAGTTTGAACTCCGTTCTTGTTACTCTTTAAGTAAGATTTGTGGAATGCAATATTCAATCCGAGAGTAAACCAGATCATTGTGATAATTTCCTGATCACCGAAATTCCACTCGGCTAAGCCCGAGAATAAGAAACCAACAAATGCTGCCGCAGCACCAAGTGAATAAGAGGAAACGAACGGAATCTCTTTGAGCGTTTTATATATTTTCAAGTTCATCAACATAACTTTTACAAGCATATACATTACCATTACAAATCCGAATACACCGAGTATAACCAGGAATTGCATGTAATTATTATGAAGATGCCCGAAGTTTTCTTTGAGGAATGGATCTTTATATTGAGCATAGATTTTTCCAAGATCAATATCACCAACCCCGAATACCGGATAATGAGAAAATATCTTGAATCCGGTCTTCCATTGCTCAATCCGTTCAATGTTCGATTCATGATAAGGATCTATAAAAGAAGTGAGCCGATTCCTTTTATAGAAAGAGAAATAAAATGTTGGTCCGCTCTTTTTAAAATCTGTAAAGGAGATTCCGGTTGAGGCGATTTGCTTAAAATCAATTTTATGATTCAATTGATTTTCTGCTGAATATATAACTCCATTAAACGCACATGCATAAATTTGGTCGGAGTCAAACTCGGTTGAAAATATTCCTTTAATTTTTTGCGATCCGACTCTTCTTATTTTACTATTTACAATTACATATTGCGTAAACTCATCTTCACTTTGGAAGAAAAGACGATTATTGTTCACCCAAATAAAGCCCATAGGAGACTTTGTGGCAATGGAATCTACCGCCGTTATAGGTACACCGTCTCTCATTGAATATAACTTAATGTTATTATCCACCGGGGCGAATGCGGCAAACCATGTTGAGTCGCAATCAAAATTTGTAACACGGTTAATTCTTTTTAAATGGATTCTTTGAGCAATATTCAGCGGATTCTTTATTATAGTTAATCCGCTGTCCAGATCGGATGCGTAAAAAATATTGTTTCTGGTTTTTGCTTCTGTAATATTTCCCGGAGTACTAAATGAATTTTTAAGATGAATTTTATTTTCCGCATCTTTTTCTAATATCAATATTCTGGAATCTATTAATTGCGCTATAAAATGTTTCTCATCCCATTTATCAACCATAATTGCCGGAGAAGGTGTTTCTATTTGTTGGACCAGTTTCCCATCGTGAGTATATACTGAAATTCCTTTTTCATGATCCGCAACCATAATCGAATTGTCATTAACAAATGTTCTGCTTGCTCTTCCTTTAGTTTCAAATGAGGATTGCTGAATCAACTTCCCTTCCTTAATCTGATACAAATAAATTTTGCTTTCATTCTTAAAGAAGAACAAGGCAAAAAGAAGAAGCGCCGCAAGAGGAATTAATATCACCCATTTTCTTTTAATGATGATTATGGTCAGTATCCCGGCGGCAGCGCCCAACCACGCCGCCCGCGTATAGCTTGAGAACAAGCCGACCGCAGATATAATAAATGCGGCAAAGTAAAAAATCCTAATTGAGAGTTTCCCCTTTTCATTGATTAATAGAGCAAATAAGAAAATAGTAGTAAGACTCATCAAACCGCCGGCGGTCATTACGTACTGAAACGGAGACGGTCCCTTTGATTCTATGCTGTACAACTGTGCAATAAAATGTTCGTAAGCTATCGCAATATAAACTACCATTGTAAGTAGTGCCGCTCCGAGGTAAATCTTGAAATAAAGCTTTGCTCTTTCGGTATCATTCACAGAAGCAGCAATTGTATATACGATTGGAATTAAAACTAGCCGCTTGAAGAAATTCCGGAATGCATTAGCGTGATCGATAGAAAAAAGAGCAGAAATAAATTCAGCAGTTAAAAAGAGAATGAACACCAGTTCAAGACCGTTCTTTTCAAACTTATTTTCTCTTGTAATTAAATATTGTACTACAAGAAGAATGAGCGCAAAGAAATATCCGATCTGATTTACAAAAATGGAATTTGTTAAACTGATTATAAAAAGTATTATAAACCCAAAAACGATTTTATCTATTGTAACATTATTTTTTTTATTGAACATTATTTAATCTCTGAATTGTAGTTCATATAATTTTTTGTAAATCCCTTTCTCTTCTTTCAGCAGTTCATCATGTTTTCCGTCTTGAACAATTTGCCCTTTATCGAGAACAATGATACGGTCAGCATTGCGAATTGTACTTAGTCGGTGCGCTATTACAAATGTTGTTCTATCAGCCATTAAGCGCTCTATAGCCTGTTGAACGAGTACCTCCGATTCGTTATCAAGGGCAGAAGTCGCTTCATCAAAGATCATTATTGGAGGATTCTTCAATAAGGCGCGCGCAATTGAAAGGCGCTGCCGCTGCCCGCCGGAAAGTTTTGTTCCTTTCTCTCCAACAATAGTATCATAACCGTGCGGAAGTTCAAGTACAAAATTATGCGCGTTGGCAGCTTTTGAGGCGGAGATTAATCTTTCTTCTGAGCAGTCATCAATTCCATAGGCAATATTGTTTTTAACAGACTCATTGAAAAGAACGGTTTCTTGAGTTACAATTCCCATAAGCTTTCTTAAATCTTCCAAACGAATTTCCTTTATATCAATTCCATCAAGAAGAATTTTGCCCGACGTAGGATCATAGAATCGCGGAAGAAGATCAACACATGTTGTTTTGCCGGCGCCGCTGCTTCCTACAAAAGCAATCACGTTTCCCTTCTTTACACTTAAATTGATATTATTCAGCACCAGTTCATTATCATCATCATAATGAAACGACACATTTTGAAATTCAATTTTATCTTTGAAATCGGAAATCGAAACCGGAGATGATACATTTTTGATTCTGGGTTCGGTATCTAATATTTCAAAAACTCTCTCGGCTGCGGCACTCGATTCTTGAATTCTATTATTTACGCCGCTTAATTCTTTTATCGGCGGCATCATTTGAAATATCGCGAGCAGAAATACAATGAACTCGCTGGCATTGAGTGTTTTATCAACTAGAACAAGTTCTCCGCCGTAGTAAATCATCGCGCCGCCGACAACAACGCTTAAAAATTCAGTTAGAGGAGATGCGATATTTCTAACGCGTGCCATTTTTAAAACTAATTTGAAAAAACTTTGGGTCTGGACTTTGAATTTTTTGTTCTCATAGTTTTCCATACCAAATGCTTTTACAATCTTTACGCCCGTTATTGTTTCGTGAAGAGTGGTTGTTATATCAGCCATCATTTCTTGAAGCTGCCCGCTCTGTTTTCTAAGAATTAAACCGATCCAGCTTATTACTCCAATTGTAAACGGCAAAACCACGAGTGAAAATAAAGTTAACCTCCAGCTTATTGAAACCGCCAATCCAAGAAAGAATAATATTGTAAGAGGTTCGCGAACCATATTAAGGAATACGGCAGAAACACTCGCTTGAACAACATTAACATCATTGGTGATTCGTGAAATTAAATTACCGGTTTTTTCATTTTTGAAATAACTCATTGGCAATTTATGAAGATGAACATAAGATTGATTTCTCAGGTCGCGGATCATCCCCTGTTCAACAAAAGCCATATAGTAGGCTTGCAGATAACCAAAAACATTTTTAAGAAGGAATGCAAACAAAATCAAAAAACAGATCTTCAAAAGAATTTCTCTATCGGTTCCGCTGAAAAGATAATTTTTAAACGATTCGGCAATTTCGTTCCCAATTTTCGAAAGCCAGTTTCCTGCCGAAGTATCAATAGTGGTTTGCGTCAATGATTTTGTTTGCGGCTGTAATGCGCCTTTCTCTTGAAATAATGTATTCAATAGCGGGATTAACAAATAAACCGAAATTGTATTTAGCAATGCATACAAGATTGAAAAGAGTACCGAAGCCGTAAGATGCTTTCGGTAAGGTTTGATATATGATAGTACCCGGTAGTAAGTTTTCATCAAATTCTCACATTGGAAGATTGGCTAATCCACAACCGCTAAACATTGAAATAGTATATATTATTTTGTCTTTCTTGTAATCGTAAATTTTGATTTGAGAGTTTTGGACAGAATGCTCATCAAAAAATAACAACTTTCCGTGAACTAATAAATTTCCATACTTATTTCCGGAAAAGATTCTAATCGTTTTTTTCTCAACCGCGTTTATAATTAAAATTTGCTGTCCGATCTCATTTTTACTGATTGCTGATCTGCCGCCAGTGTTATATGTGATAAGAAAAAGATAATTACCGTCATCGGACCAAAGTCCGTCTTTAATTTTCTCTTTAGTTTTAAAAATTATCTGCTCGGATTTCTCACTAAAATCTCTTAGGTAAATGTAAGATTCTCCTTGCGAATAAACCTCTCTAAAACGGAAGCGATTGTTCAGTGAAATAGGGACGGGATTAACTTTCGGAGGTGCTGGAAACCCGTTTTGGAGAAGATCAAACGACCTTTCATTAACCTTACCTAGAATACCGTTCAGATCAACTGGAAATATTTTTTGATTTACTATTCCGGAATTAACCGAATCATATGAAGTAAAATTTATTTTAAGAGTATCGGGGTTTTCCCAGTAAGAGTAAAGTTGAACTCCATTTCCAAATTCTGTTATCTCTTTACTTTGTTCTTCTTCACGCATATATTTATAAAGTTTTGCATTGTGTATGAATCTTATTCCGCCGAACTTACCGTAACTGCCAGCCGTAGTTAAAAAGATTGTATTATTATCTTTCGAAGGATTAAGCGCTATAACTTTTTCATCCAAATTACTCCACTCAACTTCCGTTTGTTTCGTAATCAAATTAAAGTTAAAGACCGATGGTCTATCAAGATATTTGGCAACAAAGAGAACATTTGCGTAGGTATCTAGGGTTGGTTTACCTTCATGTGTAATTTTATATTCTGTAATGAGTGAATCCGAGAAAAAATTGTATGCAGACTTTCCTGCTTCCATTGAAGTTGAAAATCTACCGTAAAACAATTTGTAATTTCTCTCATATACTCTTTCGATCCTTAGTTTACTCCACAAAGACGGATTTAACGATGATCTAAAATCTTCGACTTGATCTTGTTTTTTGAACTCGCCCAGCAAAATTGAATACGAATTTTGCTTTTCTTTTTCCTTATCCGAATTCGAACATGAAAGCAAAAGCGAAATTACAATTACAAAAATGAGCCGGGATATTTTTTGAAATCGCATAATCATATTACAAAGATAATGAATAGGGAGTTATATTTAGCCGCGCGGATGATGATCTCGATGGACTTGTTTGATATAATTACGGTCAATGTGAGTATAGATTTGAGTAGTGGAAATGTCGGCATGACCAAGCATCTCTTGCACCGCACGCAGATCCGCACCGCCTTCCAGCAAATGTGTAGCAAATGAATGCCGGAATGTATGAGGATGAATTTCTTTTTTTATGCCGGCTTCCTCCGCATAACGGTTAACAATATTCCAAATTGACATTCTTGAAATTTTACTTCCCATCTTCATATTTAAGAATACAAAATTCTGACTCTTCGATTTTTTCTCTAAATGCGGACGCGAATGCAGTAAGTACTTCTTCAACCAGTTGATCGCACTGCTTCCAAGCGGCACAATTCTTTCTTTTGATCCCTTGCCCAACACTCTGACAACTTCATCATCAAAATAAAGATCATTTATTTTCAGATTAATCAGTTCCGATACACGTAAGCCGGAAGAATATAATGTTTCCAGAATTGCTTTGTCCCGCAGACCAGTTATATCATCTGTATTAGGTGCGTCAAGGATTTTTTCGATTTCATTAAACGATAAAACCGCTGGTAATTTTCTTCCAATCTTAACCGGAGTAAGTTTGCCGGTTGGGTTTTTTTCAATGTAATTATTGTTTTCTAAATAACGGAAAAACCCTTTTAAAGATGACATGTAACGTGCAGCTGTTGAGCTTTCCACACCCATCTCTCTTTGGCGTTCAAAGAATGAAGATAAATGATTGGATGATACTTCATTAAAATCAGTAATTGCTTTGTCTTCAAGAAAAGAAAGGAATTTTTTTAGATCGTTGCGGTAAGCATTTGTAGTATTAGTGGAAAGGTTTTTTTCATATTGTAGAATAGCCAGATATTCTTTTACAAATTCATCCATAATTTATTCTTCTGGCTTTATGCTTTCTAGTTCTTCCTGATCTGGATATCTAATTCTTTTATGATGCTGACCCACCAAGATACTCAAAAATGAATCTTTTATTTTCTTCACATCTGAGAATGTTAAAGGTGCATCGTCTAGCTGTCCATCATCAATTCTGCTGTTGATCAAATTGTTTACAACATTTTCAATTTTTTGAGAATCAGAATCACTTAGGGAACGGACTGTTGATTCGCATGCATCCGCCAGCATTACAATTGCCGTCTCTTTTGTAATCGGTTTGGGTCCCGGATAGCGGTAGTCATTTATATTAACTTTTTCTTCACCGTAAAGTTCTTTTGCCTTTGAGTAGAAATATAACATAACCATTGTACCATGGTGCATTGGAATGAAGTCTATAATTTCTTTAGGAAGTTTATAGGTTTCGGCTAATTCTATCCCTTTGGATACATGAGCCATAATTAGTTTTACACTTTGGTCGGGTGTAAGTTGCTCATGTACATTATTAGAATTAGTTTGATTTTCGACAAAACTTTCCGGATCTAGTATTTTTCCGATATCATGATAATACGCACCCACACGTGCCAAAATTGGATTAGCGCCTATTTTTTCGGCGGCAGTTTCTGCCAGCGTTCCCATAGTTATTGAGTGATTAAATGTTCCGGGAGCGTTTTTAGAAAGTTCTTTTAGTAACGGTCTATTGAAATCGGTTAATTCAAGTAAAGTAAGGTCTGTAGTTATATTAAAAAATCTTTCTATAAAAATTATCAACCCGTATGTTATTACCGGGCTTATCAAAGCATTAGAACCGGCAAATGCAAAACTAGATAACATCTGCTCGAATGAATCAAATCTCTCAAATCCGAATGCAATAATGCTCATGACATAACCAATAAAAATATATAGGAACGAACGAAAGATTTGAGTACGGTTTTTAATGTCTCTAACTGTATATGCTGCAAGACTTCCAGCGATTATATTCATCAAGGCAAAGGCATAATCGTTTCCTTGTAATCCGCCTACGATAAGAGATGATACAACTGTTCCGTAAAACCCTACTCTTGAGTCGAAGATCATTGTGAGCAACATCGAGGCAACCGGAACAAGTACAAGAAATTCTACCGCAGTAGAAACATTGATTTGATAAACGAAAAATGCCAACACACTAATAAAAAGGATTATAATAGCTATTAAAAGAATTTTCAGATTATCTTTATAAATTTTCTTTCTGAAGAGACGAATATAAATTATTAGCGGTAATACAATAATTAGTATATGTAAGAACTTCCCGATACTTTGTAATGATTTGCCGACAAATCCAATTTCTTCACCTTTCGCGATCCGGTAGGAATCAATTTTTAATTTTGTCTCGGGTTTGATTCTATCATGCTTGGCAACAATTCTTTCATTCTCGTTAACAATTCCAACATTACGTGGGACTTTATCTTTTGCATTTTGTACAGCAATATCTGTGAGCTGCTGGCTATAAATTAGATTCGGCTTAATAAAATTTGATACATATTCTTCAACCGCTTCATTCAATTCACCATTATTTCCCACATTGCTTGTAAGGTAAAAATTAACAAAATCATTTACGCTTTTTCGGTCCAGGTAAGATGTCTTTGGAAATATTTTTTCAAACTTTCCGTCTCGTACTGTTATACTGTCTCTTGGAATTTCACTATAGGTTAGATTAAGAAGACCTCGTTGATAAATATTTTTTACAATTTCAAATGAATAATCAAATATTCGTGCGAGAGAAATGAGTTTGTATGTTTTTACTAATTTACGTTGGCGGGACAGATTATAAAAAACACTATAAGAATTATCACTCAAAAAAGTTGTTTTCTTCTCATTACTGCTGCTTTTTGATAATACCTGAGAGAGGAAAACATTGTATTTCCTAAGCGAATCCAATTTGATATTAGCAATATTGTTATCTCTGAGAAAGATCGGTTGAATCAACCTGGCTGCATTTAATTTTTCATTCTCATACTGCACCGGATCTTTTAAAATTTCAAAAGTAGTCGAAGCAATTAGATCGTCATGTATCCAGACCGAACCAACAGTAACTTCCGATTCGATTGATTCACCATGCGGAAACATCAAAACAATGAGAATTACTGTAATAAACACAATAATAAGTTTAATTCGTAAACTCGACCGTAATTTTATTTTCGTGTTCGGCTGCATGATTTTATTTTTTTGCCTGAAGGAGGATTTTTAAAAATTCGGCAACTCCGTCTTCATTATTGGTTCTATTGGTTATTATATCCGCCATTTTTTTAATTTCCGGTACAGCGTTAGTCATAGCAATTTTTAAAGCGTCCGTATCAAACAAAGATTTATCGTTATACCAGTCGCCAAGCACCGCTGTTTTGTCCATTCTAATTTTCAAATGCCTAATTAGTTTTCTTAGTCCTTCACCTTTACTACATCCCATTTTTCTAATTTCAAGATAATAAGTTCCACCAAGAGATTGAGATTTATAATATAAAGAGCGAATTCCGAATGTATGCGGGAAAGTCATTTTCTTTGCAACATATTTTACACTTTCTTTGTAATCACCCATAATAACTACTTCTAGAGTTTTATCAAGAAAATCATCGTAGGCATCTACTTGCTTGTATTTAGCGCCGAATTTGTTAAGAATAAGAGGAACGTGTGCATTTCCCTCTGTAAAATAAATCGCTAAATCATGACATAATGCAATTTTGAGTAAGTATTTATCTGCTAAATGGAGTGAGCGCAATACATATTTTTTAGGCAGATAAGCTTCAAAAATACTCTTCTCGCCGGGGGATCTTTGAATCAACGAACCATCAAGTGTAATCAACGGAATATTTATTTCGAGAAGATCTGCATATTCTGTTACAGCGCTGAGCAATCTTCCCGTCGCAATTGAAAATTTTACACCTAGTTGAGTTAGCTCTTTAACAAGCATCTTTGTTTCTTCACCCAGATTTCCATTATCATTCAGTAATGTACCGTCCAGATCAAAAACAACTAATTCTATTTTGCGGAGAAACTCTTTACTAAACATTATTGTCTAAAAATAATTTCACTAATGAAAATGATATTGAAGAAATATATTAGTTTCATTTTATTTATTCGTTCAACTCAAGAGATAATTCCTTCTTCTTTCTGCTTCCACGAATATATTTGGGGGTAGATTCTATTTGATGTGCAAAAGTGGTTTGTTCTCTTTATAATGTTTCCAATTCTTTTAATGCTTCATTTACTGTGTTGCAGACATGAAGAACTCTATCAAGCTGAGAGATTTCTATGAGTGTCTTTACATTTTTAGTAGGCGACGCAATTCTAATATGACCTTCGTTAGATTGAAGGATTCTAAATGCAAGTAAAATTGCGCTTAATCCGGAACTGTCACAGTATTCAACTTCCGAAAGATCAATGATCAACTTTTTCACATCTTCGGTATGAAGTAGAATTGTAAACTCACCTTTAACAAATCCGGCAATGGAAGCATCAAACCGTTTTTCATTCAATTTGAATGTGGCTATATCGCCAATCTTTTTTAATTCGTAATTAAAATTTTCGCTCATATTCCTATTTCTATAAATTGGATTTTTACACTACTAATCTACAAATTCAATTAAATAATCCAAACATTATTAATCAAAACATTCTAAGATAGTTCAGAAAACTACGGTATGCGACCTCAGGATTTGTGTTTTTATCTACTATTTGCATGTTATAATAACCTCCGGAAAACTCTTTCTCAAAACTCACTCTAATCTTGGATTTTACAACATTTGCAACAGCGCTAAAAAAAACATCCTCGGAACGGTTCAGATCCACAACCACTTCAAATTCCTTCTGGTTTAAACTGTGGATAAGATTTTTATTTGGCAAATTCAATTTTGTAAAATGTGCCAGGCTATAAGGAACAAATTTGTATTTTTCCTTTTCAGGTACAATGTTGTATTTATGTTCCGGCAAAAATAATGTAATAACCTTTTTATGAATTTGATAATACTTCAAAATCTCCAATGAACTAATGAAATCTTTATCATCTTTAGGCATCAGAAATAATAAATCTCTGGCATTGCTTATCACGTTATTAAAAGAAAATTCCCCGATATTTCTGCGCAAATATTTCTTCTTAATTATAAAATGAGCGATTTTCTTTTTTAATCCTTCAAACATTTTACTCCGACTTGATCATTTCTAAAAATTGTTCTTCTGAAAGAACTGAGATTCCTAATTTTAGTGCTTTATCTAATTTAGAACCGGGGCTTTCTCCTGCTAAAACAAAACTTGTATTCTTGCTAACCGATGAAACAACAATTCCGTCATGGCTCTGTATTATTTCTTTAGCATTTTCCCTCGACATAGAGGAAAGGGTACCTGTAAGAACGAACGATTTTCCTTCAAGCAGATTTGATTGGTTAACTTTTTTTTCTCCTGCTAAAGTTAGTCCTACTTTCTTAAGTCTCTCAATTATTTTTTTGTTGTGAGGATTAGCAAAAAACCTTTTTACACTTTGGCTGATACTTGACCCAATTTCATGAACTGCTTCAATCTCATCTTCCGTTGCACTCGATAATTTCTCGACGGAAAGAAAATGTTCAGCCAATTTATTGGCAGCACCCGATCCAACATAACGAATCCCTAAAGCAAATAACACTTTATTAAATGGTTTCTTTTTACTCATCTCAATTGCATTGAGGAGATTGTCGATACTTTTCTCTCCAAGACGTTCTATTTGAATTAGTTCGTCCCGCTTTTCTTTCAAAAAGTAGATGTCGGAATAATCTCTCAAAAAGTTCTGGTCAACAAACAAGTTAATTAATGCCTCACCTAGCCCTTCAATATCCATTGCTCCGCGTGCTGCAAAATGAGAAATTCTTCCTTTAACTTGAGCCGGGCAGAGATTGTTCTCACAATATATCGCAACTTCTTCTTCAGATTGGAATAAATTTGAACCACAGACCGGACATTTTGAAGGGACTTTTACTTCGGTAGAACTTTTTGTGCGTTTTGAAAGATCTACAGAAACAACTTTAGGAATTACATCGCCCCCCTTTTCAATTACTACCCAATCTCCTTCTCTAATATCTTTTCGCTTGATCTCATCAATGTTATGCAAGGTTGCGCGACTGATAGTTGAGCCTGCTAGAAACACAGGTTCCAATTCTGCAACAGGTGTAAGGGTACCGGTTCTTCCAACTTGCCAGGTAATTTTGTTTAGTTTTGTGTTCGCTTGTTTAGCTTTGAATTTAAATGCGACTGCCCATCGGGGTGATTTTGCAATTGTTCCGAGTATTTTTTGCTGCTTTCGAGAGTTAACTTTAATTACCACTCCATCAATTTCGTACGGAAGTTCGTCACGTTTTCCTTCCCATTCATTACAAAACTGTAATACTTCTTCAATGTTCTTACAGACTCGATAGTTTTTATTAATGCGGAAACCAAGGTTCTTGAGTAGAATTAAATTTTCGGATTGTGATTTTAATTCTTCTTTTTCCGAAAATAAATAATAAACAAAGATTTGAAGAGGTCGTTTGGCAACTAATTGAGGATTTTGCAATTTGAGTGTTCCTGCCGATGAATTACGCGGATTTGCAAATGTTTTTTCGCCATTTAGTTCACGTTCTTCATTTAATTTTTTAAACGCTTCCAGTTCCATAAAAACTTCACCGCGAACTTCAAACTCACTCAGGTTTAATTTTAGTTCTGCCGGTTTTTTAATTACAAGCGGTACCGAACGGATTGTTTTAGCGTTATTTGTTACATCCTCGCCAACAGTTCCATCGCCGCGTGTTGCTGCTACATTCAATTTTCCATTAATATATCTAAGGCTAACAGAGAGTCCGTCAATTTTAAGTTCGCAGACATATTCAATTTTTTCATTTTTAGGCAACCTTTCCCTTACGCGTCTGTCGAAATCAATCACTTCAGTTTCACTATATGTATTCGACAAACTCAGCATTGGAATTTTATGCTGAATAGATTTGAATTCCTTTGTTAGATCTGAACCAACTCGCTGTGTTGGAGAATCCGGTGTAATAAACTGTGGATTTTCTTTTTCAAGCTTAATGAGTTCATTTAACAACTGATCGAATTCATAATCACTTATTACCGGTTGAGCAAGTACAAAGTAATTGTAATCGTGCACACGGATCAGTTCTCGAAGTTCTTCAATTCTTTGTTGTGGGCTTTTTTTCATTCGTTTGCGGTGGGATAGTATAATATTTGATACCATCTGATGTGATAAAAAGATTTCTTATTTCACCGGGTTTGCCTACATTTTCTACCGGTTTGTTATTAAAGAACACTTTGACATTGCCTGCGTTTCCAACACTTAAACTAAAACTTTTTGTCGCCGCAAAATTCATTTTTGAATTTGCCGGAACTACTTGCTGCTGTACTATTTTTCCATCAGTTGAGACTTTTACCCAGACTCTTTCCGTCGTTAAGACAGAGAGTCGTAAACTATCGGGCAATGAAGACGGAGAGTTTACCATATTTTGCGTTTGTTCTTGAGTCTGAATTGGTTTTTCAATTTCAAAACGTTCACTATCTGAAACAACTGTTTCCTGTCCTGTCTTTTCTTGAATAATCTCATTTGAAGAACCGCTTAAGAAAGCAAAGTAAATAACAACTAACGCAATTAATATTATTCCACCGCCAATGATATAATTGGTTTTCAATCCTTTTGCTTCTTTTACTTCAGCTAAGTTTGACTGCCATGCCGGAGACTCGGCAGTACTGAATTCTTTTTTAATCGGTTTTTTTTCAGAGGAATCATTTGTTTTGGCTTCATCAATCTCAGGATTAGCAACTGTGTCTATTTTTGTTTGAGGAACTTCTACAACTGGTTTTTCTTCAATCTTACCGGATTTTGCTATCTCATACTTTTGAAGAATTTCTTTAGGATTGAGATCGATTGTGCTAGCATATTCTTTTATGAAAGCTCTAATATATATATCTGGTAGGAGTTCGAAGTTTGCATCTTCAATTGCTTGAAGAAATTTTAAATCAATTTTAGTCTTGGCAGCTATATGTTGCAGTCCTATAGCTTTGGCTTCGCGAGCGGATTTTAATTCATCAGCAAATTGCTTTAATAGTTCTGATGCCATAGAATTTACAGATTACTTATTAATTCTTTTCTAATTTCGCAGCAAAAGAACCGTCAATACCATGAATATGTGGCAACGTTTGGACAGTACCGTTTTCTGCCACAACCTCATTTGGTAAAAAATTAACGGCATTAACTAAACTGAAATTCGAATTTTCCGATAAAAATTTATTAATAATTTCAAAATTTTCTTCGGGCTCAATGGTGCAAGTGCTGTATACTAAACTACCGCCCGTTTTTAATTGTGCTGCGCCGCTTTTCAGTAACTCGTATTGAATATTAACAATATTTCTGATATCACTCAAATCCCTTTTCCATTTAATATCAGGTTTCTTTGTAAGAGTTCCTAATCCGGAACAAGGTGCATCTACCAAAACTCTGTCAAAGCCAGCTTCGTCTTTATACTCATTTGCGTCAATTGTAACCGTTTTAACGTTTTTTACTTTTAATCGATCAAGATTTTTTTGTAGCACTTTTAATCTGCTATCGAAGCGGTCGAGCGCTACAATTTCTCCCGTGTTCTTCATGAGATCTGCCATTAAAGCTGTTTTTCCTCCCGGAGCTGCACAAAGATCTAAAACGCGCATTTCAGGTTTTATATCCAAAAGTTTAATTGGTAATCCGGTACTTTCATCCTGAACTGAAAAATATCCTTTGTGAAAATATTCCCAATCTGTAATGTTGGATAAATTTGCCATACGAATAAAATCCGGTAAATATTTGCCGTCACTGAATTTTAACTCAACTGAATTTAAGAGTTCTTTCATTTCATCAACACTAGATACCAAACTGTTAACATGAAGTGTAAGAGACGGTTTATTATTATTCGCTATAAGAAATTTTTCGGTGTCTTCCTTTCCGTAACGGTTAACCCATCTTTTAACCAACCAAGTTGGATGAGAATAATAAGCACTAAGGTAAGCAATCACATCTTCGTTTGGATCAGGATAACGGATAGAGTCTTTGCTTCTAATAATGTTACGTAAGACAGCATTCGTTAGATCGGCAGGTTTCTGTCCTTGCAGCTTTTTAACAAAATCTACTGCTTCATTAACGGCTGCATAATCCGGAACTTTATCTAAAAATAAAATCTGATAAAGTGCTACACGCATTGCATTCTTAACGTTAGGAATGCACTTAGAAAATTGTCCTTTATAAAATCCGTTAAGAATCCAATCAATTCTACCTAACCAGCGGGTAACACCGTGTACAATTTCGTATAACAATGATTTATCGGGACCGGAGAGGCTGGAATTTTTAATTTCAATATCTAGAAGTTTATCCAGGTATGCATCAGTTCTATCAATTCTGTTAAGAATCTTAACTGCATGTCCTCTAACCCCTTGATAGAGATTCATACCGATTGTTTCGCTGTTCTGTTCCTGTTCCATATCAAACAATAATTATTAGGTGCTAATTTATTTCAGTGAAAAATGAATGATTAAAAGGGTGGATTTAAAAAGAGAAAGGGCTGCTGAAACAGCCCTATATATAACTCTTAAAAGAAAATTTAAACGAATTTTTCTTCCTTTACGCCATATTTCTTTTTAAATCTTTCAACACGACCTGTGGAATCTACAAGTTTTTGTTTTCCGGTAAAGAATGGATGACAATTAGAACAAAGTTCTATTTTGATACTGCTAACTGTAGAACGTGTAACAAATGTATTTCCACAAACACATGTGACTTCACATCGTTGATAAGTTGGATGAATTCCTTGTTTCATTTTAAAACTACTTCCTTGATTATTTTGGACACAAATTTAGGCATGCTGTAGCTAAAAAACAAACTCGAATTGTGCAGATTATGGCATTTTTTGGACTTTTTTCAAAGAATCTGCCTTCATCTGTGCTTTTCTAAGTGAGTCTATCTGTGCTCGATATTTATTTAAAGTGTTTTGATCCGGTTTTTCCGATATGAAGAAACCGTCATACGGAGCCGGTTCATTACCGCTGTTAACAATGTTTCCTCTCTGCATATCTCTTTGATGACCGCTGCCGGAAATATAATCATCGAGTGATACAGACCTTGAAGCACCAAAAGGAAATCTGACATTCATTTTATTTAATGAATTCGCTTGGTTTAGCGGAGAACTTGAATTTTTATTTGTAACAGCAGAATTACTAATTTGAGCAGAATTGTTCGCAGCTATATCATTACCGGCTTCAATTTTATTATTCAAACTCTGTTGATCACCAACCTTTTGAGCTGAATTAAGTAAAGGATTATCTATTTGCTGAGAAGAGGGGAGGAAAACAAATAATAAAATAATTGCTGTAACAACTACTGCAGAAGGAGCTAAAAACTTAACCCAGTTGAAACGCTGTTTTTCCTCATCCATTATTCCAAAATTTTTATTCTTTATCCTCGTCATCAAATTGAATTCAAAATTTTCAGGCGCTTCAACTTTTGGAAGATTTTGAAGATCTTTAATCATTTTGGAATAATTACTTTCATTTTCATTGTAAATAGTTTTCATAGGCTACTCTTTATAAATATGTTTTAAGAGTTTTTGTAATTGAGCGCGACCGCGATTAATTCTCGATTTAACTGTTCCAATCGCGAGTCCCGAAATTTCAGAAATTTCTTCATATGATAAATCTTGTATATCTCTTAGTATCACAACTTCTCTATAAACCGGTTTTACTTTAAGCAATGCTTTTTGAATAATCTCATTTCTAATCTCACCATCCGCGATCTTTTCCGGTGAACGAAACATTTTATCTTCAATCTGCGGAGTTTTATCATCATCGTTATTGCTAATTGAAAGAATACTTCTTCTTCGTCTCCGCTTCAATTCATTCTTTGCAAGATTTCCGGCAATAGTATAAATCCAAGTAGAAAATTTTGCAAATGATCTATAAGAATCCTTGTTAAGATAAAATTTAATCATCGTGTCTTGAACAATATCAGTACAAACGTCTCTGTCGCCAACAAATCTATAAACAAAATTCATCAATGGATCTTTATAACGCCTAACCAAAATTTCATAAGCTTCAAGAGTATTACTGTCTTGAAACTCTTTAATAAGCTCTTCATCTTTTAGTTCGGTTAGCGACTTATTCAATGAGTATTATACCCTATCTGAAAAGAAATGTTTCAAATTTTCCCGTTAATTTTAGCCATATAAGAAAATAAAAGCAACCGGTATTAAACTAAAAAACCGGATGAAACTTCAAGACCCAGCATTTCCGAAATCAAAGTAAGCAAAACCGTTTTGGCGTCGGCAGAAGTAGTTTTTATCGCGATATCTGCATTTAGCAGGGCGCGAGAAGCATTAAGAAGGCGTTCATCATTCATCATATAACTCGCCTTTTTGCAATTTACATAATATCCCCAGCTCACACCGGCTAATTTGGCTGCTTCATTATCATTAATCCCTAATTTCACCAATTCCATTATTTGCGCAACGATTAATACAAATTTTGAAAGCATATTCACAATAACGACTATCTCCATGCCTGAGTCAAAAAGATTATATGCAACTTCAACCGCTTTCGATTTATTCCCTTTTCCAACAGCATCCTGAAGATTAAATATTGAATATTCTTTTGTGGGCGATGCGATTTTAATTATATCTTCGGTAGTAACTTTCTCTTTATCCGGCAAATAATTTAATAATTTTTGAAGCTGAATCTCGAGTAACGATTTGTCCTCTCCAACTATATCAACCAAAAACTGCGCTACATTGCTTGGAAAATTAATCCCGATTTGTTTTGCTTTTTTCACCAGCCAATCAATCAGTTCATCACCTGTCGCAACACGTGCTTCAAATAATGCGTCTATGTTTAATAAATTAGAATACGGCTCTCTTGAAGGATCGGAAATCTTGCCGGCTTGAGTTACTACTAAAATTGTAAATTCAGGCGGACTCTTAATGAAAGCGGATAATTCTTTCTTTTCGTTAAATTTTTCAAAATTCTTAACAACAATTAATTTTTTACCGCCGCCAAACGGAAATGATAATGCCAGATCCAAAATTTGAGATAAACTTTGATTCTTTTCCGCACTTATTACTTCTTTATCAAAATCGGAGAGAACAAAAGGTGCCGCAGCTTTTTCTATTGTCTCAACAGCAAGATCCAATGTATATTGATCTTCACCGCAAAGGAAATAGATTGGTAGAAATCTATCTTTCGAAAGAGATTTAGATATTTCCGTTACAGATGGAATTTGAATTTTAGCCATAAATTATCATTTAAGAAGATAAAATTATATAAAAGGATCTAGCTTGCCCGTTTTTCAATAATTATTTTTTGAATTGAAACTGCCTTAAGTGGTTTTTCATTTTTATCGGTTCTTAATTTTCCAATATCGTGAACAACATTCATCCCGCCAATAACTTTACCAAAAATTGTATGTCTTCCATCCAGCCACGGTGCAGCACTAATCGTAACAAAGAATTGGCTTCCGTTTGTATTAGGTCCGGCATTAGCCATTGCAAGGACTCCAGCGTCATCAAAATGGAATGTCCGCACAATTTCATCCTCAAACTTTTTACCGTAAATGCTTTCGCCTCCCTCACCTGTTCCGGTTGGGTCGCCGCCTTGAATCATAAAATCTTTTATGACACGATGAAATGTTAATCCGTTGTAATAACCTTTAACCGAAAGTGCAACAAAATTTTCTACAGTCTTTGGTGTTTCTTTGGCATATAATTCTAATTCGAAAGTACCTAGGTTTGTCTCAAGTACAGCAGCCAGTTTCTCTCTTCCTTGCAAATCTAATAATTGAGAAACTGTAGCACCGTCTTGAGATGATTGTAAAACTTTTGGCTTGCATGATAAACAACAAATCATCAAAGCAATTGAAGAAACGATAAAAAATATTTTTCTTTTTTTCATTTCATAATCCTTATGGTAATATTATTCCCTTCCCAAGAAGAAATAAAATAATTATACCTGCAATAATTCTATACACAATAAAAACAAATGTTGATTTCTTTTTTAAGTAACGAAGAAGCAATCCGATTGAAAGATAACCAACAACTGCAGAAGCTATTGTTGCAGCAATCAAATTAATCATTCCGCTATGATCAATATATTTCAGCGATTGATAGAATTCTAACAATCCGCTTGCGGCAACAGCCGGAATGCTCATTAAAAAAGAAAAGCGTGCAGCAGTCTCGCGGTCAAATCCAAGAAATAAACCGGCAGTTATTGTTGTACCCGACCGTGATGAACCGGGTATTAAAGCAAATGATTGAGCAAAACCGATAATTACTGCATCGTACCACTTAATGTCTTTGGTCTTGCGCGTAAATTTGCCTGTCTTTTCAGCTACAGCAAGAATTATTGCCAGAACAATTAGACTTCCGGCAATGATATATAAATCTTTTGTAAGCACACCTTCTATTATATGTTTGAAGCTCAGACCGATGACTGCTACAGGAAGAGTTGCAAAAATCAAATACCAGCCCATCTTTGAATTCATTGACTGTTCATTTATTTTTTTACGATCAAGTATATTGTCGTGAACAAAATCCTCAAGAATCAAGAGCAAATCTTTCCAAAAATAGACCAATACTGCGATAAGGGTTCCAAGTTGGATAACAGCAATAAAAGCCGTCCAATGTTCCGGATTTTCAGCAGATATTAAATTCATCAATTTACCAGCTACTGTTAAGTGCCCGGTGCTGCTGATAGGTAGAAATTCTGTTATACCCTGTATGATTCCAAGCAATATTGCTTCAAATGTATTCAAAATTGACCTCTAAAGAATAAAAGTTATGCCTAAATAAATTCCAAATGATAAAGCGTTTAGATTTAGTTTCTCACCTGTTGAGTGATTGACTATTGTATTTTGTGCATTGGAGACATCACTGGTATTATCATAACGTAAATTCGTTCCAATTAAAGCGTAAAAGTTTTTACTAAGCAAAGTGTTTCCTTCTGCTTTTAATATCAATCCATAACCGCTTGCCGAATAGTTCGATGAAGTATTAATTTTTTCTGTGAGTGAAACGAATCTCGGTCCAACACCGCCGCCAAATTTAAATTGATAACCTTCGCCCGGGAGAAGATAATAAGCGAGAATGCTTGGTCTGTGCATATTAAATGCAATTTCATATACCCCGCCTGAACCTAATGATGCCGTGTATGAATCAATCATTAAATCATATTCCAAACCGAGTGCAAATGAATTAGATAATTTATAATCTGCCTCACCTGAAAAACTAACTGAGCTTTTGAATGATGGAAGAATATTACCCCCGGCAGCAAAACCTGAATTAACATATTCACGGAATGATGGAGAAGATCTAAAGTCCAGACCCATCGATAAACTTAAATCCCATTGGGCAGAAAGATTATTGGCTGCCACAATAAAAATGATAAGCAGATATATTTTTTTCATTTTTCATCCGAATGAATACTAAATACCGAAAGGAACGATTCTTTTTTGAGACCTTTCTTTAAACGACTTACGTTCACAATATATATTATGATTAGTGTTGATAACACAAAAAGCAAATAAGAAATAAAGTGTGTAAGCAATGCATAAGCAGCACTTACTTCATAACCAAACTTGAAAAGCTGGGTCAGCACAAAAATTGAAATTAAATGATAGGGACCTGTTCCACCAGGTGTTGGTATCATAGCGCTGAATGAGCTGATAGTCATTACTATCCATGCAGTAGTAAAAGTAGCCCTGCCGGTAGCTTCCATTCCAAAAATATAGAAACCTACATAGGAATTTAAAGCATAAAAAAGAAGAATAACCACGGACCATATAACCAGCATTATAATATTTTTTGTCCCTTTGATGCTTGAGAGACCACTGATTAGAGTATTAAATAGAACCTCCAAACGGCTTTCAAGGTTTTTATTAATTTTGGCTGCCAATTTTAAAAATATTTTTTTAAATAGTTGTTGGTAACGAACAAGCAAAAACAAAAATACCGTTACTAAGAAAATTAAAATATACCCAACGGTAAGAGACGTCTTCAACCAGCTGACTTCTTCATATAAATTGCCTGAATATAGACTGACACTAATTAATGCGGCTAATGCAAATGTTGTAATATCTATTACTCTCTCAACTACAATCGTTCCAATCACCGAAGTGCGAGAAATACTTTCCCATCTGCCGAAAAATAAGCCTCTGTAAAGTTCTCCCAAACGGGGAATAACACAGTTCACTCCGTATCCAACCATTACGGCACCGAAAAGATGAAACGTTGTAACATCTTTCTTAACAGAGTTAATCATATAACGCCACCGGAGTGCGCGGGCAAGATGTGAAGCAAAAAAAACAACTACATATAGGAAAATTGCGATCAAAGATGATTGAGCAATGAGAGCAAAGGATTTTTGAAGATCAATACCTTTAAATGCAAAATAGAGAAACAGAATTGTAAGGATGACCGGGAAAAAATAACCTGCTACTTTTGCCAGTTGATTATTTGTTTTACCTGAGGTCAATAATCTTTATTCCTTTGGGGGGATAATATGTAAATCGTGCATCCGGTAAATCTTGATTTATTTTTAAATCGGTAAACTGAAAAGCATACCGCATATCTCCGCGGTCAAGAACTTCCAATCTTGAAATCATACCATCGCTCGAAATCCAAATTTTAACATACTTGAATTCCATGTCCTGATCTTTTGGAGTAAGTTCGATGCAGCCCTCTCCTTTTTGTGAATTCTCTTCTTTTATAATTTTACTTTTACAGAGCGGCGGGTAATCAAATATAAAGCGTTCAAGTGAAAACGATGTCGGATCATCAGATAATTTACTTATTACAACTCTGTTAAACCGTTTATCATTATTCCAAACTGTTTGTCCATCGGAAACAATGAACTGATTATTTAGATCAACAATGAATCTATTTTTTCTTTTGTACGAAAACTTGCCGGATGTTTTACCCTGGTCGTGTCCCTGTGCATCAAAATAGTTTTGTGAAAAATCTGCCGTAAAATTATTTATTGATTTAAACTTGTTTTGTATTTTTTTAATAAACTCGTTAGCAGACTGCGGAAAAACCAGTGATGAAATGAAGCAAATTAATATGAAGATTTTCGTTTTCATTTTATAATGATCTCAAAATAGTTTCGAGTTGTTCTTCGCTATCAACAATAACCTCGCGTGCTTTACTTCCTTCGGAAGGTCCAACAATACCTGCCTGTTCAAGCTGATCAACAATTCTCGCGGCACGGGAATACCCAAGCTTTAATCTTCTTTGCAGCAGTGATACAGAACCTTGTTGATGCCGGACAATAACACGCGCTGCTTCTTCAAACATCGGGTCAAGATCGCTCATGAAATCGCCCTGAGCTTCTTTCCGCTTATCATAAAGAGAAGGAAGAAAATATCTTTTTGAAAAACCTTTTTGAACGTAAATGAAATTTGTAATCTTTTCAACTTCTTCGGTTGAGATAAATGCATTTTGAATACGGATCGGTTTTGGCATTCCACCCGGTAAAAATAACATATCGCCCATTCCAAGTAATTGCTCCGCGCCGTTCATATCAAGAATAGTTCTGGAATCGATTTTGGTTGCAACCTGGTAAGCCATACGCGCGCTGAAATTCGCTTTAATAACGCCTGTAATAACATTTACAGAAGGTCTTTGTGTTGCAAGTATCAAATGAATCCCTACAGCACGGGCTAGCTGAGCTAGACGCGCAATCGGTTCTTCAACTTCTTTACCTGATGTAATCATAAGATCCGCCAACTCGTCAATTACAACTACGATATAAGGCATCTTATGATGTTTCATTTCGTCAGTATCTTTTGGCCGTGATTTCGGATTTAAAACTTTCTTGTTGTAATCAACAATGTTACGCACTCCAACCTTAGCGAGTTTATCGTAACGTTTTTCCATTTCATATTCAACGGCTTTCAATGCAAGGAGTGCGTTGGATGGATTTGTAATTATCTCTTCTTCCAGATCCGGCGAGACAGCAAGAAAATGTTTGCTGAGTTTCTTATAAAATGATAATTCTATTTTCTTCGGGTCAATAATTACGAACTTTACATCTGATGGATGTTTTGCGTAGATCAAACTGTTCAAGATCATATTGATGCCGACGCTTTTACCTGAACCGGTTGAACCGGCAATTAACATATGCGGCATCTTTGCCAAATCTGTAATATAAACTTCGCCGGAGATTGTTTTACCAAGCGCTAACGGAAGTTCATCTTTTGATTCAGCTATTTTTTTTAGAACCGAACTCGCTCTTACAATAGAAGCATGGGCATTAGGAATTTCTACACCTATCGCGCTTTTGCCCGGAATAGGTGCAATGATTCTAATACCGCGTGCGGCAAGCGCTAATGCAATATCGTGTTCAAGACTAACAATGCGACTGATCTTTACACCCGGAGCCGGAACAATTTCATAAAGCGTTACTACCGGACCGGGAGTAACAGTAATATCATCAATCTGAATATCGAAGAGAGCCAGTTTATCTTTTAGCAGTGCGGCGTTTCGTTTTAATTCACTTTCATTAACTTTTATTTCTTCATCATCGGGCGGAGTTAGCAAAGTAAATGTAGGTGGTTTATAATCAATTTTTTCTTCCCATTGATCCGGCATAGTTGCCTCTGCCGCTTTATCAACCGCCGGTATTATATCATCATCTTCTTTGGGTTTAGCTTCCCCTTTTTTCGATTTTGATTCAGTAGCTTTTTCAGTGCCGGGTGCTGCATTTCTCTCCGACTGGTCTTTTTTAACAATCGTTATTTTAGTTTTCGGTTCTATAATTTCTTCTTCGGCATCTTCATCTTTAGATTTGAATAAAGATTTTAATTTGCTTTCGCTTCGAAGGTTTTTGATCTTATCAAGATTGTCTTCAACATTAACATTAAGCGGAGACGCAATTTTTACATCTTCCTTCTCTTTATCTTTGAATAAATTCTTAATGAATTCAATCATCGCGCTAAATTTGAAATCGAATGCAATAATTAGTGTAACAAGAATTGCCGCGCTTAGAAAAATTATGCTGCCGAGTCCACCAAGAAATTTGCTAATTATTGTTCCGAAGAAGAATCCGATTTTACCGGAAAGCTCATGGTAATCTACAAGTAGAGAGATCTCCGGAGTGTATTGAAGCATTCCGAAAAAAGTCGAAATCAAAATTCCTATGACTAGAAGAAAGTTCGAAAAGTATAGAGCTAATTTAAAATTCTTTTCTTTACTAAGGACGGTATAGCCCCATAGGAACATAATGGTTGGAAAAATTAGAGAGAAATAACCAATTGTTGAGCGGATAAAAAAGTGCGACATATAAGCGCCAAAAATTCCAAGCCAGTTATGAGTTGTTGCCGCTTTATCCATCAGCTCTGGATTGCCGTTAAAAACTCCGAACAATCCTAAAAAATTGTAAGGGAAATAGGATTCATCGTCGCGCGAATAAGAGAGGATACTGAAAAAAATTAAAAGGGCTAAAACAATTAAAAAAATGGCAAGCAGTTTTTTTTTCTTTTCCGGAGAAACAACAAAAAAATTTTCTCCCGCAGAAGAAGAACTTTCTTTTGATTTAATTTTCTTCGGCATTCTTAAGAAACTTTGGGTTCGTTTGCAAGATTATTTTGTGCTGTTCCGGTCTCTAACTTCTTAATTGAACCGGAAATATAATACGGAATCAAATTGGTAGTTCCAAATTGCGCACATTCTTTAATATCAGCACCGAAACCGTTCTCAATTAAAAGCTGTCCGTGTTCGGTTTCTTTCAACATCTTATTAATGCTTTTGCCAAAAGATTTATTTAAGACCAAACTCGCACGCCCTGAATCACTTATTTCAAGATCGGTGCTCACTTTATCCATTTCGCTAATAAGTCTTCCAGCGCAGACGGCGTCTTCCAAATTAAAATTACCGTTGGTTCCGGCACATATAATTTCAACATCTTTATTAAGAAACAAGAGATGATTGGCTATAGTTGGAAGATTATTAAAACTGCAGATGAAAAGATTTTCTGAAAATTTTGCTTTAACAATTGCTTTCGATCCGTTTGTAGTATAAAGGATAATTGATTTTCCAGATACAACATCAGGTGTATATTCCAACGGTGAATTGCCGAGATTAAAACCCTCAACTTTTTTTGTGTTTCGTTCTCCGCTAAGAATTGTTTGACCACCGAACGCATTTCCGGAAACTTTCATTGCAAAATCTACTGTGCCCACAGGAATAACTTCACGCGCACCGTTGGTAAGTGCGGTAACAATAACAGTCGAAGCGCGGAGAATATCTATAACAACAGAAGTTTTCCCGCTGAAATAAAGATCGTCAAAATGCAGATTTGAATAATGAACATTAATTTTCATTTTGAGAATTGTACCTTTAATTTTTAACAAATGGAAGTTTAGTAACCACGGCTGGAATTTCTTTACCGCGGATTACAAAATTTATTTTATTTCCTTCTTTACAATATTGAGAATCAACATAACCCATGGCAATTGCTTTGTCTAGGACCGGGCTTACTGTTCCGCTCGTGATATGACCTACAACTTTTCCATCAACAGATAAATCATATCCGTGACGCGGAAATGCTTTCTCGTCTGAAATCATCGGGATTAATTTTCTCTTCAATCCATCTTCTTTTACTTTCAGCAAAACACCTTTAGCAATGAATTCGGTTTTTTTCAATTTTGTAATCCAGCCAAGTCCAGCTTCGAGTGTGTTTGTTGTCTGATCAATATCATTTCCGTATAAACAGAAACCCATTTCAAGACGTAAGGAATCGCGTGCACCTAGACCTACAGGTTGGATTCCGGAATCTTTTCCGGCATCAAATAAAGCATTCCAAACTTTTACTGCTTCGGCTTCTCCGCCTTTGAAATATAATTCATATCCGAGTTCACCGGTATATCCGGTACGCGAGACGATCATATCAATACCGGCAACCTTTGCAAAGAAGAAATAATAATATTCAAGATCCAGCGGCTTATCGCAAATTTTTTCAACAACCTTTTTTGAATTTGGACCCTGAACAGCCAGAAGAGAATATTCGTCACTTTCGTCAATGATATCAACGCCAAAATTGTTGTTCTCTTTCATCCACGCAAAATCTTTGTCTTTGTTCGAAGCATTAACAACAAGCATAAATTCTTTTTCGTTAATACGGTAAACAAGAAGATCATCTACAATTCCTCCATCTGGGTAACACATGGCAGAATATTGAACTCTTCCGTTTACTAAAACTGCAGCATCATTAACTGTAATATGCTGTACGAAATCCAATGCGCGCTCTCCGCGGATAAATATTTCGCCCATGTGAGAAACATCGAATACACCAACCGAATTGCGAACTACTTTGTGTTCCGCAATAATTGAAGAATATTGAACCGGCATCTGGTACCCGGCAAAGTCGACTATCTTAGCGCCAAGCTTTTCATGAATCGAATAAAATTTTGTTTTTTTCATTGTTATTTTTGGTTTGATTTTTTCCAGTCACTCAAGAATTTTTCTAATCCTAAATCAGTGAGCGGATGTTTGAATAATTTTTCAATAACATCAAACGGCATTGTTGCTACATGAGCACCCATTAAAGCCGCATCTACAAGATGAAGCGGATGGCGGACACTTGCTACAAGCACTTGAGTTTTGAAATTGTAGTTTTCATATATCTGTATAATTTGTTGTACTAAAGCCATACCGTCAATACTAATATCATCAAGTCTTCCTACAAAAGGACTTATATAAGTTGCCCCTGCCTTAGCCGCTAGTAATGCTTGAGACGGTGAAAAGCATAACGTAACATTTGTATTAATTCCTTCATCACTCAACGATTTTACGGCTTTAATTCCCTCTTTAATTAACGGAACTTTAACAACTATGTTTTTATGAATTTTAGCAAGTTCGTGTGCTTCTTTCATAATTCCGTCATAATCGATTGAAACAACTTCCGCACTGATCGGACCATCAACAATTTTTAAGATCTCATCAAGCAGTTCCCGGAAGTTTTTTCCTTCTTTTGCAACTAGAGAGGGATTAGTAGTAACGCCGTCAAGTAAACCATAAGAAGCGGCTTCTTTAATTTCCTTAATGTTCGCTGTATCTATAAAGAATTTCATGTGAGTGCCTTCATTATCTTGAAAATAAATTTTCGCAATGGAAAAATAGTAAAAAATGAAAACATATTAATATTGCTAATTAAGAATATGTTTTACACAAAATCAGCTGTTATATCATCACCGGTTTTAGTAGAGATGAAATAAAAATGTTGCGGACTAATTTTTTCATCTTCAATAAGTTTTAGACGAACAAAATATCTTAGCTGAATTTTCCTCAGCGGAGAAATAAAGCCTACTTTTAGTTTTTCACCAAGTGATGGATGAACTTTCAATGTAAGCGATGTTCCTTTACCTTCAGCTTTAAAGCGCCTTAACCAATGGTCAATTTCATGCATCAAGTTGGATTTTTTTGTAAGGTATCCTGTTCCCATGCAATATGGGCAAGCTTCATTCATAGACTGCAAAATATTTTCGCGAATCCGCTCGCGTGTTATCTGCATTAAACCAAATTCTGTCATCGGAAGAAGAGCAATTTTAGCGCGGTCTTTCTTAAATTCTTTTTTCAATTCATCATAAATTTTCTTACGGTTTTTATCGTCTTCAAGATCAATAAAATCGACTACAATCAATCCGCCGATATCACGCAGACGTAATTGGCGCACGATTTCGCGCGAAGCCTCAAGATCGGTCTTAAGTGAATTTAATTCTTGTTCTTTCTTTGCCGCATATCGTCCGCTGTTAACATCAATAACAACCATTGCTTCCGTATGTTCAATAACAATATGTCCGCCGCTCGGAAGAGGAACTTTTCTTCCCATCAAACCTTTTATCTGTTCGTCAATCTTGAACGCTTCAAAAATTGATTGATCTTCTTTGTATAACTCTATCCTATCAATTAATGCCGGTTGTATGAATTGAACGTAGTTTCGAATTTCTTTGAAAAGTTTTTTTGAATCCACAAATACTTTTGAAACATCGGGAGTAAATAGATCTCTTATAACACTTATTGTTGTACTCAAATCTTTGTAAAGAAGAAACGGCGGTTCCTGCTTCTTTGCATCTTCCTGCATATCTTCCCAGATCTTCACAAGATATTTTAAATCACCTGAAAGAGATTCTTCACTTTGATCTTTTGCGGCGGTACGTATTATCAATCCGCAATTTGAAGGAAGAATTCCGCGTGCAATACGGCGTAATCTTTTCCGTTCTCTGAAATCATAAATCTTTTTTGATACGCCGATCTTATCATCAAGAGGAAGCAGAACACAGAATCGACCCGGAATTGAAATTGAAGATGTACAGCGAACGCCTTTATCCTTAACCGGTTCTTTGATAATCTGAATTAATATTTCTTCCCCTTTATGAAGCTTTGTAATTTGCCGGTGGTCTCTCTGTTCCGGTCTGGGAGGAAGCGGTTTTGTTTCTTCCGGTGTTTGTGCAACACTCTCGTCTTTATCGTCGTCATCGCTGTCATCGGTATCGTTATCTTCATCAAGCATGCTTTGCAATGCTTCTGTACGTTCTCCGATATCCGAGAAATGAAGAAACGCGTCGTGCTTCATGCCGATGTCGATAAAAACTGCTCGTATACCCGGCATCACCCTGGCAACTTTGCCGAGAAAAACATCGCCGACCATTCTGCGTTTTTCCGGATGGTCTACAAAGAAATCTACAAGATTTCCGTCTTCTGTAATCGCAACATGATTCTGCGATGTAGAAGAATTAATAATTATTTCTTTATTCATTTTAAAACCTTTTTGTTCTTATCCGGTAACGTTAGCGTTTTCTTCAGCTAACCAGAAAAGAACCTTCCTTTGAAATTTTTTATGAATTATTGCATGCTCATCAATATTGATAGGAGTATGCAAAATATTATCCGCGTGCTTGGTAATAAGCGTACGCAGATCGGTCAAATTTTTTATAGAGAATACTCTATCGAGTAAAAACTTTACTCCGCTATGATTTTTGAAATACCAGATCGAATGTTTTTTTGCTTTATCGAGAGCAATGAACTCGCCGAATTCGTTTTCTAAATTATTTATATGCTGTAATACCGTTTGGCTTACAACTGATGAATCCGGCTCGCCGGGATCAATTCCGGTTTCTATCAATCTATTAAATCTGGAAAATATAAATGGATTTCCAAGTGCACCGCGTGCGATCATAGCGGAATCGCATCCGGTTGAGTCTATCATCTCCTTTATATCAAGGGGAGAGAACATTGAACCATTACCAACAACAGGAATTGTTAAAATTTCTTTTACTTTTTTCAGCCAGGTCCAATCTGCAATTGTATCGTATTTATCCGCTCGCGTTCTTCCATGAACAAAAATCAATGAAGCGCCGTTATCCTGAATTGCTCTGGCATTATCAAAAACATTGATACGTGATTTATCTTTACCTAACCGGATCTTAACCGAAATTGGAACACCGTTAGATCCGTCAACCATTTTACGAACGAGTTTACCAATAGTTTTAGGATCGTCTAACAGAGAAGCGCCCATATTTTTAGAACAAACTTTTTCAACCGGGCAGCCGCAATTAAGATCAATTAAATCCGGTTTATGTTTTGAAATTTCTTTCGCGGCTTCAAAAAGGATTTCCGGATCGTTGCCAAGAACCTGCACACCGATTGGTTTTTCAGAGCGGTTAAATGAGAAATGACGGAGTGTTTCAAAATTATTTTTGATAACTCCTTCTGCGCTTACCATTTGAGTAAACGTAATTCCCGCACCCATTTCTTTACAAATTTTACGAAAAGAAGAATCGGTAACCTCCGCCATCGGGGCTAAAAATAATTTATTGCCAATATCGAGGTTGCCGACTTTCATCAAAAATTTCTACCAGTCATTTCCAAAAAACAATTTATGATAAACTTCTCTATTGTATAGGACAGTTTATGTCCGGTACTTTTAAAATGCGGAAGGGTCTGTGACCCTTCCGTTAATCATCTTAATTTATTCTTTTTCTTCCGCTTCATCGGAAGTAGGTGTTTCGTTCATTAAAGCTTTTCTAGAAAGAGATAATTTTCCTCCTTCAATCGCAATTAATTTTACTTTTACTACTTCACCTTCTTTTAAAACATCTGTTACTTTAGCAATTCGC
The DNA here is from genome assembly GCA_026390795.1 of Ignavibacteriales bacterium. Taxonomy (NCBI): domain Bacteria; kingdom Pseudomonadati; phylum Ignavibacteriota; class Ignavibacteria; order Ignavibacteriales; species Ignavibacteriales bacterium. Next base: position 497,443 of record JAPLFG010000003.1, read on the forward strand.
TTCGTGTCGATCTGAGAGATATGAAGAAGTCCTTGTGTGCCCGGGAAAATTTCTACAAACGCACCGAAATCGGTTATCTTAATAATTTTACCGGTATAATTCTTACCGATCTCAGGTTCCGAAACAAGAAGTTTGATATACTCTTTTGCCGCTTTGGCAAGAGCCGCATCTTGACCCGCAATGCTGACAGTCCCATCTTCTTCGATGTTAATATCAACAGAGAAATCTTTTTGCATTTTCTGAATTACTTTTCCGCCGGGACCAATTACAGTTCCAATTTTATCGGTTGGAATTTTGGTTGTATAGATTCTCGGTGCGTAATTAGAAATGTTAGGTCTAGCAGTAGAAATCGCTTCGTTCATAATTTTCAATATATACAAACGACCCTCTTTTGCTTGAGCGAGAGCTTTCTCCATAATCTCGTATGAGATTCCTTGAATTTTGATATCCATTTGCAATGCGGTGATTCCAGCTTCCGAACCGGCAACTTTAAAATCCATATCGCCGAGATGATCTTCATTACCGAGAATATCAGATAGAATTGCAAATTGATCATCTTCCTTTACAAGTCCCATTGCAATACCGGCAATTGGACTTTTGATGGGAACGCCGCCATCCATCAATGAAAGCGAACCTGCACAAACAGTTGCCATCGAAGATGAACCGTTCGATTCAAGAATATCCGAATTCAGCCGAACGATGTATGGAAATTTATCTTCAGCGGGAATAATATTTTTAAGAGAACGTTCAGCAAGATTTCCGTGTCCAACTTCTCTTCTTCCAACTCCGGAAAATCTTCCGGTTTCGCCAACACTGAACGGCGGAAAGTTGTAGTGAAGAAGAAACCGTTTTTTATATTCAGGCTGAAGACCATCTATAATTTGTTCGTCTCCTTTTGCGCCTAATGTCAAAGTTGTTAAGCTCTGAGTTTCGCCGCGTGTGAACAATGCGCTTCCGTGAACCCGCGGAAGTAAGCCAAGTTCAACTGTAATCGGTCTAATCTGAGTTGTATTTCTTCCGTCAAGACGTAATCCGTCTTCAAGAATTCTTTTGCGCATCAAATCTTTTTCCATATCGTGAAGAATTTCTTTGATGGCAGTTTCTTGTTCCGGATATTTTTCAGTAAGAGCCGCAAGCACTTCATCAGTTAAAGCATGATTCTGCGCGGATCTTTCTTCTTTTGCTAAAACAGAAGAAACTATTTTTTTGAATTTATCATGAGCTAAAGCGGAAATATCATTGAACAAATTCTGATCAATCCCTTTTTCAGCCACAATCATTTTGGGTTTGCCGCATAGTTCTCGTAATTCTATTTGAACCTGGACAATTTTTCTAATTTCTGTGTGAGCGAATTTCAGAGCATCGAGCATAACTTGTTCGCTCAATTCTTTTGCTTCGCCTTCAACCATCATGATTGAACTTTCCGTTCCGGCAATAACTAATTCAAGATCGCTCTCCTCAGTTTCTTTAAGAGTAGGATTGATTATGAATTCACCATTGATTCTTCCAACGCGAACTTCGCCAACCGGCTCGAGAAAAGGAATATCCGAAATAGCTAGAGCTGCCGAAGCACCGCATGCGGCAATTACATCAGAATCGTTCTCGCTGTCATATGAATAAACGAATGCCGCAACTTGAGTATCGTTTCTGTAATTATCAGAGAACAATGGTCGTATTGGCCTGTCAATCAAACGTGAACTGAGAACTTCTTTATCTGTCGGTTTGCCTTCGCGTTTGAAAAAGCCCCCCGGAATTTTACCGGCTGCAAATGCTTTTTCTCTATATTCAACACTGAGTGGAAAGAAATCCACATCAGGACGTAGATCGCCGGCAACAGCGGTAACTAAAACCATAGTATCGCCGTACCGAACCATTACGGCTCCGTTTGCCTGTTTGGCAAGTTTTCCAGTTTCAAAAATTAATTTCTGTTTTCCTATTTGTACTTCTTTGGTATAAACCATTTAAAAACTCCATTACTTTCTTATGTTCAATTCTTTAATTATTGTGCGATATTTCTCAATGTTTTTACTTGCAAGATAATCAAGTAGTCTTCTTCTCTTTCCAACCATCTGCATTAATCCGCGTCTTGAAGCGTGATCTTTTTTATGCGCTTCGAAGTGACCTGTAAGACGATTAATTTCTTCCGTTAACAATGCGATCTGGACTTCGGTTGTACCGCTATCTTTTTCTCCTTTACCGAATTTTTTGATTACCGCAAGTTTTTCTTCTTTTGACAACGCCATTTTACTGCTCCTTTATTTGTTTGTTCGATATAACCCCAGAATCAACCCCGCTCTTCGCGGGGTAAACCGGAGTTTATTAATTAGTTAATTTTTCTTTTTGCGCTTCATGCTTATCAATTTCTAATTGATGAATAAGCATTTCTTTTGAATCAAATTTTTTCTCATCACGCAGTCTTTTCAAAAATTCGATCTTCATATTACTGCCGTAAATATCACGGTCGAAATTCAATAGATGAGCCTCAAGAACCAGTTCATGTTTATTTTCGAACGTCGGTCTATATCCGAGATTCATTATTCCAATATGTATCTCTTCATTCAAAAAGCATTTAACAATGTAAACGCCGTTCTTAGGAACTGCTTTATGCACTTCATCCAACTTAATATTTGCAGTCGGAAAACCGAGTGTTCTTCCGCGCTGAGCACCAATTACAACATTACCGGAGAAAGAATAATTCCGTCCAAGGAATAAATTAGCACGTTCAATATTTCCTTCGGCAAGAGCGTTTCTAATTTTTGTTGAACTGATAATTTCACCGTTCAAACTTTCTGCCGAAACATCGGTAACATCAAAATTATTAAGAATGCCCACTTGTCTTAGAATATTAACATCGCCCAAACGGTCTTTACCAAATTTATGATCGTGCCCGATGACCATATGAGCAGCTCCGATCTTATCAACAATGAACCGTTTGATAAACTGATCCGAAGTTTGCTGTGAAAATTCTTTAGTAAAGTTTATTACCATCAAATTTTCAATTCCCGCTCTTTCAAGGACTTCTTTTTTTTCATCAAGCGATGTTAAAAGTTTCATATCAAAACCTTTTGAAAGAACAAATCGCGGATGAGGTTCAAATGTAATTACAAATGTATTCCCATTTTTTTCAACTGCAGTTTTTTTCACTTCATTTAGAATTTTGAAGTGTCCGATATGCAATCCGTCAAACGACCCTACAGTCACAACCGCATTTCTAGTCTTAATATTTTCAGAATTTTCTGTATAAACTTTCATTTCAATTCAATTGAGGAACAAGACAATAATTTTTTGCAAACTCTTTGAATTCATCAAGTGTAAATGCGTCTTCCACTTTAAATTCGCCAATTTGAGTCCGTCTCAACTCTTTTAAATAAGCCCCGCATCCAAGATGCTGTCCAAAGTCATTTGCAATCACTCTGATATAAGTTCCTTTAGAACAGCTTATTTCAAAATGAATATCGGGCAGATCAATTTTTGTTATTTCAAACTTTGTAACAACAACCGCCCGTTCTTCTCTTTCAACTTCTCTACCCTTACGGGCAAGTTTATAAAGAGGCTGTCCGTTATGTTTAATTGCCGAATACATCGGCGGCATCTGCAAAATATTTCCGAGGAACAAATCACGTACTTTAAGTATTTCATTCTCTGTGATATGTTCGAAATTATTGTTTGAATCAAATTTACTTTCACCATCAAATGATGATGTTGTTTTTCCCAGCGAAAATATCCCGGTATAAGTTTTAGCAAGATCCTGGACAGATGAAATTTCCTTTGTCTTTCTACCGGTGCAAACAATTACTAATCCGGTTGCGTTAGGATCCAAAGTTCCGGCGTGACCAACTTTTTTTACGCCGACTGTTTTTCTTACTTTATAAACACAATCAAAAGAACTTTTTCTGAATGCTTTATCAATAAGAATAATTTCACCGGCAACGAAATCCGGATCAATATCAGCTATCGTGTTTTTCGCTATCGCTTTCATGAATTTTTTTAAACAGTCCTTCCATCTTTTCAACATAGTCTAATGTATCATCGATGAAAAAATGGAGTTCCGGAACAAATCTTAGTTGAATTCTTCCGGCGAGTTGACTTCTAATCAAACCTTTAAGTTCGTTAACGCTTTCTAAAACTTTAGTCCGTTTCTCTTTATCAAAAACCGAGATATAGATCTTTGTATGTTTTAGATCCGGACTAACTTTAACATTGGTCACGGTTATGAGACTCAGTTTTGGATCCTGAAGTTTGTGAAGAAAAATTAAACTGAGTTCTTCTTTAATGAGACTCGAAACTTTATCTAATCTATGAGACATTTCTACTCTAACTTCTTCTTAGTTTCAATCATTTTGTAAGCTTCTATAATATCGCCCGGCTTAATATCGTTAAAGTTGGCAATGCTTACACCGCACTCAAATCCTTTTTCAACTTCGCGTACATCATCTTTAAATCTTCTCAAAGAACTTATTTCGCCTTCGTAAACCGCAATTCCGTCTCTGAACAAACGGACTTTATTGCTTCTCATAATCTTTCCGTCCTGAACAGAACATCCGGCAATAGTTCCGGCTTTAGGTACTTTGAAAATATCTTTGACTTGAAGAGTTGCAACAACTTCTTCCGAAACAACCGGAGAGAGCATTCCTTCAAGAGCAGATTTTATTTCATTGATAGCATCGTAAATAATATTGTAAAGACGAATATCAACTTTTTCAGATTCCGCAAGTTTACGCGCGTTTGTATTTGGTCTTACGTGGAATCCGACTATAATTGCACCCGATGCAGCAGCTAAAAGAACATCACCTTCGGAAATTGCACCGACCGCTTTATGAATTACACGAACAGAAACTTCCTGGTTGGACAATTTCATTAACGAATCGGATAATGCTTCTATAGAACCATCGACGTCACCTTTAACAATCACAGGCAATTCTTTAAATCCGCCGTGGCTGATTTGATTTGCAATTTCATCAAGAGTAATATGATGAACCTGGCGATGATCTTGTTCACGTTTGATCTGCATACGTTTCAAACTTATATCACGAGCTTCACGTTCCGATGCAGCAATATGGAATATATCTCCCGCCTGCGGTGCGGATTCAAATCCAAGAACAAGAACCGGAGTTGAAGGACCGGCTTCAAAAACTTTTTTACCGCGCTCATCAAACATTGCGCGTACGCGTCCGTGCACAACACCAGCTATAAACGGATCGCCAATTCTTAATGTTCCTTTTTGAACAAGAACTGTTGCGGTAACACCTTTTCCTTTATCAAGCTGAGATTCAATAATTGTTCCGCGCGCTAAACGGTCCGGATTTGCTTTCAAGTCGAGCAATTCAGCTTCAAGAACTAATTTTTCTAAAAGTAGGTCAACATTCTTTCCAAGTTTAGCAGAGATTTCAACGCACTGATATTTTCCACCCCACTCTTCAACTAAAATATTTCTTTCCGCAAGCTGCTGTTTAATTCTTTCAATATTGGAATTCGGTTTATCAATTTTATTGATTGCGATAATGATCGGGACATTTGCGGCAAGCGCATGATTGATAGCTTCAACCGTTTGAGGCATTACAGCATCATCTGCGGCAACTATTAAAACTACAATATCCGTAACACGTGCACCGCGGGCGCGCATTGCAGTAAATGCTTCATGACCTGGTGTATCTAAAAATGTTACTTGTCTGCTCTCATCGATCATAACTTTATAAGCACCGATGTGCTGTGTAATACCACCGGCTTCACCGGCAACTACATTCGCGCGGCGTATATAATCCAATAAAGATGTTTTACCGTGATCTACGTGACCCATAATTGTAACAACAGGCGGTCTGAATTTAAGCGTCTCAACCGGATCCGGAATATCGGCATCAACATCCGACTGATATTCTTCTTCGAGTTCAATCTCAAATCCAAAGTCATCGGCAATCAAAGTTATAGTTTCAACATCAAGTCGCTGATTGATTGAAACCATCAACCCCAAACCGATACATTTCTGAATTACATCGCTTACGGAAACGCCCATTAAATTGGCGAGTTCGTTGACCGCAATGAATTCACTCACTTTAATTTTTGTTTTATCTAATTCTTTCTGCTGAAGTATTTGATTCTGAATTTCTTCTTTCTCTTTTCTTTTTTTCTTTCTAGCAGAAGCTCTTCCGCCGACAGCAGATTCATCAATACTAAGAAGAGTTCGTTTGATTGCATCTTCAACTTCTCGTTTATCAATTTCAAGACGTTTAATTTTTCTTTTTTTCTTAGCGACAGTTACTTCTTCGGGTGCTTGACCGGGAACAGTTGCTTTTTTCTTTGTCTTAAGAATTTTCTTTTTCTTTTTGTTTTTTTCCGCTTCTTCCTGGGCAGGTGTTAAAGGCAGCGCCGGTTTTTGTGCGGCAGGCGTTTCTTTCGTTTCAACTTTATCGCGGCGCGGTTTGAGATCAACTTTGCCAACAATTGTTAAACCTTTTTTTCTTCCTTCCAACGCAATTTCAGTTTCTGTCCTATAAGATTTTTTTGCCTCAACAGGCTCTTCAACAGGAATAACTTGTTCTTCAATTACAGGCTCGGATACTTCTTCGACCAGTTCTTCCGGCTGGATAACCTCAACAACCGGTTCAGCTTGAATTTCTTCTTTTTTCTGCTCAACAGGTTTTTCTTCTACAACTTTTGGAGCAACTTCAACTAGGGCTTCCGGCTCATCGTGCTCTGTTCTTCTTTTTTGAAAATCAGAAATTTTCCGGTAATGTTTTTCTGCTTTCTCAATATCTTTTTTGAAAAACGATTTGATTTCCGTAACCATCTCATCGGTCAATAAAGCCATATGAGATTTTACTTCATAACCTTTCTTTTGTAAAAGTTCTACTAACGATTCAGTAGAAAGATTATACTCAGCTGCGAATTTGTAGAGTCGTAATTTTTTTTCTTTTGCTGTTTCCGGCATTGTATGATTATCCGTTTAAGTGTTCTGTTTATTCTTCTTCTTCAAATTGATTTTCAAGAATTTCAATTATCTGTTTAGCTTTCTCTTCATCCAGCCCTTCGATCTCTTTGAGCTTGTCAATTCCGGCAGCAAGAACTTCCAATGCTGTATCTAACCGGTTATTGATCAGTAAATCTACCATCTCAGTACTAAGTTCTTCGCGAAGTTCAATCAGTTCAATATCTTCGTCATATTCTTCAAACGGTTTTTCTAATCTTATTACTTCTATTTCGTAACCGCTAAGTTTAATTGCAAGACGAATGTTAACGCCGTTGCGTCCTACTATTAACGATACTTGATCGCTATCGGCAGTTACAACACACTTCTTCGCATCTTCATCAACTTCGATCTGTTTTAATTTAGCCGGCGCAATACATCTCTGTATGAAAACGACCGGATCTTCCGAGTAATTTATAACATCAATATTTTCATTGTTCAACTCGCGTACAATCGCATGAATACGAACACCTTTCATTCCAACGCAGGCGCCAACGGCGTCAATACGCGGATCGCTCGATTCAACTGCAATTTTGGCTCTTTCACCGGGTTCGCGGGCAATTCCTTTGATCTCAATTACACCGTCATAAATTTCCGGAATTTCAATTTCGAAAAGTCTTCTTAAGAAAAGATTATCCGCACGCGAAACTAAAATGACCGGTCCGTTCGGAGTTTTTTTAACATCCTTTACAACTGCACGCACCGTATCGCCTTTTCTATATTTCTCACGAGGAATTTGTTCATGGCGCGGCAAGAGCAATTCGTTCTTGTTATGATTAACAAGTACGTCATTTCTTCTTACCTGATAAATATCACCGACAACAATCTCTCCAAGCATCTCAACGTATTCATTATAAATTATATCTTTCTCAATCTCTCTAATTTTTTGATTCAAACTTTGGCGTGCAAGATTTATTAATCTTCTTCCAAATTCTTTCAATTCAATTTTCTGAACAAAATCTTCGCCTACTTCAAGTCCGTCTTCATTTCCTTTTGTATTCAATTCATCAATACTTATTTCGGTAGCCGGGTCATTAACGGTATCAACAACAGATCTTTCAAGAAATATTTCTATATCTCCCTTGTCCATGTTAACAACAACATCATACTTGGCTTCTAAACCAAATTTCTTTTTTACCATAATCCCAAAGATTTCTTCTATGATTCCAGCAAGAACGTCTTTATCAAGACTTTTCTCGCGGACCATTTGAGCAAAGGATTCTACTATTTCGGTGTTCATTTATTACTCCTCTGTGATCAAAAACTAATTAAAACTTTTGCATTGGTAATACTGTTAAAATTTATTTTGTATTCCGCTTCTTTAACCGCGAAGTAGAGATCTTCTCCTTCGATGCGGATAAGTTTGGCGGTTAATTTTTTTTCGCCGTCTTCCAGATACTCAATTTCAAATTTCCGGTTGATATGTTTAATGTACTGAATCAAAAATTTGAGAGGACGTTCCGCACCGGGTGATGAAACATCAAGCCGGTAATTCGATCCAGCTAAATTTTCCAGTTCAATTACTTCGTTCAGATCACGACTAACATTGGCGCAATCAACGGCGGTGATTCCTTTTTCGCCATCGATAAATACTTCAATGATTCGCAGATGATTGTCGCCGCGGAGTACCAGGTCAACCAGTATGAAGCCGTGAGCTTTTACAATTTCTTCGATTCTGTTATTAATTTGCTGCTTTTCCATATTCTATAAATAAAAATCGCCCTCGAGGGGCGAAATGGACGGCACAAAGGTAGGAAGAATAGCTCGAAATAGCAAAGGGAATTAAGGATAATGATTTTTGACTCTGGATTTACGATTTATTGGGAATGCGACTTTTAATAGTTTTTCCTATTTGAGTGAAAATCGCCGTTAATTCATCCACTTCTTCTTCAATTAACTTTATTTTATAGATAAAGTCGGCACGAGATTTTGCTCGTAGAGCCGCTCGGTAATTTGCGGCAACTGAAGTTCCTGATCTTAATAATTGAGAACAAAGAACAGAATTAATAAAATTTTTAGAGATAGAATTAACAAACCAGCTAATATTAAGAGTAAATTTTTTCGTTCTATTTTTCTGTTAGGAGCAATTACTTTTGCCAGTGAATATTTGGTTTGAAATTGTTTTGTGCACATTCCCTTAAATACATGTTCATCAAATTCTGATAAGGGATATCAATTTCTGAAGCCAGTTTTTTGAAATATTCAACAGTTTCATTTTCAAGACGAATTGAAATCTGTTTTTTAAGTTTCTTTATATAAGGATTCTTAGTAGAATCACTGAAATTATATTCTTTTTTCATTTTATTTTACCTCATAATAATATTTGCTCTCAGATTTTGTTGCTTTACGAGCAGAAATAATTCTAATAATATCGGCATTCTCTTTATAAGTATGGACAACGACTAGGAGTCTTAATTTGTTTGTGAGTCCTAAAATAATAAAGCGTTCTTCTGATATCGAGTGTTCCGGATCTGGTATAAATCGGGCATTATCATCAAAAAACACCGTCTTAGCTTCTTCAAAAGAGATTTTGTGCTTCTTGATATTAGCAAGATTTTTATTTCGATCCCATAGAAAACGCATATAGTAAAACCGCTAAAATAATTATAATATAATGCTATGAGAAAATATTAAAATAGCCCCTAACAAACAACTCAATGCGACAGCTTTGAAAATTGTGGCATTTGTGTAATTGAAAAATTGTGTTGCTAAAGTAAATTGCTTTTTGACGTTAGAGAATAAAAGAAATCATAAATAAATATTGTAGTTAGCTTCTCAGCGTTGCATTTTTGTAATGCGTGACGCTTTAGTTGCAACGCTGTTCTGCTTTGGTCATTTTCACCCCTGATGTTAATAATTCCAAAATCCAAAATCGTAATTTCTAAATCAATCGATCTTAAATGACGCGCTAACTACCGCTGTAATCTCCTTTTCAATTGATGTCGCATCATTCATTCCGTAATCCGATATAATATTTGAGTTATGTGGAGTAATTTGAATAACTCCCATCCGTGCGTTTCGCAGAGTTCCAAGACTTCTTCCCGTAGCTTCCGCAATTTTAGCTGCACGTTCCATAGCGTTTTTCGATGCCGCAGCCTGCACCTCAATTTTCAAATCGTCGATTTTAGTATAAAGATATTCCGGTGCGTCAACATTAATGTCCAATCCTTTTTCAACAAGAGAGCTGAGTGAAAGAGAAAGTTCTTTAATTTTCTTTACATCATTCGATTTGATTTCGAAACGCTGATTATAAACGTAACCAAGAACTTTCTGTGTTTGAGTTCCGTTCGGTGCAATTTCAAACATAGGGTAACCGTTAATGCTGAATACCTCAATCTGATCTTTTGCAAATCCTTTATCAGCTAAATATTTGAGAACAACCGGCATCTGCTGCTGCACAATCTGATACGCGGTTTTTCTGTCTCCGCTTGATGCCTGCAATGTTCCGCGCTGAATACCGAGATCGGAAACAATCGATTTTTTTGCCGAACCGGTTACGGTTATTGTCTGATCCGCGTTCTTTGTCGATTTCCATACCATTGAAAAAATTATTACAGAAAGAACAATTGATCCCGCTAGAATTGAAACGGGAATTAGGTATTTGTATTTATCGTTCATATCGGTTGCCCCTTTATTTATTATAATGAAGATAATCTCTAAAAATAAAAATTCATAAATATTTTTTTAGAAAAGAATTTAGTTTTTAATCCTGGTTAGGATCTCATCACATATAGCGTAACCTTTTGGAGTAAATGAAAGCAAATTGTTTTTCGATGTGAGTAATTTTTCTTCTTCCAACTGTATTAAAAAATTTTTGTTCTTCTCAAACCAGCTAATACCGAAAAGGTTTTTCAGTTCATTTAGATCAAGTCCCTTGCTGCGGAGTGCCAGCATTATATATTCTTCCAACATTTCATTGGGTGTTAATACTTCTTCTCCTATAACGGCATACCTATTCTTTTCAACTGCGGTGTTGTATAAATTAAGAGCGGAGTAATTCCACCACCTTTTTCCGTTTACGAATGAATGAGCCGATGTACCGAAACTTAAATAATCTTTGTATCGCCAGTAGGCGTTATTATGAATACACTCGTTTCCATCCAGAGAGAAATTTGAAACTTCGTACTGATTAAAACCGTGCTGAGTTAAAAATTCAATTGTAAATTCATACAGATCGGCATCGTAATCTTCGCTCTGCATTTTCACTTTGCCGTCTAGAACCATTTTATTAAGAATTGTTCCGTGCTCAAGGATTAAACTGTATGTTGAAATATGCTTGATCGGAAGCCGGATTGCTTGTTCAAGGTTTGAACGCCAAATTTCTTTTGTCTGCTTTGGTAGATTAAAAATCAGATCAATGCTTATGTTATCAAATCCCGAGTCCGCCGCATCATAGACTGTTTCAATTGCTGTTTCCGAATCATGAATGCGCGTAAGAAATTTTAATTCATCTTCATTGAAGGATTGAATGCCGATACTGATTCTGTTAATTCCAATCTCTCTAAATTTTTTTAACTTTTCTTTGCTTACCGTTCCGGGATTTGTCTCAAGTGTAATTTCTGCATCATCAACAAGATGAAAATTCTTTTTCAGATGCTGAATAATTTCCGAGATGTATTCCGGTTCCATAAAAGAAGGAGTGCCGCCGCCGAAAAAGATTGAGATTATTTTTCTATCGGCAGAATATTTCCCGGCAAAAAAATCGATCTCTTGTTTCAGCGCAATCAGATATGAAGAAACATTTTCATAAGAGACAATTGAATAGAAATCGCAATAGATGCATTTGTGGTCGCAGAAAGGAATGTGAATATAGATTGCTGTTTCTTTCAAGAGATCTCTTTACAATTAATTCATTTCAAAGATAAAAAAGAAAAGGGGCTTGTTCAGCCCCTTCAGTGAAGAATAATTTTTGATAAGTTTAGAAACCGAATGAAATACCAGCGCTCACGGTTTTTGTTTTTGCCAATTTATAATCTGCATTTATATTCACAATTCCGAGATGCAAATTAAAACCAATAACCGCACTACTCTTATTCTCACCCTCCAGATCTACACTTATGTGAGCTTTGACTGGAACTCCATTCAATGTTTGGTTAGAAGTGTAATCATAGCTTACGGTTGTTTTCGAAGTTTCCACTGTTAAACCAATGTAAGGAGTAAATGAAACTATAATTCCCAATGTTTTGCTTGCATAAATTCCATATTGTGAAGCATTACTTTCAAAAATGGTCCCGACTTTTAATTTCTGAGTGAAGTAACCGACAGTTAGATCAAGTGGTAATGGATTAGGAAACCAAACACCGAAATTGTGAATCAGGCCAACTCCAAAATAACTGGACTTCCCTAATTCACCAATATTTACATCCGGAAAATATCTTATAGCTAAATTAGTTCCGAATACTGTCCCAACGGTTAATTGTGCTGTAGCAGTTGGAAATATTTTTTGTAATGCTTCTGGTAGATATCCTTTCACAACAGGTATTTGTACATCAACTGCATTAACATTAACAGATGGTTTACCCGGAAATCTAACAACTAAATTTTCATCTTTACTTCCAATAATAGTTGGTCCAGAAAATGTAACCGTAAAGGGTTGTCCATAAATTTGATTATAAGCATTTTGATAACCAGGACTAGATGGGGTTATACCTGAATTTGCTAAGATAGAATTTGTTTGATTCTGATCGAAATAAAATTGATCCGTTGCAGTAAAAGTTTTAACGTTATCAGAAAAAAATGAACCCATTGCGACAATTTTTAAATCAATATGAAAACTCAGAGGAGTTGCAGAAGGAAATTGTGAAACCCAGCCAGAGTTTAGATTTGATCCGAAGGCAGAAATGATTGGTTTTACATATGCAGAGCCAACAGTAGATGAAAGTTTCGAAAGTGTCTCATCTAAACTTTGTGCTTTAAAGGAAGAAGAAAAAACTAAACCGAGAATTAAAATTAATGATAGTAGCTTTTTACTCATTACGTCCTCCGGGATTTGTTGTTTTATCTTAGCTGGAATTTAATGAACAAAATATTGAGCACAAAGAGAATATTCAATGATAAGCCAATCTGTGCTTGAGAACAACTTCATTTCTTTACCAAACCCATTAATTCTCTAGCGCCGCTGAGAGCGGATTCTGTAATTTTTTCTCCGCTCATTAGTTTTGCAACTTCCTTTATCCGCTCGTCATCGTTCAATTTACTAATAGAACTAACTACACGATCGCCGGATTTTTTCTTTTCCACCGCAAAATGATAATCCGAAAGTCCTGCAATCTGAGGAAGATGAGTAATTGCAACTATCTGATGAAATGAAGCGAGCGATTTTAAAACTTGTCCCACTTTCTGCGCAATTCTTCCGCTAACACCGGTATCAATTTCATCAAAGATTAAAATTGGAAGCCGGTCCGACTTTGCGAGAATTGATTTTAACGCAAGCATTATTCGCGAAATTTCTCCGCCGGAGGCAACTTTAACAAGCGGTTTAGGATCTTCACCGGCATTTGTAGAAACAAAGAATTCAACTTCATCGTATCCGCGGCTATTGAATTTATATTTTTTACCGTCAACCGAAATAAAATTTTCATCGTTTCCATCTGCTGTTTGATTTATAATCTTAGCTTCGAATATGGAGTCGGAAATACCAAGAGACTTAAGCGCTTCTTCAATTTCCTTTTTAATTTTTTTGGAAATCAATTTTCTTTCCATAGAAAGTTTTTTTGCAATTAAACCGCATTCTTTGCGTGCTTCATTTATCAGTTTATCGAATTCAGAAATTTTAGAGCTAAAATTTTCTGCAAGTTCGTATTCTTTTCCAATCTTTTCACGGTGTTCGATAACTAAATTTATCGTACCTCCGTATTTTTTCTTTAAGAGATTGATAGCACCCAGCCGAAGCCTGGCTTCTTCCAGCCGTTCCGGCTCAATATCTATTCTTTCCTTATAACTTCGCAGGAAGGAAGAAATTTCATTCAGGATTGCAAATGCCGATTCACATTCACCTAGTTTTTCTAAAAATGATTTATCAATCCGCGCCAGTTCCGATAATTTATTTTTTGTTTCACCTAGCCGGTCTTGAATTGAATTTTCAGAATCATATAAATTTTCATAAATCTCGTTGGCAGACGAAAGTAACTTTTCCGAGTTTTCAAGAATTTTCAATTCCTCTTCTAGTTTTTCTTCTTCACCAAATTGAGGATTTACTTCATCAATCTCTTTGATCTGAAATTCGTATAGTTCTTTTTTGTCGCGAAGTAATTTTTCTTTATCGCGCAGTTCGCGATATTCCTTTAAAAGTGAATTTAAATTGTGATGGGCGAATCTAAATTTTTCCAAATCACTTTCAAGATTTGAAAAATCATCCAGCATTTCGATATGAGTATCAGTTCGTAATAATGATTGGTGCTCATGCTGACCATGCAGATCAACCAGCAAATCGCCTACTTCTTTAATCAGATTAAGTGTAACAGGAGTATCGTTCAGAAAACATCTGTTGGTCCCTTTTAGAGAAATTTCGCGCCGGACAATTAGATCATCATTATTCTCGAGTTCGTTGGCTAGAAGCAATTCTCTTACTTTTTTATTTCCAGTTATATCAAATACACCTTCAACAACAGATTTGTCTGAGTCTTTGCGCACAACTTCAGTTGATGCGCGTTCGCCAAGAAGTAATCCCATTGCATCAATCAAGATCGATTTACCGGCACCTGTTTCACCCGTAATGATATTTAGACCTTTGCCAAATTCAACCTGGATATTCTCAATGAGAGCGTAATCTTTAATAAGAAGCGATTTGAGCATATTTTTTTGTTTTATTTCGATACGAATATTGCGAATACGGTCTTAACTATCAAGTAGATGCAATTCTATACTTTCTTTTGTTGCAGCCATTACAACGTAAAGAATAAATCCATTAAGAACTTTCACGGATTAAGTATGATATAATTTGACTAGTGGGCTATTCTTTTCATATATTCGCTAACCAAATCTGAATCCTTTTTGTAATTGATACTGAAATAACGCGAAAATAAAATTATATCGCGGGGTGGAGTCCCGATCAATCGGGAGTAGCTCGTATCGGACTCATAACCTCTTGAAATAAAAATTACACCGCGGGGTGGAGCAATTGGTAGCTCGTCGGGCTCATAACCCGAAGGTTCTAGGTTCAAGTCCTAGCCCCGCTACAAAGAAAGCCCGAAAATAAAAATTTTCGGGCTTTCTACTTTTAAAGCGGGAAAAGTAATATTACATTGATTACTTAAGGAACAAAAATCAGTAATTAATTTAGTAATCGATTTCTCTGATACAATTCAGTAGTCTTAAGAACTTGATAGAAATTTGTAAAGTAATAAAATTATCTATTTATGAGTAATGATGTATTTAACTGTCAGTATTGTTTATTATTATCGGATTAAGGAATTTGAATACTATTGCTAATACCGGAGAATTTTAGGAGAGTAACTAAAAAAAATGAAACAATCCGGGAAAGAAGGAAAACTAAGCTTAGTGAAATAAATCGTTTTTGAAAATCCTATTCATCATGTTTTGCTTATTAATTACAAGTAAATCATTTGGCCAATCGAATGTATCTTCCTTTAACAAGCCTTCATTCTTAAGTGAATTTCTATAGCTTTGAAATTCAACAACTTGACCATTTGGGGGAGCTGACTCTTTAATTCTTTTAACTTCGTCCAAAATATTTATATTTTCTTCCATGATTTACCTCCACCTAGTTTTTAAATAAACATGCGTGAATGCAAAAATGTACCATTAAACTGCTTGTCTGCATAGTCACAAAGTATATCATTATAACTTCTGGCAACTTTATAAAGTTCCGGTTTGTCACTAAGATCATCAATTTTTAATTTTAAGATAGATCTTAATTTAGCTATTCCAATTGGCCGTCCATGTGAATTCCATATATTATTATCGCTCAAATCGGCTGCAATTTTAGTAGCTCTTTCTTCCTAATCTGCTTGAGTTACAGCTTGACCCACTTTTTCGGGGTTACTCACATGAGTAGCCCAATTTTTAAATTTATATTTCACTAACCACTCTTTTAATAGCGAGATTGACAAGTCGCGTGCTTGTTCATAGCTTCTAAGTTTGGCTAAGTCTTGATTCTGAAGCATTACGAATTCAGCATTTGTTAAAGTAAGGTTTCTTGATTTTTCAATTAACTCATTAACTTTATCTAAGTAGCCTAGAGCAGGTACTAGTTGTTCTCCAACTTGAATTTGTGGGTCAATGGGGCCTAAACACGATGAATAATCCATAAGAATATTGTCGCCACTCATACAAAAAATTGTTCCAGCCGACATTGCATAATCAAGTATAATAAAATTAACTTCTTTATAATGATGTCTAACAACATTTACCATTTTTTCGGCCGCAATTGCAGTTCCACCAGGTGTTCTTAAAAAGATATACAGTTTATCTTTTTGAGTCGTATCTGTTTTTAACTCTTCTATGAACTCCCTAAATATTTTGACATAACCCTCGTAAATATTTCCAGAAAAGAAAATTACATCTGCATCTAATAACTGTTCCAATTCTCTTAGTTTTCCATCAAGAGTAGTTTTTACGAAAGCATCAAGTGCTAGTTTCATTTTTATTTGTAGATATGATTATGGTTTTTTCTTGAATTAATTTACACTTTACAGCGACTTTAATCAAGGCAGAGAATTCACTAATTGTCAGTAACCCGAAGATTTTAGGTTCTCCACCTTAGGAGTACGATCCTCGCGAATTCGAATTCTTATTACAAAGTGTTTTGATTGTTTTTTTGCATATTGGAATAAATTAAAACTATTTTTTACATCTATTCCTATCAGGCCAACAATCTATGATGTTTAAGGATGTAATTAAATCTGCAAATAAAATTTGTTAACATAAAAAATTATACAGCCTTCCTATTCCTGCATACTTCACAATTACAATGCTCATAAATTTCTTCATAGTCGTAATCAATCGTTAATTCTTCCCCGGCTTTAATATCACGTTCAGCAACTAGAACAAGAGAAGATTCATCCCGGTCATCCACATAGCAGTTCGGTGTGCAAAAATGATTCAAATTTCTTATCACCTCGGTCTTAAAAGTATCGATATAATTATCACCATTACAAAAAATGTAAACATTCCCTTCTTCATCCTCTCTGCGAATACATTCTGCTTCATCTATTACTTCACCTTCTATAATACAAATTACTTGATCGGCGAGAATATCAATCGTTGTCAAGATTCCTCTTCCGTGAAGTAAAGATTCTTTTACTTCTAATTCTTTTTCAAAATATGGTCTTTTATTATGCATTCGTGTTTGTCGCCAAATAGTTTTGTGCAAATGTACCTCTTTTTAACGAGATAGTTTTGACACTCTCTTTCTTTAGCAAAGAAAACTTAAATTCTTAAGTCAGACGAATTTTATTTATACTTATCCGGATATCTGCAGGCATCAAGAGAAGAATGATTAATAAAGTTTTTTATTCGAAGGTAAAGTACAAACTAATCTGTGTGTGCTTTTCGGCACTTTTTTTCAACTATTCTTGTTATATGTTCAACAAAGAAAATTTAGAGGTGAAAAATGGAAAGCTGGATCGAGCTTTTTATATTGCTTCTTTTTCTTGGTGTTTCTTCTCCATGGGTATTCAAAATTTTTAAAGATTTAAAATCTGATAATGAATAGAATGCATTAATAAATTCAAGTCTTCTTTTCATTCAAAACTCCCTCTTAAACAGGCAACAATTCATTTAGATCATCAGCATTTTCAATATTCCAGTGCCCGCATATATATGTCGTTTTTAAAAATTGAGGCAACCTTTTTCTGTAACTATCGTCTTAACTCATGAAAGCGAAAACAAACCATTCTGAATCGCACAATAATAAATCATTAACAAAAGCAAGTGAGGGTAAGATGAAAACACGAGCATTTTTCGGGTTATTGATTCTCTCCACATTGCTATTCACGGCATATACTTTTGCGGAAGTGAATAAGACAGTTCCAAAAGCGAACACATACGAAGCGATCGAACTCAACAGATTGATTGGACTAGCATCTGATAATGAAGGATTAAGGGTTAGCTGCGCATTCAATCTTGGAGAAATGAAATCTACTAAAGCAGTTATTCCTCTTATTGCGTTGCTAAGGGAAGGTAAAACATGCGAAGAAAGAATTATTGCGGCTTTATCTTTAGTCAAGATTGGCGACCCGCAAGGCGTTTTCATGGTTAGCCGCTTAGCAAAATTTCATGACTGCGACAGAACTCGACGCATGTGCGAAAAATTTTATAACGGGTATCTTTATCAAAAATATTTAGATGAACATCCGGATAAAAATACCGATGTAGCGTTAGCCAAGTAATTTTAAAACATAAAGTCCGGCCGGTTTTCCGGTCGGACTTTATTTACTTCATACTAATTATTTCAGTAAACCTTCGAAAACAAATTCCTCAGTTAATCAAAATCCAAATTTATTTGATTGCCGACTTGTGCTGAATAAAGTTTGGTCTTTTTATGTAATGTAAGAATTTGCAAACCAAGCCAGTCATGAGACTGGCTTTCGCCGTGGACAATTATTACCCGGTTCGGCGACGTGATTTCAACAATTTTTATCAGTTCCTCTCTCTTTGAATGAGAAGGAAAATAAAATTTTTCAATATGGCAATTTATTTTTTGCGGTGAACGGAATTCGCTTAGTTGAACAACATCACCTCTTTTTGCATTCATAATTTTGTATCCGGGCGTTTCAGAATCCATATAGCCAACCCCAAAAATTGCAAACGCCTCTTGTCTCAGCCAAAAATCTAGAAGCCGGAAGGATGTGGTGCCTTCAAGCATCATTCCGCTTGAAGCAAGAACGATCCCGGGATTTTTCTTAAAATAATTATAGTCTTCAATTTCGAATAAATTGTTCTGCGGAATATTCCGAAAAACAAGTTCAATATTTTTTCTTCTTACCAGATACCGGCTGCGGTCATACAAAGATGAAATTTCTTTTCCGATTCCACCTGTGTAGATATTTGTTTCGGTCAGCAATCCTTTTTTCATCAACAAATGAATTGATGCAAGCAGTTCTTGAGTCTTACCAAGAGCAAAAACCGAGATAAGAATAGAGGCACCACTCCTCAATATCTGATTTGCTTCCTTGGCAAATCTTTTTTGTTCACTCAACCATGTGCCGAGTTTGCTGGAATCCGTACCGGCGTAAGTAGATTCTAGAATTAGCGTATCTATTTTTTTTACTTTCGAAAGATCCGCACCGGTCATTATAGTTTGATCCGAGAGATTGATGTCTCCCGAATAAAAAATTTTTTGTTCATTGTGCTCAATTAAAATGGCAGCGGCGCCAAGTATATGTCCAGCATCAAAAAATGTAATATTTATTGGTGAAGGAGATAACTGCCGCAATCCTTTTAATGAAAAAGTTGTTTCATATTCCACAGTCCGAATACTTCTAACCAGAAGATCAATTTCTTCGTGCGTGTATATTCTGAGTCCGCTCTCTTCATGTTGACTATTAGCTAATATGTTTGCTGCATTGTGAAGTGTGAGTTCAGCAATTTCTTTAGTTTGCGGAGTTGAAAATATTATTACGTGAGGAATGCGTTGAACTAAAAACGGAAGCGACCCGATATGATCTTGATGAGCATGACTTATAAAAACAAAATCAAGCGGCAGATCTTTTAATAGTTCAAATTTGGGGAGTGAGTCTAAACCTTTTTTACGCGGGTGTATTCCGCAATCGAGAAGTATGCCTGTGTCTGAAATGTTAATATAGAAACAACTTGCGCCGATATCATCGGCGCCGCCAAGCGGTAAAAATTTTATCATGAAGTTCTATTTGTAATACTCGTATTCATAAGCGTAATGAAGCACTACATCTTCGTTATTATCGTACCTAATCCAATCGCTCATTAAACCTTTCTGGTTATACTTGAAAACCAATCTTATTTGTCTTCTTCCGTCCAGAAGGAACATTTTATGTTCGACTATATTTCCTTTTTCATCCGATACATAAACTCGCTTAAATTCGGCATCAACCATTTCATTTAAATTACCATTCGAATCATATTTATACACAGTATTTTGATTTTTACTTTTCTCACTGACTAATTTTCCGGCAGAATTATATTCGGGAATTGAAACAAGAACCGTATCTTTTTTTTCATTCAACATTGTTGTTCTGATTCTAACTCCATTTTTGAATTCGGTATTTTGCTGATCGTTAAAATTTCCGTCAATATAGTTTTTTACCTCTACCAGATTATTATCTTTATCATATTTGAAAAGCGACTTTGACTCGGTTCTTTTTCTTGCGATTGAAATTAAATTTCTTTCAGTCTCGTTCCCGCGAGAATCATATTTTGAAAATTGAATACTTTTTCTGTCGGCATCATCAATTCCTTCAGCTTTAATCGGCTTCCCTTTTGAATTGTAACTAAATTTATAAGAGGAGATCATATTCCCGGAAGAATTATATTCTTCCATTTCTAAAAGCGATCCCCGTTTATTAAATACTTCCTTTCCTATCAGAACCTTCTTATCGTTCATGTATCCTTTTACATCATTGTAAACAGCATACTTTATACGGCTCTTCACCTTCAATTGCTTAATTTTTTTAAACTCTTTTTCATCCTGTGAGACAAAATCGGATTTGCCTTTTGCGGATGGATTAATACTTTGAGCCATACTTACTTTATAAGTAAGTGAAATTGCCGAAATCAGAATTAGTGCAAATAAATTTATTTGAAAACGAAATTGTATTCTGTGTAAAGTTGGCATTACTTATCTCCGTAATTTTCTATTAATGATTTATTCATTCACAACAAATAATTCTTACCTAGCATTCTTTAATAAGTTCCTTTCTCTAAAGAGTTGACCAATCTCCGCACCTACAATGAACAAACATGCGGAGTAAAAGACCCATAGAAGTATTGCAAGAATAAGAACAAAAGCGCCGTAAAGCGGATTGCTGCCTAAGGTGGAATTGATATAATATCTGAATACATTGCGTGCAACTTCCCAAAGCAGTGTAGCCCAAAATGCGCTTACGTACGCAACTTTTTTACCAAGCTGTTCATAAGGAATCAAGTAATAAAGCAGAAAAAACATTCCAAACATTAACCCAAGCGATAATGCATATAAGCCAACTGTCCAGAGGGGACTCGCGGTTAATTGCTGTATTGAAGGATAATATTTCGTCACTTCATAGAATAATTTTACTGCCGGGTACATAAATGTTGTAAGCGAAATCAAAAACACGAGCAAGATTACCATTAGAATATCTCTGAACAACCCGTAAAGATATCCTTTCAATATTTTTACATGATAAATTTGATTAAGAATTGTTCGAATACTGCTGAAGATCCATGTTGATGTAAATAGCAAACCGATGATACCAATAAATCCCGCTAGAGTTTTATATTGTATTACTTCCGGCAGTCTGGAAATGATCAAACGTTTGACATAATTTGCATAAGAAGGGTAAGGAATAGTTTGATCGATGAGATTGTTCAATTGAGTTTCTATAGTCGACTGATCGAATATATTTCCGAGCAGCGAAAACATAAAAAGTATGAAAGGGATCATTCCGAGAAAAAGTGAGAATGAAATTCCAGCGCCGGCAAAAAAAAGATTATTCTCATCCATCCTTTTAAAAAGTCCGAGAAAATAATAACGGATGAATTCAATTATTTTTTTATAAGTTTTTAATGAAATAACTGAACCGATCTTTTTTAGAATTTTAATGCGCAACATTCATTCTCTTTGGAATTGCAGAATAATACAGATCAAAAAGAAGCTGAAAGGGATAATCGTATTGGTCGTTTACATTCAAACTCTTGCCGCCCGTTTCACCGATCAATACAAATGGAGTAAAACTTTTTGATGCAGCTTCTTCGAACTTTTCTTGATTATCCGGATTTACGGTAATAATAACTCGCGATTGGGATTCGGAAAAAAATGAAAAATCTTCTCTCGTTTTAACTGGAATATGAACATGAGCACCAACCGGTTTTTCCTGATCAATAATACAGCACTCGGCAAGCGCACACATTATTCCGCCATCGGAAATATCGTGTGCGGAATTTACCAAACCATTTTCGATGAGGTGCATAATTAATTTATGCAAATCTTTTTCTGTTTGAAGATCAATTTTAGGAATTTCTCCCGTAACTAAATCATGAATCACTTTCAAATACTCGCTTCCGCCCACTTCTTCATAATCTTCGCCAAGCAGATAAACTAAATCGCCGTCATTTTTAAATTGTGCCGTAGTAATATTTTCAAGTTTTTCAATCAATCCAACCATTCCTATAACGGGTGTTGGATAAACGGCGGTATCCGGACTTTCATTATAAAAACTTACATTGCCGCCGGTAACAGGTGTTTTAAAAAATTTGCACGCTTCACCCATTCCTTCAATTGCTTTCTTAAATGTCCAATACATTTCCGGTTTGTAGGGATTACCAAAATTTAGACAGTTAGTAATAGCAAGCGGAACAGCTCCGCTGCAAACAACATTGCGGGCAGATTCCGCAACCGCAATTTTAGTTCCTTCTTTGGGATTTAGATAAACATACCTTCCATTGCAATCCGTCTTAGCGGCAATTGCCTTGTCCGAATCCTTAATTAAAATTACGGCGGCATCGGAACCGGGACCGACTACTGTATTTGTGCGAACCATTGAATCGTATTGCTGATAGACCCATTGCTTTGATGCAATGTTCGGTGATGAAAATATTTTTTCGAATGCTTCGGAAACATTATCCGTTTCGGGTAAACTTTTCAAATTAAATTTACGCGTCTCTTCAAGATATTTCGGTTCCTCAGTCTCCCGGATATAAACTGGCGCATTGCCTCCGAGAACCAATTCTACCGGCGAAATCTCGACTTTCTTTTCGCCTTCGTAATTAATAATTACCTTTTCAGAATCGGTTACTTCACCAATTATCTCGCAATGTAAATCCCATTTTTCAAAAATATGTTTTACTCTTTCTTCGCATCCTTTTTTAGCAACGACTAGCATTCTTTCCTGGCTCTCGGAAAGCATAATTTCATAAGCGCTCATTCCCTCTTCACGAAGCGGAACTTTGTTTAGGTCTATTATCATTCCGGATTCACCTTTGGCGCTCATTTCAGAAGTTGAACAAGAAATACCCGCCGCACCCATATCCTGTATGCCAATTACCAAATCTTGTTTTATAATTTCTAATGTCGCTTCAAGTAAAAGTTTTTCAGTGAAGGGGTCACCGACTTGAACCGAAGGACGTTTTGCCTCCGATTTTGCAGAAATTTCTTCCGAGGCAAATGTTGCGCCGTGAATTCCGTCTCTGCCGGTTGATGAACCGACGATCATTACCGGATTTCCTTTTCCTTTTGCTGTTGCAGATACAACAAGGTTTGTATCAACAATTCCGATTGCCATTGCATTTACAAGAGGGTTTCCCTTGTATGATTCATCAAAATAAATTTCTCCGCCGACGGTTGGCACACCGAAGCAATTTCCATAATCGCCAATTCCTTTTACAACGCCCTCGAATAAATATCTTGTGCGCGGATCTGTTAGAGATCCAAACCGAAGTGAATTTAAACATGCAATTGGGCGGGCACCCATCGTAAAAATATCTCTTAAAATTCCGCCTACACCTGTAGCGGCACCCTGATAAGGTTCAACTGCCGACGGATGATTATGACTTTCAATTTTAAATGCTATAGCCAGCCCATCACCTATATCTACAAGTCCGGCATTTTCTTCTCCGGCACCAACTAACAATCTTCCGCCGCTGCGCGGTAAAGTTTTAAGAAGTGCAATTGAATTTTTATAACTGCAATGTTCGCTCCACATTACCGAAAAAATCCCTAATTCCGTGAAGGTCGGCGTTCTGCCAAGTTTGTCGCATATCCATCCGTATTCTTCTTCGGTTAATCCGTGTTCACGCGCTAAACTTAAATTTACTAACGGTTCTTTCATTCTTTTACAAGAATATTAACAATTTGTGAAGGCAATATAATAATTTTTCAATTGTCTGTTGATTAGTTAAAATGATACGAACAAATCATTCATTTTATTTGAAACGGTGCATCTATTTTACGATAGAAAACCATGATGTTATAATTGATTCAGTACCCAAACATTTCTATTTTTAAGCCGTCTTAAAGATTGGTGAAAACTAAAAAACAGGCACAGGAATGAAAAATTCTTTTCAGAATCATAAATACTGGTTTGTTGCTGCAGCAATTATTTTTGTTTTGATGATTGTTCTCTATCCTTTCAGCGTATTTAATACTATGGAGATGGGTATAACACGCCCAGAAGCAATTGCCATAGCGCAAAAATATTTACTTAGAGAGCATTTTGATCTGAATGGATTTAGCAGTGAAGCGTTTTTAGACAACTCCCCGATTGAAAACAGATATATATTAAAAAAATTAGGCAACGCAGGTTTCAAAGAGTATATCAAAAATAAAAAGAGATCCACATTAAGCTGGGTCGTAATGTTCCACCAAGATTTGCCGAAGCAAATTGCAGCGACAACTTATTATGTTGATATTTCGAACGAAGGTGAAATTTTCGGATTCAACCGTGAAATTCCCGATACGGCCAGCATTAAATCTCTATCAAAACCGGAAGCTACCGCACTAATTGATACTTATATTAAACAAAACCTTGGTGATGAATTTCAAGGATTCAATTTGGTTGAATCGAAAGAAGATTCTTATCGCAATAGAAGCGATTATTCTTTCCGTTGGGAAAAAAATGAAACAAAATTGCCCGGCAAGCTGATAATTTTAGCCAAGATTCAAGGAAATAGAGTCGGTAGCTTTTCATATTATTTTGAAGTTCCCCAGATTGAACGCGGTTACTTTACTTCCGCCGAAGCAATTTACGGAACAGTCTCAGCTATATTCATAATTGTTCTGATATTAATCGCATTTTATCTTTTCCTCAAAAAATACCATCAAGGTGAAATTTGGGTAAATGTAGGGAGAAATATTTTCATCTTATTCTTTACGATTTCGATGATAAAAATCATCAACTCATGGCCTGAAATTGGGCAGGGATCTCAACTAGGAAACCTCTCTTTTACATATATGAAAATTATTATTCTGCTCATCAACGGATTTATAATTTATTTTTTCCTTGCACTTCTTGTTTTTGCAAGCTGGACGGTAGGTGAATCTTACGCCAGAAGTTTATGGCCGGAAAAATTAAAAGCCGCAGATGCATTTATTAAAGGACACTTCTTCGCTCTTAATTCCGGCACATCTTTGATGAAAGGATTTGTTATCGGTGCGGCAATTTCCCTTACCGTTTTGATCGGAGGCGTTGTTTTAAATACTCCGAATAGTGCGGCGTTTATTTGCCCGACCGGATTTCAAGAAATCTTCGGTGGCTGGCTGCCGGCTCTCGGCAGCATCTTCAGCGGTGTTACCGTTTCAATAATTTCATCAATTGTAATTACTTTTTTCATAGTTAACATTTCTTACCAGCGCTGGAAAAAGAAATGGGCTTCTATTTTATTAACAGGATTGGTTACACTTCTTGGATTTTCGATTTCCGCAACTCCGCCCTCGCTTAATAATTTTGAAATAAACTTACTTTCATATTTTATATTCGGATGTTTTCTTGCAT
This sequence comes from Ignavibacteriales bacterium, assembly GCA_026390795.1. Lineage (NCBI taxonomy): Bacteria > Pseudomonadati > Ignavibacteriota > Ignavibacteria > Ignavibacteriales > Ignavibacteriales bacterium. The sequence goes on from JAPLFG010000003.1 coordinate 523,027, forward strand.
ATCTCTATTTCCAATTCGATTTGATGGTAATCGGCAGCGCCATGTTTTTCTATACGATTATTCCAAAAGGATTTACACTTCTGGCTACAAACAATTCTTTCTATTCATGGAATTTTGCTTTTATTATACTGGCAGTTGTGGCGGCACCAATAATTTATTTTATCAGCAGAATCCGTAAAGAAGAATTTGTGATGGAGAATTACGGCTTGCCTTCACATATTCAAAGAATTTCGGAACGTGAAAGATTGAAGAAAGAACTTGAGATCGCGGCAAAAGTTCAACTTAGTTTGCTGCCTAAAGAAGAGCCGAAAATTCCCGGTTACGAAATTTCCGCAATTAGTATTCCCGCAGTTGAAGCTGGCGGAGATTATTTTGATTTCGTTAAACTCACCGGAGATAAATTGGGAATAGCAATCGGCGATGTTTCCGGTAAAGGCGTGGGCGCCGCGATTTATATGACATTGACAAAAGGAATTTTACAGGCACATGCGGAAGAAGATGTATCGCCTAAAAATGTTTTGGGTAAAGTGAATCGTCTTCTCTATAAAACAATTGAGAAAAATACTTTTGTGAGTATGTTCTATGCGATTCTTGATACTCATAGGCATACAATTCTTTACGCTCGAGCCGGGCACAATCCGGGAATTCTTTGCAGTCAAGAGAGCGGCGGCACAAAACTTCTTCTAAGCAAAGGAATGGCGCTTGGATTGGAAGAAGGACACATATTCACCTCAACACTAAATGAAGAAGAGGTTTCTCTAAAACAAGGCGATATTTTTGTTCTTTATACTGACGGCTTTACCGAGGCAATGAATGAACGTCACGAAGAGTACAGTGAAGAAAGTTTAGTTAAACTAATCGAGAGCAATAGAAATTTAAGCGCGCATGAATTGCTTAATTTGATTCTGAAAGAGGTTAAAAAATTTGTTGATAATTATCCCCAGCACGACGATATGACTCTGGTTATTTTGAAACGGCTTTGATTCTGTTTGATTGATTGAAATTCACATTAGGCTGAACTGGTCGCAAATTGCGACCACCTACTTTCGTTGCAGCTGCTCATAAATTATTTCGATCATACAATTATTCTAATTATTCCAATCAACAACCGCTCTAGTTTCTACTTCCTTTACGCTTATCTTGTCCTTGGTCAAAACAATAACTAAATATTTCACTTGCCGACTGGTAATTTGAAATGATTCCGCTCATAAATTGGCGTGCAAGTTAAATATCAAGTAGTTTTGCCAATACTAGCATTGTCTTTCCGGGTTGTCCTCGCAATAAGGCTGTGGAGTAAACTAATTTTCCCGCAGAGCGGGATTTCGGAATGCGCGACAGTTGAGTATTCTAAAGACAAATGGGATTTAGATTAGATAGTAATTATGAAGTCTACAGATTTTCTATATTATCTATATAGCCCCTGCCGATTGGAATTGCTACTCCATTTACCTCAACTATTTTAGCTGTGTATGATTGAATCTTGCTGACCGAAATTATAAATGAGCGGTGAACTCGTTTGAAGAGATTTGCCGGTAAAAGGTCTTCAATTTCATGTGTACTCATTTTTGAAATGTATTCTTTTTTAGTTGTAATGATTTTGATGTACTCCCGTTGACTTTCAATATAAACGATCTCCGAAAATAATATTTTCACCTTCTTTTTTTGCACATTAAGAAATATATAATCCCGTATCTCCTGGGTTTCATGCGGCTGATGATTTTCTCCTTCCGCTGTTTTTACCTTAGTCACAGCTACTAAAAAACGCTCAAAATCAAACGGCTTTAACAAGTAATCCGTAACGTTTAGATTAAATCCTTCCACGGCATATTGATGATAAGCTGTTGTAACAATTACCGCGGGAGGATGTGTAAGCGTTTTTAAAAATGTCATGCCTTTCAATTTCGGGAGGTGAATATCTAAAAAGATTAGATCGACATTATTATGCCGTAAATAATCTGTTGCAAGAATGGCATCTTTAAATGTTCCATTCAATTCCAGGAAATGTATTTTAGAAATATAATCCGATAAAATTTTTACGGCCAACGGTTCATCTTCTATTATGATGCATTTTATATTAGACATGGCTTGCAAGATTAATTTTTAAAGTAGCTGTAAATAAGGATTCAGTCTGCTGAAGAGATAGATTGTAATCCGTATAGAGTAATTCCAATTGACGCCGCAAATTAGTAAGACCTATGTTCTCCTTTATACCCTGTTCTTCAGAAAATTTTTCCGTAGAATTTTTTACAATGAAAACCAAAAGCCGGTTATTTATAGAAAGATGAATATCAACCAGCGGATGAGCCCTTGTTTCGGATACACCATGTTTAAATGCATTCTCTACTAATGGTATTAACAATAACGGCGGAATAGCTTGTTTCATGTCTTCGACGTCATAGTTAAAATTGATATGTAACGAATCATCGTAACGCAATTTTTCAAGCTCAATGTAATCACTTATTATTATTAGTTCATGTTCAATTGCTATATACGCACCGCCGGTTTCATAAAGCATGTAACGCAATATTTTCGACAAGCGTAAAATTGATTCCGGGGCAAGATCAGATTTATCCCTTGTCAATGAATAGATATTATTTAACGTGTTGAATAAAAAGTGCGGATTTGTCTGCGACTTGAGGTAATTCAATTCAGCCTGTTGTTTCTCAATTTGCAGCTGCTGCGCTGTTACTTTTAATTTTTTATAATCATAAATGTGCATAATGATTCCAAAAAAGAAAATTGAACCGATGCTGTACGGACAATGAAATCCAAGCTGAAGTTCTTCGGCACTTAAGACTGTATAAATATGCAACTGGGTTCCTATATTGATCCAGACATGGAAGCCATAAGTGAACAATATAAAATGGGCTGCCAAAAGGAGGAGAAACTTAAAGATCTTTTTCCGTGTTGCGGGACTCAGAGTATACTCGTAGAAAATAAAATTGAGAAGAATAATATAAACAGCCCGGTAAATTTCATCCAAAGTTTTTATTACAAATGCTTGAGGATATTTTGCCAGGTAACTCAACAGCCAAAGCAATAAATAAGATGCACCAACCCACAAATAGAATCTGGCACGCTTCAAATCGATCAATTTTATCCAGCTGTTAATAGAATATCTCCAAAGTGAGTTGCAATACTCTAATATAATTATTCCAACCAAGATTACCAGAATTTTTAGTTGACGCAATTACACCGTTAGTGTACTAGAACACGGTGTATGTAGATATTCCGTTTTTGTTCGCTTCCGATTTGCATATTCTTGCGTCATAACATTATACAAATTAACAAAATAAGGAAAAGCAGTAATGAATAGAATTATAAAGTTTGGAGAAGATGTTGAAGGATATCAAATCCCCGTATTAAATGAACGTGAAATTAGGGCTGCAGCAGGAATTCTATTTTTAATAATGTTTACTTCTATTCTAACAGTAGTATTAAAGAGTAATTTTTTACTTTTAAAATATTCTATAGTGATATTCCTTACAGATATTCTTTTGCGTGTCTTTATTAATCCCAAATTTTCTCCTTCCTTAATTCTTGGACGTTTGATTGTTAGGAATCAAGCGCCTGAATATGTCGGCGCAAAACAAAAAAAGTTTGCCTGGGTAATAGGAGTAATATTAGCAGCGATAATGTTTATTCTTTTAGTAGTTGTAAATTCTTATAGTCCAATAACAGGTATTATCTGTTTAATCTGCCTCATATTTTTATTCTTCGAATCCGCGTTTGGTATTTGCCTGGGATGTAAATTTTATACAATGATTTATAAAGAAAAAACTCAATACTGCCCCGGTGAAGTTTGTGATTCTAAATCAAAACAAGATATTCAGAAAACATCCAAAGGTCAGATACTTATAATTCTTGGATTTATTGCATTCATTTTTCTTACGGCATATTTGTTTAACGAAAATTTTAATGAAAAACCATTTCCCTTATTTGGAATTGAAAGTGCATCACACACAAAATAAAAATGTATATGTATTACATAAAAATTAACAATGTGAATTCAATTGCACATTAAAAATAAACCGGAGAAAAAATGAACCCACAGAAAATCAGTTACTTTTTCTTATTTACCGTTGCGATTTGTCTGCAACTGACACAACCTATGAAGGCTGAAGAAGGAATCAAGGGCAATCTCGTCACTGTCGGCTGGTTGGAGAAAAATCTTAAAAATTCCGATGTTCTAATACTAGACGCCTCACCTTCCCAGATCTATTCAGCTAAACACATTCCAAGCGCAATTAACTATGACATATTCACTTATGGTCCATTGGAAATGCCCGTCACTGAAATAGAAAAAAAATATCAGTCTTGGGGAATTAGTTTAGGGAAAAAGATAGTGATCTACGATCAGGGCGCGGGAATTATGGCGACCAAACTATTTCATTCTCTCTATTATTACGGCTTCCCGGAAAAAGATCTTCTAATATTGGACGGCGGACTTTACATGTGGCAGCAAGACGGAATGCCGGTAACAAAAGAGATTGCACCTACAACAAGCAAAGGTGTCTTTAAAATAGAAAAGATTAACGAAGATGCAAGAGTCGAATTACCGGAATTCCTTACAGCATCCGGTGACCAGAAAAATTTTGTCTTACTTGAAGCACTAGATGCTGATTGGCACTTTGGGGTACAACAATTTTTTAACCGGCCCGGACATATCCCTAACGGAATCCTTCTTCCGAGTTTAGATTTTTACAATCCGGATAAGACTTTCAAATCGGCAGAGGAAATTAAAAAGATGCTGAACTACTTAGGAATCAAACCGGAACAAGAGATATATACTTATTGCGGCGGTGGAGTTGCAGCGAGTGTGCCGTACTTCGCTCTTAAATTCATTCTGAATTATCCTAAAGTCAAACTTTTTAATGAGTCCGAGTTGGGATGGCTTAAGGATGAACGAGAACTGCCGTTTTGGACTTACGATTCCCCGTTTCTAATGAGAGAAACAAACTGGTTAAAAACATGGGGAGGAAGAATGATGAGGATGTATGGAGTCTCACAAGTTAGTATTGTTGATGTTCGATCCGCAAACGCGTACAAACAAGGTCACGTACCCTTCGCACTGAACATCTCTGCAGAATTATTCAAAAGCAATTCCACGAACCCGGCAAAGCTTGCAGATATTCTTGGTTCAGCCGGTGTAGATACTTCTCATGAAGTGGTCATTATTTCAGGTTCCGGATTGTCGAAGGAATCAGCCCTTGCGTTTGTAATGCTGGAGAAATTGGGACAGAAAAAGATCTCTATCTTTATGGACTCAATGGATAAATGTGCACAACTTGGTTTTGCATTGACAAAAGATGCAACAGTTGTAGGACCTCAAAAGGTCCGCGGAGATTTATCGATACCCACAACAACTTATCCTAGTAATTTACATAAGGGAGTTATAATTGCAGATCTAACTAACACCCAGGGAATTTACCCCAAAGTATTTATTGCTTCAGGCTCAAATGTGCCGCCTAAAATTCAGGATGGAAAAGTTGTTCATGTGCCGTTTATAGATTTCCTGAATGCCGACGGCACTCCAAAAACCGCGAAGGATATATGGAATATCTTAACCAAGGCAGGCGTACCAAGGTATGCTGAACTTGTTTGTTTCTCCGATGATCCAAGTGAAGCTGCTGTAAACTATTTTATACTCAAGCTGATGGGGTACCCAGATATAAAAGTGCTCGTGATATAGGAGCAACTAACATTCATGTACATGTTAGCTGAGAGTTAGTTGTTTGGATAAACGACATGGCAGGTAAAGAATCTATTCGAAAATTTATTACTGATTGATCATAAATAATAGAAAGAAAAAATCAATGAAATGAACGCAATTTGGTCTAGACTTCTTTATTCTCATGACGGATGAGCTTTTGAGCAGTGATACTATTTTATTATGGTTAACGGCTATCAATTGGTTTTAACGGAATAACCATATTCCATGTTGATCTTACACCATTCTCCTTAAAACCCGTTGCAATAAAGACATGGGTTGATTTACCATCTTGAACTAAAATTTGCGGCCGTTCGGTATTGTTCTTATTATTATTTTGCGATTTCAATCTGCACCGGCGGAATGTTATGGGCAGGGCAAAGTACGAGGGATCTTTTATCCCGATAAAAAACATCGGGATCTTCGACTTTAGTTGCGACTCCGAAATGCTTAAGAATCAATCAGAGAATAAAAATGTACGAAGTAAGGCAACTGTTACAATCAGAAATAGAATTGTTGGTTGATTTACCTCCAAAAGAATGGGATATGAATCTTCCAAACATTGTTTCACTTCACTATGGTTATCCATATTTCTATCCGATTGTGGCATGCAAGGAAAATGAAATAATAGGATTTGGGAACGGAATCTTAAACAACAAAATTGGCTGGGTTGGTAATATTATAGTTACACCAGAAATGAGAAGACAAGGAATTGGTTATCAGTTGACAAATCATTTGGTTGAATTCTTTAAGAAGAACGGATGCGTTACTCAATTACTAATAGCCACTGAATTGGGTAAAAATATTTACAGTAAGATTGGCTTTAGAACATCCTCTACATATCATATTTATAAATCAGGCAATGGTTCTAATAATTACCAGCAAATTACCAGTGTACGAAAAGTAAGAAAAGAAGATTATCCCGCGTTGAGAAAACTTGATATGGAAATTACGGGAGAAGAAAGATCACACTTGATTGAAAGATTCTTTTCAACCGGTTTAGTCTATTGTTGTGAAGAACCAAGTGAAATACAAGGAGTATATCTTCCGGATTTGGGTAGCGGCTTTATATTAGCAATTAATTCAAAAGCAGGCATTGAATTGATGAAATACAGATTTAGTCAAGGGAAAACAACTGCGACTATACCATCCGATAATGTTGATGCAATAAAATTCTTGGAAGAAGAAAATTTCCAATTACAAAAAATTTTACCGAGAATGGTCTTAGGTGATAAATTAAATTGGAAACCGAATTTAATATTCAATAGAGGAACAGGTTATTTCGGGTAATAAATTAGAACATGTAAATCAATTTGTATTCTTGATACACCACTATAAAAATAATTAGAAGCTTAACCAGCTTTTCCACATGGCGTTAGTTTTCATTGCGTCATTGCTATTAAGCGCGGGCATATGAAAGGCAATACCATCGTACACTAATTCAAACACATTTTTAAGGAGCGGAATGAGATGAGAAGAAATGTTTTTGGTTTCGTGTTTTTCCTAATTATATATTTATCTTCATCCGGCGCTCAAAGTATTATCACACCGGATATTAAAACAATTCTAAATGGAGAGGGCTGGAAAGGTAAATTCGTTTCGGCCGAGCTTGCAAAAAAAGAATCTTCAGATGCACTGATGATAACGAAAACCGAAGGAGATCAATTTATTTGGCTTGATAATTTTAATTTTGCGTACGGTATCATCGAGTTTGATGCAAAAGGAAAAAGTAGTCCGCCGCAAAGCAGTTTTGTCGGTATTGCCTTCCGTGTTGTTGATGAGAAAACTTATGACGCAATATATTTTCGCCCCTTTAATTTTCGTTCCACGAATCCTGCTAATAAGTCTCATGCCGTCCAGTACACTTCGAATCCGGAATGGACATGGAACCGTTTACGCAACAATCATAACGGAGAATATGAAAAAGGGATTGAACCGGCACCTAATGGAGATGAATGGTTCCATGCTAAGATTGAAATCATGAATCGGGAAATAAAAGTTTATGTGAATAATGCAGACGATCCGAGTCTTGTAGTGAAAGAATTGTCTAATCGGAAAGATGGTTCTGTCGGTCTTTGGTGTAATGGATTTGGTATCATAGCAAATTTAAAGATCATTAAACAAATAGATTGACAGATGTAACAATTAATAGTGTAAAACACACCGCCTAACTCGGACAACCCCGAATCAAGTTTGGTGTAAACTAATTTTCCCGCGGAGCGGGATCCCGGAATGCGGGACAGTTCAATATTGTTCTAATTATTATATTGCGATTTCAATCTGCGCCGGTGGTCTGCGGGACAGGTAAATAAAAACGTGTAATGGAGATAAAATGTTATACAAAAATATATTTCTTATAGTTTTTATTCTTTGGGCGAATGCTAGTTTCAGCCAAGCCCAAATAGTAATAGGACAGAAGGAAGTTCTTCACTCAAAGATTTTAAATGAAGACCGCGTATATCAAATTTACTTACCGGAGAGTTATAAGTGGGCTTCAGATCGAAGCTACCCGGTACTTTATCTGCTTGACGGTGATTATAACTTTTTGCATTCAGTCGGTTCGGTAAGTTTTCTATCCGGACAAGGAGAAATTCCGGAATTAATTGTTGTAGCAATTACAAGTACAGTTAGAATAAGAGACTTTACACAGACGGATTGGTCATCTCACTGGATCGGAGGCGGCGGTGCAAATAACTTTAAAAGATTTCTTTCGGAAGAACTTATCCCGAAGATTGATAAAGACTTCCGGACAAAGAGTTTTCGTATTCTATCCGGGCATTCGGCATCCGGGCAATTTGCGCTTTACTGTTTAAGTTCTCAACCTTCCCTTTTTAATGCATATTTCGCAATAAGTCCAAGTCTCGATTGGGACAATGAACTTCCGCAAAGATCGCTGGCAGAATCATTTAAAACCAGAGATAGTTTAAAAGCATTTCTTTACTTCGCTTATTCGGATGATCTGGAAGGTGCATTGGATCAAGATTTGAGAATAGTTGAAACTCTTAAAACAGAATCTCCCAAAGGATTACGGTGGATTTGTAAGGGATTTCCGGATGAAACTCACGGCAGCGTTACACTGCTGGCACAGATCGACGCTTTACGGCAGCTATTCACCGGGTATAGGTTCCATAATGATCTTCTTAGTAAGGGTCTTGAGTTTGCTGAAAAACATTTTCAAGAAGTATCAAAAAGATTACGGTATGATATCCCCGTTCCCGAAGATATAATAAATAATTTTGGGTATGAAGCAATTGATAATGGAAAGATTCAAGAAGCTATTTTATTATTCAAACGCAACATAGAACAGAATCCAAATTCTGCGAATGCATACGACAGCATTACCGATGCTTATGAGAAAGCCGGTATGTGGCGGGAGGCAATTGAGTCATCTGAAAAAGCAGTGGAATTAGCAAAAAGATATGATGATCCGAATCTTAGTAATTTTATTTTGCATGCAAAGAAAATAAAAGATAGAAGTAAATTGAAAGCTGAAACAAAATAAGCCATAACACCCAAATCGACCGGATGCCGTTTTAAAAGCGGCATTCATTAGTTATGTTATATATTTATAATTCAACCATGATTATTGTTTTTTTTCTGTTGCTTATAAAAAACTATGGTAAATCAGTTTGTTTAATTACTCCAATCAACAACCGATTTAGTTTCTACTTCTCTTCCGCTTATCTTGTCTTTGATCAAAACGACAATTAAATATTTCCCTTTGGGATATTTACTAAGATCAAGTTGTAAATAAATTTTAGAATCCTTCCCGGCTGTCTGGTAATTTGAAGTGAGAGAGATCTTTTCTTCATTCTTGCCGATACCCAATAGATCCAGCACAGATTTGAAAGCATCTTCCACATTGAAATCTTTTTCTTCTTTAAACTCACTAACACTAATTCTTTGTTCAAAATTTGTTAATCCTTTTGCGTCTGTCCCGAGATTATAGACTTCATAATAAAGATACGGGCGGTTAGTTTTATCAAATTGGTTTGTCGGATTCGGCTGGATAAAAATATTTCCCCTTTGAACAAAATGGTCCGATGTTTTTTCAAGTTCAACCCGCGATGCAAGAATGAGATCGCTTATATCGAGACGCGTATTGCTGAATTTTTTGATCTTAATTTTTGAACGGTTAGCCGAAGTTCCGTTATCATTTGTCCGCCTTATTTCCAGGGCTACAAAACCGGAATCCGTCAACACCGGTACGTCAATTGTGTTTACCAATAATTTTTTGCCGGATGCGGAAATGACATCGTTCACTGCATCAAACTTTTCGATTCGTTCTTTTTTGCTTTCCTTCTCTTCGTAATCTTTATCAAAGAAAAAGACTCCTGCTTCGTGATCAATTTTAAAATTATCCGCAATGCGTAAAGAGTCAGCAGCATCCAAAGCATAACTTACAAGAAGATCGGTATGGTTTCTCAAATCCAAACTTTTCAATTGAGAAAAATTAAACGGTGTTTCAATCGTCGGTCCGTCAAATTTAGGTTCGTAGTAGGAATAATAATTCCGCCGCAGATCTGCAATGTAAGTATTAGTATCCCCGGTGAACTGGGATGCAAGTTTATCCTTCTCGGCGGCGGGTGCAGAAAAAATATAATTTCCGCTCGAAGCCATATCTGTAAATCCAAGTGTGAAGTCTTTATAATTCCACACATCGGTTTTTACCATGACGGCATTATCTCCCATTTGCGGGCGCATTCTAATTCTGCTTAACGGTTCGCCGTATCGAAGAATAACTTCGCCGCGGTCGGACTTCCAGCCGACAATTCCCATCTTAGGTACGCTGAAATTAAGATTTGAATAAGCAACGCGCGTATAATGTTCAAGCAGACGCTCGTTATAATCTGTAAGATAGAGCGGCTCGGAAACTTTCCAGTATAAGTTTATAAAATCTTCTAATTCATCATCGCTCATTTTTTTCATTACATCATCGAAAAGCGGATCCAATAATAACTTAACGGAATTGATTGTAAAATCTTTCCGTTCATCTGGGTCCATCAAAGAAATCGCTTTCTTGTATTCGCTAAAACTCTCTTTGATTTTAGAAGAATGATAATAGAGCAATCCTAGAGAAAGATGAATATCGCGGTCGTCTTTTTTATTGCGGACCAACCTCTGCAAAAGTGAAATTCCTTTTTCCGGTTCTTCCGCTTTCTGATACAGCAAACTCAGTTTGAGTATCGCATCATAATTAACAGAATCAATTGAAAGAGCATTCTTATAATACTTTTCCGCCTCACGCAGATCTTCATCAGCATATTCTTGAAGAGGCATAAGAATTCCATCCGCATTCCGGACGGATTTATCAAACTCGGAATATTCTTTTTCTTTTATTGAGCCGAGATTAATCCATGCATTAACTTGTGTACTGTCCAATTTTAAAATTTCTTTGTATTCATCAATTGCTGTAAAACGCGCAAAGTCTTTACAGATTTTTGCGTACTCATATTTATACTCAATATTATTCGGATCTTTCCAAACAGCCTTCTGAAAATTCTCAAAAGCTATATTGCGCGATAGAAAAGTGTTTCTGCTAAGATTGATTTTGGCTAGTTCGAAATATGAAGGGGCGTCGGAATTTTGGCGGATCGATTCTTTAAATAATTGTTCTGCCCGAAGTGTATCTTTTGCTTTGAGCGCTTCAATTCCCATTTTATAAAGATCATCTGTTGAGCAGATAGAATTTTCTAAAAATGAAAAAAATAATAAAAAAGCACATGCCAAAATTATATTTAAAGTTTTTCTGTCCAAGTTTCCTCTCACCGGGAAAAACTTACTAACAAACCGATTCATAATCAATTCTAACAAAAATCTCTAAACCGGTATTTTTGCGTAATCGTTTCCAATATCTTTTAAATATGATTTTTAAGAAAATCCTTTTCAAAAGTAGATTTTCTTATTTCGTAACCTTTGTTCTTAGAAGTTCGTCTAAACTTCAGACCAATTACGGGATAACCATATGAAAAAATATTTTACTCTTTTACTGTTTCTTCCAATTATGCTTTTTGCCCAGGAGAAAGAAAAAGTATTGGTGCTAAAAAAAATTAATACGCCGATTAAAGTTGACGGTATAATTGATGAGGCATGGAGTAAAGCCGATTCGGCAACAAATTTTTTTCAGCTTTCGCCGTTTTACGGAAAGCCGGCTACTAAAAAAAGTTATGCTAAAGTCCTAACAACCGAAACTTCTCTCTTTTGTTTAATAGTTTGTTACGATGAAAAACAAAACATACAGCAGAATACAGGAAAACAAGACGATATGGGTGGCGACGTTGTTTCAATTATGCTCGATACTTTTGGCGATAAACAATCGGCGTACAAATTTGCCGTAAATGCCGCCGGAACCCGTGCCGACTGCCGCCTTCTAGATGACGGGCGCAACCGCGATTACAGCTGGGACGGCATCTGGTTTTCTGATGCCAAAATATACGACTGGGGTTTTGTTATTGAAATTGAGATTCCTTACAAATCAATTCAGTATAATGAGAAATTAACTTCATGGGGATTGGATTTTGACAGATGGCGGCCATTAAACAGTGAAGATCTTTACTGGAGCGAGTACACTCAAAACGAAGGGCAGCGTATTTCAAAATTCGGCAAGCTATTATTTCAAGAATTCAAACCGTCAATCAAAGGATTGAATCTTGAATTTTATCCGACAGTTTTTGGAAAAATTGACTACATCGGCAACAACAAATACAAAGTTGATCCGAAAGCCGGCATCGATATTTTTTACAATCCATCGCCTCAATTAACTGTTCAAGCTACAGCTTACCCGGACTTTGCACAGATAGAAGCCGATCCGTACGAATTTAATATTTCCCGTTATGAAGTTTTCTTTTCCGAACACAGACCATTTTTTGTACAAGGAAGAGAAATATTTATGCCTTCGGGAGCCGATAGAAATTCCGGTTTCTATAATCCATTGGAATTATTCTATTCAAGAAGAATCGGTAAGAAATTGCCGGATGGATCGGAAGTTCCAATAACTTTTGGTGCAAAAGCATTCGGCAGAATTAATGATTGGGAATACGGGGGATTTGTTGCACGGACCGAACAAAAAGATTTTACAAATTACGACGGATCGAATTCAACAGAACCTTCATCAATTTTTATTTCGGGTAGAGTGAAAAAACAAATTTTGGATAACTCCTCTCTCGGAGTTCTATTCGTAGGCAAACAAACGGCAGATAACACATACGGTGTAATTGATATTGACGGAGCGTTTAGAGGACCCGACTGGCAGCTAGCTTATCAAGTAGCACGCTCGGTCAAAAATTCAGATGGAGATTTCGCAGTATCAGCTGGTTTTAGAAAAATCGGTACTACCTGGGTAAATTTATTCCGTGGAAGATATATAGGATCCAATTTCGATATTGATCAAATTGGATTTGTTCCGTGGCGAGGTACCGCTGAACTTGTTACTTTAACCGGACCGGCTTGGTATCCAAAAGAAGGTGAAATTTCACAGATCTTAATTTTTACCGGACCGGTATTAAATTATGAAAAAGTTGACGCATATACAGATTGGGCATTCGTTCTTGGTATGGATATGTCCTTCAGAAGTAATATCGGTTATGAAGTTGAAATTGATCTTGGCAAATCGAAAGACTTAAATGTTAAATATGATTTTCATTCGTACAGATTCAGCGGCTGGACCAACCAGGCAAAATGGAGCGCAAACATTAATGGCGGTTATCAAAAAACTTACAATTTCAGTAGAAATTATCTTGCCGGATTCGGAAATTTCGGTGCATCCTTCAGCTGGAAAATATTTGATATACTCGAGCTCGGTTCTTCTTATTATATGGGAATTGAAGGAAATCCGAATGGAAACATCGAAGAAATTTCTTACAACGCTCGTCCTTATTTTTCTTTAACACCAATTAACGATTTAAATATTAGGACTTATGTTGATAATACATGGCGAAGATCAGGTGACGGAATTGATAGAGTTTTTGTAGGTTTTTTATTTGCATACCAATTTTCACCTAAAAGCTGGCTTTATCTGGCTCTTAACGAAGTAGACGAACGCGATTATAAATACGATTCGAGCAATAGATTACTTGGAAGTCATATGATGTTAACGGACCGGGTTTCTGTTTTCAAACTAAAATATCTTTATTACTTCTAGAATTAATAAAAGCTATTTAAAAACAAAGAGCTCCGGTTGATTGGCCGGAGCTCTTTTTTTGACTTAAATTCTTTATGAGCAAGGATCCGGAATTCTTGAAATTCTGTTGTTCCATTTAACAAGCTGATCCGGTGTTAAGATTTTTGCAATCTCGGCAAACAGGTTAGCTTTCTCATCGCACATTTCTTTCTTTATCTCAATAGACTTAGGATTATTTTTAATCGCATCACGCGTTGTTTCATTTAATGTTTTTATTTTAACCGATGCCTGCGCTCTAGTAAGTGTCCCAGCTTTTACAGAATCGGCAATCGCTTTACGATCGGCATTTGCTTTTGCGATTATATCGGCGTTAGCATCTTTAAATTGCTGTACAAGCGGTTTGATCGTCGCATGGAATTGAGTCATCTGATCTCTAATCTGGCTCTTCTGAGCATCGGTCAAATTCAATCCTCTGAAAAAGAGTCCAAGATGTTTTCCCATATCAAAATGCATCAGCCATGGATTTCTATTCATCATTTGATTTCCTGGAGAGAATGAATTCATAGAACTCATGAAACTGTAATTAGCAAGAGTAGTATTGAATGTCATGTTGCTATCCAAAGTAGCATCTTCAATTCCATTTAAAACATCATTATAGTCTATTACAGCAAATTGAGGAGAATCGAAGTCTAGTTGATCGGGGGCACTCACATCGGCTTTTTCGCTGCAGGCACTAAAGTAAAAAAGCGGAATTAATAAGATTATTGCAATAAAGAGTAATGATTTTAAATTTTGCATTTTTCCTTCCTCCTGTTATTTATTTTCAAACTATTGACAGGTACTTGCATTGTAAGGTTTAAACCCGGTAATAATTTTTTGACACTTTCTTCAAAGTAAACTAATTTGTCACCGCTACTGTTGGTAAATTATCACTATTCTTTTTACAAAGTAAAGGAAAAAGGAAGATTATGAATCAATCAATCAACGGTGTGTCTGTAAACACATTCGGTAATAGTAAGAACCAAACCATTATTTTCGTTCATGGGTTTCCATACGATCATACAATGTGGGAAGATCAAATTGAATTATTGAAAAATGAATATTTCTGCGTCGCTTACGATGTACGCGGTCTCGGCGAAAGTGTTGTTGGTGACGGACAATATACAATGGAAGCATTTGTTGATGATTTGTTCTCTGTCATTAAAGAATTGAAACTGAAAAAACCGGTATTGTGCGGGCTTTCGATGGGCGGTTATATTGCTTTACGCGCGGTTGAAAGAGATCAATTTATTTTTGCCGGATTAATTTTATGCGATACAAAATCTGAAGCGGATGATGATACGGCTAGACTTAAAAGAGCGGCTGGCATAAATCAAATTAATTCCGGTGAGTTAATAAAGTTCGTTGATGCATTCGTAACAAATTGTTTTGCTCCTGAAACACCAAAAGAAAATGAGAAGATGTTTCTTACAACATTATTCAAAGCTCATAAGCACGATCCCATTGGAGTAAAAGGCGGGATAATCGCAATAATGAGCAGAACCGATACTTCATCATACTTGTCTAAAATTAAATTGCCGACATTAGTATTGTGCGGTTCGTTTGATACTCTTACTCCTCCGGTTGTAATGCGTCATCTGGCAGAAAGAATTCCGGGTTCGGAATTTGCAATTATACCGCGTGCCGGACATATGACCCCGATTGAAAATCCGGATAGCGTTAACGATTTGATTTTAGGTTTCTTGAAAAGGAAATTTCAATAATGTTATGTTGGGACAACTCGTGAGTTGTCCCATAAATGATTATTTTTTTTCACATATTATATGTTGGAAAGAGAAAGAAATCGATTACCTGGATTTGATTATTCAGCAAGCCATTACTACTTCATAACCATGTGTGTCAACCATATGTTGCCAATTTTAGGAGAAGTTCTTGAGGGTAAGATGGTATTGAATAACTACGGAAACAGTGTTGAAGAATAATTGCTGGACCTACCCCAAAAATATCTTTACGTAGAATTAGATGAATTTATAATTATGCCTAATCATGTTCATGCAATAATGATTATTGATAGGGCTAATGTTTTGACCCATTCAGATAATAGGACAAGTCGCTACTTGTCTCTACAGCAAAAGATAAAACCTTTATCGGAATTGGTGGGAGTTTTCAAAACAACATCATCGAAAGCAATTCATGTTACCGGTCTAAAGGATTTCAAATGGCAGCGGTCGTCCATGATCGAATAATTCGGAATGAAAAGGAATTATATAACATAAGAAAATACATTAATCAGAATCCTTTGAAGTGGGAAATTGAAAAATTTGTTGCGGAAAATCTTGATTTATAAAAATCTTTTTTCAGGATAACATTTTGGAAATAATTCAATAATGTAGTGACAGCTCGTGAGCTGTCACATAATATTTATTTTTTCTTTTCGTTGATAATGCTTTCGATACTTCTAAAGTTTGGATTGGCTTTAAACTTAGGAGGATTTTTCTTTGCATCTTTTTCTGTGACTTTAAGCAGAGATTGATCTGAATCTATTTTCTTTGATCCTTCTTTTATAACGCTGTCAATGTTTTTAAAGTTGGGGTTGGTTTTTGCGGCGGAGCTATCGTGTTTTGCTATTGTCTGTTCAATTTTTTTAATACCTTGATCTATGGTTGTTACCTTACCTAAATCTAATGATAGAAGAGAATCAAAATATCCCATTGCACCGATTACAAAACCAAGTGTTATTAAGCTTGAACAGAAGACGGGCAAAAAATAACCGCTGAGCCAGCGAACGATTAAGCTAGAATGCTTTCTTTCCATCGATTCAAGTTTTTTTGCCGTAGCAAAAATTGTAACCGAAAGAACCCAGCTAATTACTACTCCAAGGAATAAAATTACAAGAAAGAAAATTTTGGATTTTACAACCACAGCACCTGCGATTACAATGGCAAAAAAAATGAGGAAAAAACTTATTCTT
The DNA here is from genome assembly GCA_026390795.1 of Ignavibacteriales bacterium. Taxonomy (NCBI): domain Bacteria; kingdom Pseudomonadati; phylum Ignavibacteriota; class Ignavibacteria; order Ignavibacteriales; species Ignavibacteriales bacterium. Next base: position 539,827 of record JAPLFG010000003.1, read on the forward strand.
TGATTTAATAGATTTTCCGTGAACGCCCGCTCTTCGTTAAAATCACGGTTTGAGGAATAATCATCTTTTGGATTTTTACCGATTGATTTCATTTAATTCCTCGTGAATGATTAGTAGAATTCAACCGAATGAGAAATATATTTTCCATTTTCATAAACAAACTTTGCGCTGAAAAATTTATCCTGGAATAACCACGGAATAAAAAATTTATCGCCTTCCCATAAATTCAATTCCAAAAGTTTGCCGTTATGAATCCATTCAAGATGCCCCTCGTTCGAATCGATCAACTTTCCTTTATATTTCCGAGAGGTAAAAAGAAAAACGTACCAATCTTTTTTTTCGTCGAACATTGGAAATGTAATGAATCCGTGAAGCATTGGATTGATCATCAGCAGACCGCTCTCCTCTTTTACTTCTCTTATCGCGCATTCTTCCGGTGTTTCACCTGCTTCAAACTTTCCGCCTAGACCGTTCCACTTCCCTTCATGAAAATCATTTTTTTTCTTGATGCGGTGAAGCATCAAAGTTCTTTTCCCATCCATAAGATAACAAAGAGTAGCGAGCTGCATATTTATTTTGTCTGATTAATTGATGAGGCAAGGATTGAAGAGATATCGTCAAGTTCGTCCAGGAACCATTTTACTTTTTCGGCTTTGGCCCGTTTACTGTCGCGTACCAGCGCAAGCCATAATTTACTTTCGTTCGCGTATTTAAGCGATGCGATTGTATAACTTGTCAATTCCCTTTTTGTCGATACGGCAGAAGCTTCTATATAATTACTTATAACGCTTGTTCCGCTGCCGAAAAGTTCATCCGCAATTTTTTGAGAGACATGATCCTTAGGAAGCGAGTCGACAAATTCAATTAACTTGAGTGTGAAGAAATAAATCCGTTTTCTAAATTCGCCTCTCGACTTCGTGGTTTCAAGCTGCATTAGTTTACTCTCTGCTCATTCCGAAATAAATTTCCTTTAAGAGATAATTTTTTACGTAATCCGTAACACCGTCTCTGACATTCATAACAGGTTTATCATAACCGGCGGTTCTGATCTTTTTCAAATTCGCTTCCGTAAAGTATTGATATTTTCCCCGTATCTCTTCAGGCATATCAATAAACTCAATATTCACCGGCTTTCCAACCGCTTCAAACAAGGCGGCAACCAGTTCAACCCAGCTTTGAGCATGACCGGTACCGATATTATAAATTCCATTTTTATCTGGGTAATCCAGAAAATGAAGCGTCATGTCAACGGCATCCTTCACATAAATAAAATCGCGCCGCTGTTCGCCGTCTTTAAATTCCGGTTTGTATGATTTGAAAAGTTTTACTTTCCCTGTATCGCGGACTTGCTCAAATGCTTTGTGAACAACGCTTCTCATTTCTTCTTTATGATATTCATTGGGACCGTAAACATTGAAATATTTCAGACCGACGACTTTATCGATCAATCCGTTTCGTTTAATCCATGTATCGAAAAGATGTTTTGAATAACCGTACATATTGAGAGGGCGAAGTATATCTAATTTTGATTCATCGTCATTGTAACCGTTGGAACCGTCGCCGTAAGTTGCAGCGGACGATGCGTAAATAAATCTGACTCCGTTTTCCAAACAAAACTTTGCGAGTTCTTGCGAGTAGTGAACGTTGTTATCCATTAAAAAGTCAGCGTCTTTTTCAGTTGTAGATGAACAAGCGCCGAGATGAATTACTGCAGTAACTTTAAAAGGAAATTTGCGCTGTAAAACTAAACCCATAAAATCGTCTTTGTGAAAAAAATCCGCGAACTTTAAGCCGTTAAGGTTCTTCCACTTCTCTTCTTTGCCTAATTCATCAACAACAATAATTTTATCCTTACCTAATCGGTTTAATTTCCAGACAAGAGCACTGCCGATAAATCCCGCGCCGCCGGTAACAACTATCATTATCTTCTCATTTATTTATTATATTTGAGCGAAAATATATCACTAATAAAAATGAAATAAAATAGAACCCCGGTTATACTGATCTGTTTCGTTCATGATCTTCCCAATAGAACAATTATAATCAAGTTCCGGGTTACTGAAAGAATCCTTATATGAATAATTTTGAATTACTTACAAAAATTTTATCAGAAAGAATTTTACTCCTCGATGGTTCGATGGGCGTTTTTATTCAGCGCTACAAATTTACCGAAGAGGAATTCAGAGGCGAGAGATTTAAAGATCATCCTTCCGATCTGAAGGGAAACAACGACATTTTAGTACTAACCAAACCGGAAGTGATTAAAGGAATTCATTTAGAATATCTTGAAGCCGGCGCGGATATAATTGAGACAAATACTTTTAACGGCACCGCGATTTCTCAATCGGATTACAAAACCGAACATTTGGTTTATGAAATAAATTTTGAAGCCGCTCGGATTGCGAAAGAAGTTGTGAACGAGTTCGTAAAGAAAAATCCGGGGAAACCACGTTTTGTTGCCGGTTCGCTCGGACCGACGAATAAAACATTATCACTTTCGCCAGATGTAAACGATCCCGGTTACAGATCAATTACATTCGATCAAATGGCTGCGGCATTTAAAGAGCAGGCCCGTGGTTTGATTGACGGCGGAGCCGATATTTTATTGGTCGAGACAATGATTGATACATTAAACGCAAAAGCCGCTCTCTACGGAATAATGGAATTATGCGATGAGACTGACAATAAAATCCCAATAATGATTTCCGGTTCAATCATTGATCTGAGCGGAAGAACTTTATCCGGACAGAATACAGAAGCATTTTGGAATTCAATTTCTCACACAAAAAATTTATTATGTGTCGGGTTAAATTGTTCGCTCGGTCCAAAACAGATGCGCGCGTTTATACAAGAACTTTCTCAGAAAGCGAACGTGTTTGTAAGTTTATATCCTAATGCCGGCTTGCCAAATGAGTTCGGCGGTTACGATGAATCCCCGGAAACAATGGCGAAAGTTTTAGAAGAATATGCGCGTGACGGATTTTTCAATATTGTAGGCGGGTGCTGCGGCACAACTCCGGATCATATAAAAAGATTCGCAGAAATCACTAAAAAATATCCTCCGAGAAAAATTCCGGAGATAAAAAAATATTTAAGACTGAGCGGACTAGAACCGCTTACGTTCCGTCCCGATATGAATTTTGTAAATATCGGCGAAAGAACAAATGTTACGGGATCCCGCAAGTTCGCACGCCTTATCAAAGAAAATAAATTTGAAGAAGCGTTATCTGTCGCAAAAGATCAAGTTGAAAACGGCGCACAAGTTCTCGATATAAACATGGATGAAGGTTTGATCAATAGTGAAGGAGCGATGACAAAATTTTTGCAATTGCTTTCTGTTGAGCCGGATATTGCGAGAGTTCCAATAATGCTTGATTCATCAAAATGGAGCGTGATTGAAGCGGGTTTAAAATGTCTGCAGGGAAAAGGAATTGTTAATTCAATCTCGATGAAAGAGGGCGAAGAAATTTTTAAAGAGCACGCACGTAAAGTTTTGCGTTACGGTGCTGCGGTAATTGTTATGGCTTTTGATGAACAGGGACAGGCAGACACATTCGAACGAAAAACAAAAATTTGTGAACGCGCTTATAAAATATTAACCGAAGAAGTCGGCTTCCCGCCACAAGATATAATTTTCGATCCGAACATCTTTGCGATTGCAACCGGAATTGAAGAACACAATCAATATGCAATCAATTATATCGAAGCTGTAAGATGGATTAAGAAAAATCTACCGTTTGCAAAAATTAGCGGAGGTGTAAGCAATATCTCATTCGCATTCCGAGGAAATGATAAAGTTAGAGAAGCAATGCATTCAGCATTTCTCTATCGTGCTATTGAAGCCGGGATGGATATGGGAATTGTGAACGCCGGACAGCTTGCTGTCTATGAAGATATTCCGAAAGATTTGCTGGAACATGTAGAAGATGTATTACTCAATCGCAGACCAGATGCTACTGAAAGGTTAGTTGAATTTGCGAATACTTTAACGCAAGAAGTAAGAAGCGAAAAGTTAGAAGATGAATGGCGAAATGGAACAGTAGGAGAAAGATTGAAGCATGCTCTGATCAAAGGGATCGTTGATTTCATTGATCCGGATATTGAAGAAGCCCGGCAAAAATATTCTCAACCGATTGAGGTTATTGAAGGACCACTGATGAGCGCAATGAATATTGTGGGTGATCTATTCGGTTCCGGAAAAATGTTTTTACCTCAAGTTGTAAAGAGCGCACGGGTTATGAAGAAAGCAGTTGCCTATCTCATCCCGTTTATTGAAGCGGAAAAAGAAAAGAGCGGGGATACAACCGCCAAAGGAAAAATTTTATTGGCAACTGTAAAAGGAGATGTTCACGATATTGGCAAAAATATTGTAGGCGTTGTTCTCGGATGTAATAATTATGATGTGATTGATCTCGGCGTGATGGTTCCATCGGATAAGATCCTATCAACTGCTGTTGAACATAAAGTTGATGCTATCGGTCTGAGCGGACTTATTACTCCCTCGCTCGATGAAATGGTTCATATCGCAAAAGAAATGGAACGGATGAAAATTGATTTACCGCTTCTCATCGGCGGCGCTACAACTTCGCGTCTGCATACCGCGGTTAAAATAGCACCGGAATTCTGCGGTGTTACAATTCATGTTCTTGATGCTTCAAAAAGTGTTGGCGTTGTAAGTAACCTTTTAAATAAAGAATCAAAAGAAAATTTTACAAACGGTATCAAAGAAGAATACAAAAAGCTAAAGTCGGACCACTTAAATAGAAAAACCGAAAAAGAATATCTTACAATCGAACAGGCGCGTGCAAATAAACTTCAAATTGATTTTTCAAACTATTCGGTTAAACCACCGGAAAAATTTGAAACAACTGTACTTAAAGATAATCCGCTCGATGAGATCAGAAAATTTATTGATTGGACTCCTTTCTTTACAACTTGGGAATTGAAAGGACGGTATCCTGAAATTTTTGAGAACAAAGATTACGGAAGCGAAGCTAAAAAAACTTTTAATGATGCCAATAGACTCTTGGATAAAATAATTTCGGAAAAACTTTTAACTGCAAACGGTGTCATTAGAATTTTACCGGCTAATTCAATAGATGATGATATTGAAATTTATTCCGATGAATCACGAAAAGGGATTCTCGCGGTTCTGAATACAATCCGCCAGCAGACAATTAAATCTGCCGGCATTCCGAATGTTGCTCTCGCGGATTTTATTGCACCTAAAGAAAGCGGTATTAAAGATTATATCGGAATGTTCGCAGTAACTACCGGTATCGGTATAGAAAAAATAGTTTCACAATTTGAAAAAGAACACGACGATTACAATTCAATAATGACAAAAGCATTAGCGGACCGCCTTGCGGAAGCATTTACAGAACTTCTACATCAGAAAGTTAGGAGGGAATATTGGGGATATGCCGGCGAAGAGAAATTTTCAAATGAAGAATTGATCAAAGAAAAATATATTGGAATAAGACCGGCACCCGGCTATCCTTCACAACCCGACCATACGGAAAAATTAACTATCTGGAAATTATTAGATACAGAACGGAATGCAGCAATTTCATTAACTGAAAGTCTGGCAATGTATCCGGCTGCATCAGTTTCCGGTTTATACTTTGCTCATCCGGAGGCGAAATATTTTACCGTTGGTAAGATCAGCAAAGACCAGGTTGAAAGTTACCGCAAGCGTAAAGGAATCAGTATGAAAGAAGCTGAAAGATGGTTAAGACCAATTTTAAACTATGATGAAAGCGAATAATATGGAAACTCGATACCGCCCCGGCGCCATTGGCGCTTTAACAGATGAATATGAAAGAGTTGCTCTCGAGCTCAAAAACTTATTAAGCACAATAACTCAAGAAGAGTTTTTAAAAATACGCGATCCGTTTACAAAAGATGAAGACTGCCGGTCAATTCAATCCGTAATTAAACACGTTGTAAGTGCCGGCTACAGATATGCCGATCAAGTCTGTACATTCCTAAAGAAACCTGTCGTTAATCACAATTATCACATCTATAACGTCCTTCATGCCATTGAAGAATTGGAAAAAGTTATTCAATTCACCGCAGAGACAGTAGTTGGTTATTTTCAAATGACGGAAGAAGAAATTCTTTCTACCCGCGCTGAAACAAGATGGGGTTTGTATGATATCGAAATGATGTTCGAACATGCTATAGTTCATATTCTGCGACACAGAAGACAAATCGAAAAGTTTTTGAGATCGGACAGATAAGTGCGCATGAAAAAATAATCTGCTTTTAACAATTTTTAACTTAGAATGATTTCCTTATTGCATAAATTGAACTTGCAGAGAAGTTGAAATCTTCTCTCATACATTTAATGAATTTCAATACTAAGAGGAGTACAAGATGAATCGTAAGCTGTTTACAATGCTTTTAATATTTCTCACGTTCACTCTAACTGTATCGGCGCAAGAAAAAATTGATTACCAGATGATGCAAAGAATTCGGCAAGAGGGACTTCAAAATTCCAAAGTGATGGAATTAATGAGTTACCTTTGCGATATATATGGACCACGTCTTGCTGCTTCGCCCGAATACCGGACTGCAGGGAAATGGGCTGTTGGAAAGCTTACAGAATTTGGTTTGGAAAAAGCAACAATGGAATCGTGGGGAACTCTAGGACGCGGATGGGAATTGAAAAAGTTTTATGGTGCAATGACGTCTCCTCAGTATATGCCTCTTATTGCTTATCCAAAGGCGTGGACACCCGGACTTGAAGGTGTGGTAAAAGGAAATGCAATTGTTATGGATATTAAGAATGAAGCTGATCTGGCTCCATTTAAAGGGAAGTTACAAGGTGCAATTGTTCTTACAAAAGGAGAACAACCGGTTGCACTCTCTACTGAAGCTGATAGTAAACGTTATACAGATGAAGAGTTAAAAAATATTCAGATGGCACAAGAAGGCGGCGGACGTAATTTTGGTCCCGAGCAGATTGCTGCAATGCGCGCTCAAAGGGAGCTTCAGCCAAAAATCACCAAATTCATGAAAGATGAAGGAGCTTTAATTACACTTGAACCTTCACGAGGAATTGACGGAACTATTTTCGTTCAAAGCGGCGGTTCTTATAAAATCGGTTCAGAAATGCCGATACCATCGGTTGTGGTTTCTGTTGAACAATACAATCGTATGGTTCGTGTTGCTCAAAAAAATGTTCCCGTTACTTTGGAATTTGAAATACAAGCAAACTTTGTTGATACCGATTCTCTCGGATACAATATTATTGCAGAAATTCCGGGCACGGATAAAAAGCTGAAAGACGAAGTTGTAATGCTCGGTGGTCACTTCGATACATGGCATTCGGGAACGGGCGGAACTGATAACTCTTCAGGCAGCGCAATTGCGATGGAAGCTGTTCGAATTTTAAAAGCTCTTGATGTAAAACCAAGAAGAACAATCCGCATTGCACTTTGGGATGCCGAAGAAGAAGGATTGATCGGTTCACGTAATTATGTTAAGAATCATTTTTTTGATGCTGAAAAGAAAGAAATGAAACCCGATTATAATAAACTTGCCGCATATTTTAATTACGATAATGGTTCAGGAAAAATCCGGGGTATATATGCTCAAGGTAATTTTGCAGTCATGCCGATTTTTGAAGAATGGTTAAAACCTTTCAACGATCTCGGTGCTGCAACGGTCACTTTAAGAAATACGGGTAGCACAGATCATGCTTCTTTCGATGCGGCCGGTCTTCCGGGATTCCAATTTATTCAGGATCCGCTTGAATATATGGCACGGACACATCATTCAAACATGGATGTTTACGATCATGCGAGCAGACCGGATTTAATACAATCGGCAACTATTATGGCTGCGTTTGTTTACAATGCTGCGATGCGTGATGAAAAATTACCGAGAAAATATTTTGATCCGAACGCTGTTCAGCAGCGCGGACCACGGTTTTAATTATCTATTTCTTCGTTATCTTAGCGGGTAGTTTTATTTTATTATTCTATCCGCCAAGAAAACGGAGTTGATAAACGGATGAGTTATCAGAACGAGCTAAAAATTCTTTTTGAAAATTGGTCTGGAGAAAAAATTGTTTCTTTATCTCCCCTTCCGGAATCCGGCTCACCGAGAAAATATTTCAGATTTGCCGGAACAACCAAAACCGCAATCGGCGTATTCAATTCAGATAAGCAAGAGAACAAATCATTTATCTACCTTACAAAGCATTTTCTCAAAAACAAATTAAACGTTCCGAAAATTTACAACACAGATTTAAACAATAATATTTACCTGATCGAAGATCTTGGCGATGAAACTCTCTTTTCTTTTCTTGAGCAAAGCAAAAAGAAATATGAATTTAATGATGAATTAAAAAATCTTTATAAGAAAGTCATCGAACAACTTCCGCGTTTTCAAATTACTGCAGCCAAAAAAATAGATTACACGAAATGTTATCCGGTCTCAAAGTTTGATAAACAGTCTATGATGTGGGACTTAAATTATTTCAAGTACTATTTTCTCAAACTTGCCGGAATAAATTTCGATGAACAAAAATTAGAAAATGACTTTAACACTCTTGCGGATTTTCTACTAAAAGCCGACTGTAATCACTTTATGTACCGTGACTTTAATCCACGCAATGTTATGATAAAAAACAATCAACCGTATTTCATTGATTATCAAGGCGGGCGTAAAGGCGCGCTTCAATATGATATTGCTTCGTTTTTATTCAGTTCAAAAGCTGATCTCCCATTTTCATTAAGAGATGAGCTTCTGGAACATTACATTTCCTCTGCAAGAAAATTAAAACCATTTAATAAACCGGAATTTTTAAAATATTATGATGGTTATGTTTTGATCCGGATTCTTCAAATGTTTGGTGCATACGGTTACCGCGGTTATTATGAAGGCAAAGCTCATTTTTTGAAAAGCATTCCGTATGCTGTAAAAAATCTTGAGTGGCTCTTAAAATATCACCGCCCAAAAATTAAAATTAACGAGTTATTCAATTGTCTTAAACAAATAGTTAGTTCGGATGAATTAAAAAAGTTTGACTTAAATTTTTCTACTGACGGCAAACTGACCGTACTGATATATAGTTTTTCGTATCGTCAGAAAATTCCAGCCGATCTTTCAGGAAACGGGGGTGGATTTGTATTTGACTGTAGAGCAATTCCAAATCCCGGAAGAATTGAAAAATACAAACCGTTAAACGGCAGAGACAAACCGGTTCAAGATTTTCTTGATGCTCAGCCGGAAGTACAGTTTTTTTTGAAAGAATCATTCGACCTGGTTGATAAAAGTGTTGAGAATTATATTGCCCGCGAATGGACTGACTTGATGATAAATTACGGATGCACCGGCGGTCAGCACCGTTCGGTTTACTGCGCCGAAAAACTGGTACAACATCTTAGCTCGAAGTATAAGATCAATGTAAAATTAATTCATTCCAATCTGGAAAAGGAAGAAGTGTCTAAGTAACTCAGGTACTTTTCATGAAAGCATTAATACTAGCTGCCGGACTCGGTACTCGTTTACAACCGTTAACCGACAAAATTCCAAAAGCTCTTGTTGAAATAAACGGGATTACCCTTCTCGAAATTACAATTAAACGGTTAATTACAGCCGGGTTTAAAAGAATAATAATTAACGTTCATCATTTTGCAGATCAGATAATAAATTTTATTGAAGAGAAAAATAAATTCGGCATCGAGATTGAGATCTCAGACGAACGGGAATTACTTCTTGATACAGGCGGCGGTTTGAAAGAAGCAAGCTGGTTTTTCGGTAATGGAAAACCATTTCTCATTCATAACGTTGATATTCTTACAGATATTGATTTGAGCGATCTATATAATGACCATCTTAGTTCTAATTCAATTGTAACTCTTGCCGTTCAAAAAAGAAAATCATCCCGTTATTTTCTGTTTGATGAAGAAAAATATTTATGCGGCTGGGAAAATGTTAAGACAAATGAACGCAAAATGTCCCGGGAGTCGAATGGAGAACTAACTCAACTTGCTTTCAGCGGTATTCATATAGCCGATCCGTCTATGTTCAAACTTATGCCGTCGGAAAAAGTTTTTTCTATTGTCGATTTCTACTTATCAATCGCATCTCAAAATCGAATCTCTTATTTTGATCATAGCAATTCCCTTTTCATAGACTTAGGTAAAAAAGAAAATTTAGAAGAAGCGGAAAAAAAATTATCATAAAAACAGAAAGACAAAGATGACCCGACAGGAAAGAATATTATCCTATTCGAAAGGATATGATAAATTGATAGCATCGCTTGATGAATTTCCAAAGGAGATGTGGCAATATAAACATGCACCAGATAAATGGAGCATACACGAAATACTAATTCACATGGCGGATAGTGAAGCCAATAGTTTTTCCCGGGCACGCAAAATAATTTGTGAGAGCGGTTCAACAATTATGGTGTATGATCAGGACAAATGGGCAAGTGAAACCGATTATCACAAACAAAGTACTGAAGATGCTTTAGAACTTTTTAAGTGGCTTCGAAAAATGACATATAACATTATCAAAGATCTCCCGGAAGAATCATGGCAGAATTACATCCAGCATCCGGAGAGAGGAAAAATGACATTAGATGAATGGCTGATTGTATATGAAGAGCACGTGCAAGTTCATATAAATCAAATGAAGAGAAATTTTAAAGAATGGAATAAATCGAATAATTAAATTCGCTTTAAGAAAGGGAGATATTATATGAAAAAATTTTTTATTGCGGTTTTGCTTCTTCTGTCATCACTAAATTTTGCGCAGGGTATAGAATGGATTAAAGAGAATTACATAAAAAAAGATTACCACATAGAGATGAGGGATGGAGTTAAACTATTCACTTCTGTTTACTCGCCGAAAGACACTTCAAAAGTATATCCTATTCTTATTGTACGCACGCCTTATACCGTTGCACCTTATGGCGAAGATAAATATCCGCAGAATCTCGGTCCCAACGATACTTTTGCAAAAGAGGGATACATTTTTGTTTTTCAGGATGTGCGCGGACAATTTTTAAGCGAAGGTAAGTACGATAATATGCGGGCTTACATTCCAAATAAAAAAAGTAATAAAGATTTTGATGAAACAACCGATACCTATGATACAATTGATTGGCTTGTCAAAAATTTAAAACACAACAATGGTAATGTTGGTATCTGGGGAATTTCTTATCCCGGGTTTTATGCGGCAATGTCGTTGATTAATTCTCACCCGGCATTAAAGGCTGTTTCTCCTCAAGCTCCAATTTCCGATTGGTTTATTGGCGATGATATGCATCATAACGGCGCATTGACACTTTCAATGTCTTTCAACTTTTTTAAGGGATTTGATCAGCAGCGCGATTCGTTGACAACACAATGGAAACCGGGACCAAAATATGATTCACCCGATATGTATAATTTTTTTCTAAAGCTCGGTCCTTTATCAAACGCCAACAAAAAATATTTTGAGGGGAAACTTCCCTTCTGGAATGCGATGATCCAGCATGGTAATTATGATTCGTTCTGGCAGTCAAGAAATAATCTTCCTTACTTCACAAATGTTAAACCTGCGGTTTTGCTTGTCGGCGGCTGGTACGACTCAGAAGATCTTTATGGTCCACTTCATATCTATTCATCAATCGAAGAAAAAAATCGTAACAACAAAACTCATCTTGTGATGGGTCCTTGGAGTCACGGCGGCTGGGCTCGAAGTGACGGATCGGTATTCGGAGATTTTACATTCGGAGAAAATACAAGCGATTCTTATAACAAAAATATATTGACTCCTTTTTTCGATTATTACTTAAAAGGTATCGGCTCCCTGAATTTACCGGAAGTTGTAACTTTCAGAACAGGTTCAAATGTTTGGGTACATTATGATGAATGGCCTCCTATGAATGTTGAGAAAAGTACTTTATATATGGCTCCGGATAAAAAATTGAGCTGGGACAAACCAACGAAGAAGAATAATTCATTTGACGAATATTTAAGTGATCCAGCCAAGCCTGTTCCTTATACATCTAAATTTTATGATTCTCAGCAAATGTATAATAGAACTTACATGGCTGAAGATCAGAGATTCGCTTCATCTCGTCCGGATGTTCTAGTTTATGAAACCGGTTCGCTTGATAAAGATGTCACCGTATGTGGTCCAATTTTGGCAAATCTTTTTGTTTCCACCAGCGGCACCGATGCAGATTGGGTAGTAAAAGTTATTGATGTTTATCCGGGTGGCGAAAAAAATCCGGAAAAGAATCCAAATGGAATTGAGCTTGGAGGTTATGAAAGATTAATCCGCTTCGAAATGTTCCGCGGTAAATTCCGCAATAGTTACGAAAAGCCTGAACCTTTTGTCCCGAATAAAGTAACCGAAGTAAAAATAAATTTGAACGATATAGATCACACTTTTTTAAAAGGTCACAAAATTATGGTTCAGGTGCAGAGCAGCTTTTTCCCTTTCTTCGACCGCAATCCTCAAAAATTTGTTGATATCTATAATGCCAAGGAAAGCGATTTTCAGAAAGCATTTAACCGGGTTTATTTTTCTGAGAACTATCCTTCATGCATAAAATTTAATGTTCTCAAATAATTTTTTAACTATGTTGCAGTTAGAATTAATAGTGAGTTAACTATGAAAAGGTTTTTCATTCTTATAATTGTGTTTATTGTTGGAATCACAGCACTTAAAGCACAGAGCTTCGCAATTGGTCCGCAGGTTGGTTTTATTAAATCAGCAGATGCCGATAAATCTACAATAATGCCAGGTGTGGCAATTCGTCTTAGTCTTCTTGGATTTGGTATTGAGGGTGCCATGTATTACAAGTCCGAAGAGTTTCAGAACGGAGCCATCAAAACAAAAAGCTATCCCATTAATCTCACTGCTATGTTGAGCATTTTACCGATAGTTCATGCAGAAGCCGGAATTGGATGGTATAATACTCAAATCGATTTTACACATTTGAACAGTACTTATAATTCTATTAAGGACGAAACAAAGACTAAACCTGGTTACCATTTCGGTGCGGGTGTAGAATTGCCATTGGGAAATTTACTTCTGACCGGAGATATTCGTTATGTTTTTCTTGATCTCTCCACGTCAGTAAGTTTCAAAAGCAATTTTTCTGTAATTATGGTTGGTGCCATGTTCAAACTATAAACAACAATTAGTCATTTTTGTTACACCTAAACTAAGAGGTAATATGATTTTCGATCAGCTAAAAAACGCACATTTATATTTTGCACTCGGTGAAAGAATTACAAAAGCGCTTCAATATCTATCTCAAACCGACTTCACAAATGTTGAACCCGGCACTTACGAAATTGACGGAGAAAACATCTACGCAGTTGTGCAGGAATACAATACAAAACCGTCAAGTTCCGCAAAATGGGAAGCGCACAAGAAATATATTGATATTCAGTATATGGTTTCCGGAAAAGAAAAAATGGGATTTACGGATTCAAAAAAGGTAATAGTATTACAAGAATATCACGATAACAAGGATCTAATTCTTTATAAAGGCGAAGGAAATTTTTTAATTGCAGAAGAAGGACAATTTGCTATTTTCTTTCCGACAGATATTCATATGCCGCAATTAGCATTGAACATTCCAAAAGAAGTTAAAAAAGTTGTTGTAAAAGTGAGAACTGATTTTATTGCAGAGAGTAAACATTCTGAAGAAACTGATGTTAATGCAGAAGACCTAAGCTCATCTCCGTCTATAGAAGAATAAAATTAACTGGTGTTATGCATACATTTAAAAACCCTAGCCACAAAGTCACCAAGGCACAAAGAAATATCGAAAAACGAATAAATATCATTTTTATACTTGGTGTCTTTCTGCCTTAGTGACAAAAAATTCACCGCTTCCGTAACATCAGAAATTAATCAAGTTTTAGCAACCGGTGATCTTAGATTGATCACCGGTCACTATATTTTGAACCTACTTTACTATATCTAGCAATTCAACTTCAAATAACAAAACGGAAGAAGGGGGGATATTTCTTCCATCCCCCATCTCGCCATATCCAAGATCATAAGGAATAAAAAACTGATACTTATCACCAACATGCATTAACTGCAAACCTTCGGTCCATCCTTTAATAACTCTGTTAAGTGGAAAAGTTGCGGGTTCGTTTCTTTTGTAAGAGCTGTCGAATTCTGTTCCATCAAGCAATGTACCTTTATAATGAACCTTCACCTGATCTGTCGCCTTGGGGAATTCTGCTCCGGTTCCTTTTGTAATAATTTTATATTGTAAACCACTTTCGGTAGTAATGACGCCTTCTTTCTTTTTATTTTCAGCTAAGAAAGCTTCACCTTCTTTTTTATTTTTTTCAATGAGTGGAGCCATTTCTGCTTTCTTCTTTTCTTCTTCTTCTTTCTGCATGGCTATTTGGCGTTCCTGCATTTTAGAATTTAGTGCAGTCAATACCTGAACTATTTTTTCTTGAGATATAACCGATTTGGAATTAGCGGCATCTTTAAGTGACTGAATTAATACATTCAGATTAAGCTGTAACATAGGATCTTTCAAATTGCTATAAATATTCTGACCGATGCAATAACTTATCGAATCTCCCGGTGTCTTCAATGTAACCGAAGCTGCAGCTTTATTTGCCGTTTGTTTTTTATTCTGTGCAGAAACTACTGACAGCATAATTACTGCCATCACCAATAATTTCGTTAACTTCATTTCATCTCCTATTATTTTTTTGATTTCTGGGTTGTGAAAATAACTTCAATGGCTTTGAGATGCAAATTTGGAAGATCTTATAACATTATTTTGAGATCTGTAATTGGTTGTATCTTGAAAGAGAAAATTTCTAATTTGTGATAGAATTAATTTGGAGTTAATCATGAAGAATAAATTTTTATTGATTGTTTTTTTCTTAATTCAATTCGCAATCTTGAATTCTCAATTCTCAATTATTAGCGCGCAATTCTATAAATCCGATTCACCTTTTGCGCATACTTATTCCATTGTTGCTTTCGATGAAAAAACCGGCGACATGGGCGTTGCAGTTCAATCTCATTGGTTCTCTGTAGGGACAAGTGTTACGTGGGGAGAAGCAGGAGTTGGTGTTGTTGCAACTCAATCTTTTGTCAATCCGGCTTTTGGGCCGGGCGGTCTTGCATTACTCAAAAAAGGAATGACCCCGCAAGAAGTTGTTGATAAATTACTCAAAGATGATGAGGGAAGAGAATTCCGTCAACTCGCCGTACTTGATTCTAAAGGAAGAGCCGCGTCTTTTACTGGAAAATATTGTATTCAGCCTGCCGGAAATATTGTTGGTAAAAACTTTTCCGTTCAAGCTAATCTTATGTCCAACGAACGGATCTGGCCGGCTATGGCAGAAGCATTTAAGAATTCAAAAGGACAATTAGCTGAAAGGATGCTCGCTGCACTTGAAGCGGCACAAAAGGAAGGAGGCGATATTCGCGGGAAACAATCCGCCGCTCTTTTAGTAGTACGTGCTAAATCAACCGGAAAAGTGTGGGAGGACCGTTTAGTTGATTTACGCGTTGATGATAATGATAATCCTTTAGTTGAATTAAGCAGATTACTCAGCATTCACCGCGCATACGAACATATGAATAACGGCGACCTTGCAGTTGAAAAAAACGATATGAATCGTGCGATGAAAGAATATTCTTCGGCTATGAAAATGTTTCCGGATAATCTTGAGATGAAATTTTGGACCGCAGTTGCACTCGCCAATCAAGGAAACCTAAAAGAAGCTTTACCGATGTTCAACGAAATTTTTGCAAAGGATAAAAACTGGAGAGACTTAATTCCCCGCCTTCTTCCAAATGGATTGTTGAAAGTCAATCCGGAACAGTTGAGCGAAATTCTGAAATAAACTTCCATCCCCGCTTGCAAATTAATTTGTGTGCGGGGAAAAAATTTACAATTTCAGTTTGCGTAAATTTGGCGCCAGCTTTCTCACAGCAGTTACTACCGCAAGCGTCATACTTCCTCCAAAGATCACTGAAGGAATCAATCCCATCAATTTTGCCGCAACACCGGATTCAAACGAACCCAGCTCGTTGGAAGAGCCGATGAAAAGACTATTGACAGATGAAACCCGCCCCCGCATTTCATCTGGAGTATAAACTTGTATTATCGTACTTCGGATTATCACACTTACATTATCAAACATACCGCTGGTCATAAGTACAAAGAGAGAAACATAAAAGTTTTTGGATATTGCGAAAAGAATGATTGACACACCGAATCCGAAAACGCCGATTAAAAGATTCCTGCCGGCATGTTTGAACGGAGGATTATGAGCCAGCGACAAAGACATAATTATAGAACCCACAGCTGGTGCCGCTCGCAAGAATCCTAATCCTTTAGCGCCGGTATGAAGTACCTGATCAGCAAAGATCGGCAACACCGAGACTGCACCACCAAAAAATACCGCGAACATATCAAGACTAATAGCGCTAAGTATGATCTGGTTATTGAATACAAATTTTAGTCCTGAAGATAAGCTTTGCCAGATTGTTTCAACTTTTGTTTTTTCCGGTAAAGGTTTCTTTTCTATGAAGTAAAAAAAGAACCATCCGAGTGCAACAAAACTTATTACTAAAAAGTATGCATATCCTACACCGAAGAAACCATAAACAAGTCCGCCAACAGCAGGACCGGTAACAGCCGCAATATGCCATACCACACTACTCCAAGTTGATGCATTGCCAAAAAGTTCTTTAGGTACTAATTGGGCAGCAAAAGCACTGGTTGCTGGGAAAATAAATCCACGCGCAATTCCTGTTATAAAGATTATTGTATAAATCGGAATAGTACCGTACAAACTCAACGATGTATGAAAGCGGGTCGCTACAAGAAAAAGCGAAATTGCACAGACAAAGTAAACAAATGTTGAAGAAAGAATAATATTTTTCCGATTTATTTTATCGGCTACATGCCCGGCAAAAAGAGCAATACATAAAAACGGTATAGCTTCTGCCATACCTATTAATCCAAGTGAAAGAGCATCATGAGTAAGTTCATAAATCTGCCAACCGACAATAACCGATTGCATCTGGATACCGAATGTTAGAAGGAAACGCGCCGCAACAAATCTTCTGTAATCCTTTATTCTTAATGATGCATACGCGTCTTTTGTATTTAGACTAAACTCCATAAAATCCTATTGAGAAAAAATCATCCATAATTAATTGAGAGCGATAAGAAATATTAGAACGGGAAATCTTCTTTGGTATTGATAACTTCTTGTTTCTTTAACTCCAGATTTTTCTTCGCAAGCTGATGCCAACGGTTTCCTTCAACATAAATTGCTTTGTAAGGTTTAGTTGGGCAAGCATATTCACATGCACCGCAACCAATGCAATAATCATCTCTTACTTCGGGAATTACCAAAGTACCTTCAAATGGAATCATGTGAACAGCTTTGGTGGGGCAATGTTCACTGCATGCGCCGCAATCTGTTTTCTGAGTTTGAACAATACAATTATCTTTGACAAATTTTGCTTTGCCGATCTGTGTTAATTTTTTCTTATCAAGTTCGAATGGAAGGATAGCTCCGGTTGGACAAACATCGCCGCAAATTTTACATTCGAAATTGCAAAAGCCGGTTGTGTTATCCATCCTCGGTTGTAGAATTCCAAGGAATCCGTATTCAAGAAATGAAGGCTGCAAGACTTGTGTAGGACATGAACTTACACAAAGATGACATGCAGTACATTTGCTATTAAACTTTTCAACGCCGATAGAACCTGGCGGCGAAACCGCACTTTTTCTAAAAATGGGTTTTGTACTCGGTTTAGTAACTATTATTTTTTTTTGAACTTGCGCCGCCAAGACCGACAACGATAAAAAGTAGAGAGATGTTTTTGATAAGAATTCCCGTTTGGAATTATCAATTCTGTCTTTCTTAGCTGATGTGCCTGGTATATTTTTTTTACCGTAAGAGATACTGTAAGTAATTCCTTCCGTAGGACAAGACGGGATGCAATCAAAACATGCAACGCACCTGCTCATATCAACTGATTTGTTTACGCTGTCGATGCAGCTTGCTTTGCATTCTTTAGCGCAAATACCACAGTTTAAACATTCTTCGTGATTGATTACAATTTTAAACAAAGAAACCTTTGAGATGTAGCCGAGCAGTGTTCCAACGGGACAAACAGTATTGCAGTACAATCTTCCTTTCTTCCAAGCCATCACCATCACAAAAACGAAAAACAGAGCTGTGATAATAAATGGAATAAGATTGAATACTTTTAGGCTGTAAGGATAAACCGAATATAATTTGAACGACTCAAAAATAAATGCGGTTAAATTGTTTGTTCCAACTAGAATGGGGCGAAAAAAATTTCCGGAAAATCTTCCATAAATGCTGTAAGGATCAATCAGATTAATTGCCAGCGAACTTCCGAAAAAAAATATTACAATTGGAATTGCGAGAAGAACAATTCGCAATAGCTTTTGTTCTTTCGAAAAGTCAAATCTGCGTTTCTTTTTCCGCTTAATTTTTCCGGAGATCCAATTGACGACATCTTGAAAAATACCTAGCGGACATACCGAGGAACAATAAATTCTACCGAATAAAATTGTAAGAACTATTATTATCCCAAAACCAATGGCACTAACAGAAAGTATTGTAATGAATTTTAGTACAGACGGAACAAATTGTAGAAATATAATTTTGTTAGAAATACCCGGGGATAGAGTACCGTAGATATCTATAAGTAAAAAAGTTGTTGTTATAAAAAAAATTAGCGAGACAACTATTCTAATTTTCCGCAAAAGAGAATTATTCATTCAATCACAAA
The DNA here is from genome assembly GCA_026390795.1 of Ignavibacteriales bacterium. Lineage (NCBI taxonomy): Bacteria > Pseudomonadati > Ignavibacteriota > Ignavibacteria > Ignavibacteriales > Ignavibacteriales bacterium. The sequence goes on from JAPLFG010000003.1 coordinate 558,619, forward strand.
ATTATACGTTTGATATTCAGAGCATTTAAATCTTTTTTCCCTACACCCATTGCGCCCGCAATCTTTATATATGAAACTGAATCCGGTTCAATACCAAAAAGTTTTGCAGCTGCCGCATCCGATGCGACCATGTCGGTTGAAATAATCTGGGATTTCATCAAAGCCACATCATCAACCGAAACACCGCGCGGTCCATTTTGTTTCATTACGTAATATGCATCAACTATATTTAATGTCGGTTTTTTTGAATACGTTCCGTAATCAGCGATACATTGATGCAGATCGTTGCGGTGCCAATATCCGCGGTCCCAGACAACTCCCATCATATTTTTTAAACAGGCTGTTAGTCTGGCAGAACTATGACTTTTAAGAATCGGTACGTTAATAAAAACATCGCTATCAAGAACAAGTTCATGAACTTTTCCCTTTGTCAGAACTTTTCCGTCTTTTATAGAAACACTCTGGTAATAATTTTCTGTATCTCCGGAAACAATTTTCCCGCCGGCATCTTTAACTGCTTTTTCAATTCCGCTGTTTGAATAGCTTCTTCTCCAATCATCGCATGTATGATCGAACACATAAACATCTTTGGCTCCGGCTTCATAACAGTGCTCAATTATACGCTTCACAAGTTTTGGATTAGTATTGCCGCCTCTCTCCGGACCAACATCCCAGCCAATGTTCGGTTTAATTAATACTTTTTGATTTTTCTTAACAAAAGCTTTCATACCGCCAAGTTGTTCGATTCCCTTATCGAACATCACTTCCGGTTCACCATTTTTTATTGCAATAAGATCGTAGCTAGAAGATATTACCTTACTGCTTTTTGCGAAATAATTGCCATATATACCCGGGACAGTAAGTGACGCACCGGCAAGCAATCCTGTCTTTAGAAAATTTCTACGATCCATCCTTTCCTCTTTAGAATAAATTCTATTTTATTTTGTAGAAACTTATCATTATGTTATTTTGGATTCAAGAAAATTATTGGAATAACTAAAATGAACACATTTTCAACTGTAATATCAAAATACGATTATAAAACCGTCATTTATGATATTTTAGCGCTGACGGTAGTTACTTTCACTCCGGCACTTTCGCATCTTACTGCTATTCCGATATATCTGTTAGATCCGATGCGAATAATTTTGCTCTTGAGTATTGTTTACACTTCGAAGAAAAATGTTTTCTTATTAGCTTTTGTATTACCGTTATTATCTTTTATTATCTCGGCGCATCCATATTTCATTAAGTCATTATTGATTGCATCTGAATTAACGGTAAACGCATTTCTATTTTTCTATATGTCGAAGTTTTTCAAAAATTCATTCGTCCCGGCAATATTAAGCATAACAATCAGCAAAATTTACTACTACGTCGTAAAGTTAAGTTTAATCGGTTTCGGCTTGATCTCTACCGATCTTGTTTCTACTCCTATAATTCTTCAAGCGATTGTTGCGGTTTCTATTTCGGTTTATCTTTGGCTCTTTTTTAGAAAAGAAAGAATGAATTAGAATGCTTCCGGAATCCAATCCGATTTATTCAATCTTCGAGACTGAGATAATTGTACGTCCCGACGACATCGATATGAATAATCACGTGCACAATTCAAAGTACTTAGATTACTTGTTGATGGCGCGTTACGACCAGATGATGAAAGATTATAAAGTTCCGATGGAAGAATTTATTAAACTCGGTTACTCGTGGGTTGCATCAGCGACTTATATAGAGTTCAAACGTGAAATAAAACTTGGGGATAAGATTGTTGTCCGTACGCAAGTAAATTCTTATGAAAACTCGCAAGTGAAAGTGAATTTTTGGATTGTAAAAAAAGAGAAAAACAAGATTGCTGCAGAAGGTTATGCTGTTTATACAATGGTTTCAACCTCATCTGGTAAACCGGTCAGAATACCTGAAGAGATAATTCAGAGATACACGATTTAATTAAGAATGGATAATTGCAAATCGAGTTGTCAAAGAGGAATTCGTAAATAAGGCGAATTTTTTTTTACTCTCTTAAAAATATAATTCCCTTTTACTTTTCTTCCCAAACCGGCTACGGTTGTATTCGGAAATATTCCAATCCTTCTAATCTGAAAAAGATCTTCGTGTAAAGCGAGCGGTGCGCGGTCAGTTGCATAAACAAATTTATATCCGGTTTCCTTAGCTGCTTGTTTTACCGTTTCGTTGCAATTTCCATAAGGGAAGGCAAATGATGTAATTTCTTTACCAAGTTTTGTTTCCAAAATTTTTTTGGAATCTGCAAGCTCAGCTTTAACTTTTTCTTCAGATTCCTTTGACAAATCGGCATGTGTAAGTGTATGAGAGCCAAACTCAATTCCGTATTCAATCATTTCGAGAATCTGATTCCGGTTTAGCATCTTAAGTTTTGGTTCATCACTTTGTGAATCCCATAAATTGGATTCAAGGTTTGCAACCAGAAAAATAATTGCGTTGAAACCATATTTTTTCAGAAGCGGAAACGCTAAAGTATAGTTGTCTTCGTACCCGTCATCGAATGTAATTATGACAAATTTGCCTGGGGTGCAATTCTTTTTGATCTGAAGTGCTTCTTCAAAAGTGACTGTTTTGAATCCTTCGTTTTTCAAATAGCGCAAATGATCTTCAAATTGTTTTTCCGTTACAAATATTCCGTGTTTACCTGCATCTGTAATATCTTTTGCAATCCGGTGATAATAAATAATTGGAATTTCTTTCTTATAGAATCTTACTCTCACACTTTGAAAAATAAATTCAAGACGGTTAACGACATTTTCAATGTTACAATCGTTCTTAACTTTTTCATAAACCAGGTTATCGCATGATTTATGATCCAAAGCAGATTTAAGGTCGCTCAAAATCTTTTCAAAGTCGAATTCCTTTTCGGTCACATTCATATCGCCGAAATTTGTTCCAAGAGCAAAGCTTAGATTATCCTTAGTTACCAAGCCAACGGTACATGCTTCACCCATTGCAATTAACGGCTTTTTATGAAGAATTGCTTCAATGGCAATTCTACCGGATCCTATGACAACATTTGCATTTTCAATTTCATGCGGTAAATTCTCTATGTAGCCGGTAAACTCAAAATAATTTTTAAATTTTTCAAATTCCGGCGGTATTGTTTGCCCGCCGATGATTTTAAATTTTACTACACCAACTTCACTAAAAAATTTTGAAGTGCTAACGTATTCCAGAAATTTATAAGCAAGATCTTTTTTAGGTCCCGAAAGACGGGTAATAAATGCAATAGTTTTTTGTCCGGTAGTGTTATTTCCAACAATCGTTGGCAGATTAAAACCGTTTCTTATTACTTCTATCTTGTGCGGCGAGTATTTAAAGACTTCGAGAAGCTGTTCTTCTAGTTTTTCGCAAATAGCAATAGTATAATCTCCAAATCCATGAAATATTCTGCGCGATGTAGAAGTTGCTTGTCTGCCATGAATAAAAACAACCAACGGAACATTTGCAAACTTGCTAGCTACGTATGATACCCAGGCACTCGCACGTGAATGTGCATTTACAATATGAATATTATTGCTCTTGATAAACCGATAAATAAAAATGGAGTTTTTGATTCTGTAAAGTAAAGTTCTTTTGGAAAGCGGTGCCGGAATATATTCGGCTTTTGTTTTTTTTGTAAGTGTGTCCGAAATAATGAATACTTTATGACCCCGCTCAATAAATTTATCGGCGAGTGTAACGGAATAAACTTCAGCACCTGTAACTTCAAGTTGAGAAAGCGTCATCAGAATATTCATCTGGCAATTCCATATTTTATTCGATTGTTGAACAGATGCTGTCCGGTGTATCCCGGTAGTAGATATAAGTTGGGAAATCGACTTTGGCAATATTAAATTTCTTTACCGCCCGCTCATAAAAATCTGAATCGTCACTATAACTCAAATCTCGAAATCCTCCTAACTCAATGAACACGTTCCGTTTGCCAAAAAATGTTCCCCCGACAACGCATTCATCAATGTGAATTTCGCGAGTCAAATCATTTTTATCTTTCACATAAGGATGCCCTATAACTTCAACTCCCCCGTGGATGAAATCAATATCAGGATGCTCTTTCAAAAAATTTATGCGTTGTTCCAAAAATTCCGGCTTCCACTCATCATCGCTTCCAAGAAACGCAATCAATTCGCCGCAAGAAGCTAATATGCCGGTATTAGTAGCAAGAGCCGGACGTCTGTTGGATTGTTTCATGTAACGGATATTCTCGAATTGTAAAATGTATTCATCAACAATTTGAAATGTATTATCGCTGCTGCCGTCGTCAACAATTATCAATTCCCACATTTTGAAAGATTGATTCAGTGCGGATTCGATTGACCTTTTCAAATAATTTGCCCTATTGAAAGTCGGCATAATTATGGAAACAATCGGCTTATATTGTTTGTAAACTTGCATAGAAAACCATTCACATTAGTATTCTGAGTTGCCTAAATATAGTTTTTTATTGAATGATTTTTTGATTAATTTCATCAACCAAAAATGTAAACAAACCAACATTTTTCTATGAGTTCACGCGAACAAAAAGATTATTTTGCAATTTTGAAACGGTACGAACGCAAACTTGAAGGACGTGAACTTGACGATTATAAAATGCTTCTCAAACGGCATAAAGATGATGAAGATCTTGATAAGTTGTCAATGCAGAGACTCAAAAACCTATATCAAAAATATCATGTTAATAGAGAGAGAAAAAATTACGATCAATTCTTTAATCAATCCTCACAAACTAATTCAGAAGATCATTCTTCATAATTGAAAATTTTTTTGGTGGAATAATGAGTAATAAAGTCCTAAACAGAATATTTGCCGCCGTAGTTTTTCTAATTACTGCCCTGGTTTACTTTTCTACAGTCCAGCCGGGTCTTTCATTTTGGGACTGCGGTGAGTTTACCGCATCTGCTTATTTAATGCAGGTTCCTCATCCACCGGGCACACCTTTCTTTTTGATACTTGGAAGAGTTTTTACAATGATACCTTTTGCGGCAAGTATCGGATTAAGGATGAATACTATTTCGGTTTTGTCAACAGCATTCTCGGTTATGTTTTTATATCTAATCGCTGTTAAGGTAATTCAAAACTATCGACAGAAAGGATTAGAAAATTTATTTGACGCATTCTCAATTTACATTTCTGCCGCTATCGGTGCGCTTTCATTTGCATTTGCAGATACAGTATGGTTTAACGGTGTTGAATCGGAAGTATATGCAAACTCAACATTTTTTATCGCGTTTGTAATCTGGCTGATGGTTGTTTGGAATGAAAAAGCAGATGAACCGGATAATGAAAAGTACTTGATATTTATTTTCTATCTCATCGGTTTATCTACCGGCGTACATCTTATGTCTGCTCTTGCAATTGTTCCGGTTGTAATGGCAATCTATTTTAGAAAATATGCAACAGATGAAGTTATACTGAAAAAAACCGCACTCTACTTTGTAGCTCATACTGTAATTATTCTTGTAATCGCCGCGTTAATGTGGGCTTCGCAAACAGGTGATACGCCCCCCTCTCCGGATGAATACGGTGCAGTTGATTCGCGCTTTTTAATGATTTTAGTCGCGGTCAGTTTAATTTTTATGGGCGCTACTTATAAAAAAATATTTCAAAGAAATTCTTTTTACATGCCGATTATTTTCGGCGGAATTGCTCTTGTTGCAATTTATCCCGGTTTGGTTAAATATCTTCCAAAGTTAATTACACTTGTTTCTCAAAATGACTTCACTCTAAATATCATCACTGTGTTTGTAATTCTCGGTGTTGTTGGATTTGGAATATTCTGGACTGCAAAAAATAACAAGCCCACGGCAAATCTTGTTTTGAAGTGTGCGCTTTTTGCAATAATCGGTTCAACTACTGTTGCAATGATTATCATTCGCGCAAACCAAGAACCGCCGATTAATATGAACAGTCCTAAAACTATGAGTGAATTAAACTCATACATAAACCGTGAACAGTACGGCGATTTTCCAACATTCAAGAGAAGATTTTCTAACGAACCTCATCAACAAAAACTTTATACTGATTATTCAAATGATCTTGATTTCTTATGGCGTTACCAGTTAAACCACATGTTCAACCGTTATTTATATTGGAATTATATCGGAAGAGTTTCAACTTACGAGGACAGCGGTGTTGAATGGAGCGATATGTGGGGTATTCCATTTTTCATAGGATTATTGGGGATCTATTTCCATTTCAAAAAAGATTGGAAAATGGCTTCCGTCTTTCTTGCGATGTTTATATTTCTCGGTTACCTGACAGCTTTTTATCAGAATCAACAGGAGCCCCAACCTCGTGAAAGGGACTACTTTTATGTCGGGGCATTCTTTGTTTACTCGCTTTGGATTGCGCTTGGCATGAGCGGAATAATTGAATTGATACAGGAAAAATTCAAAGAACGGGCTTCATTGAAACCTATGATCGCGGGAGTCCTTCTTTTGGGAGTTGTGGGTGTACCAATAAATATGGCACATGCAAACTGGTTTGAACATGACAGATCAAGAAATTATGTGCCTTGGGATTATGCGTATAATCTACTGCAAAGCGTTGCTCCAAATGCTGTGCTGTTTACTAACGGTGATAACGATACTTTTCCTCTTTGGTTTTTACAAGATGTTGAGGGAGTCCGCCGTGATGTCCGTGTAGCATGTCTCTCATTAGTAAATACAAACTGGTATGTTAAACAACTAAAAAACACTTCGCCTTTCGGCTCGCAAAAAGTTAATATGAGTTTATCCGATGATGAAATTGACCAGCTCGGACTTCAAAGATGGGAGCCCACTGAAATGTCTATTCCCCTTTCTCCCGAAATTATAAAAAAATGGAATATAACTGACAGTGCTGCCGTTAAAGACGGAAAAATAAAATGGACTATGCAGAATACAGGTCAGTCCGGCGATGTAAAATTTATACGTGGACAAGATATAGTTGCATTAGATATTATTATGCAGGCAAAATGGGAACGACCAATCTATTTTGCAGTAACATGTTCCGATGATAGCAAATTAAATCTCGATGATTATCTGCGGATGGAAGGAATGGCTATGCGCCTCGTTCCAAAAAAGAATAACGACAAAAGAATTGAATACATCGACGAGAAAATTCTTAGCCAGCAACTTTTTAATGAACCATCGGGTTTTAATAAAGATTATCAACCGGGTTTCAAATTCCGGGGACTGGACGATAAGACAATTTTCTTTGATGAGAACCATGAACGTTTAACTCAAAATTACCGTAACGCTTTCATACGTCTTGCAATTTATTATCTCTATAAGGATAATAATAATGCAAAAGCGATTAATGTACTAGATGAAATGGAGAAGAAAATTCCTCGTTCAGTTGTTCAAATGGATTACAGAATCAAACATGATATTTCCAAAATCTATTTTAGTGCCGGGGCATTAAAGCAGTACGAAGCATTGGCAAAAGAAGTGATTGTGGAAGCGAAGAAACAAATGGAACTGAACCCCCGTGATTTTACGAGCTGGTATAATCCGTATGATTTGCTTCTAACACATTATGAAAATTTAAAAATGTATAAAGAAGCTGTTTCCATTCTTATGCAATTGCAGAATCTTGTTCCTAATGATCAAAATGTTGCCCAGCTCTTAAGCGAATTTAGAAAGAAAGCGGGAATCGAAGCACCCGAAGTGCTTCCGAAGCAACTTGAGAAAAAATAATTAACTCCGGAGACGCTCTTAGGAGCGTCTTTTTTTATAACTAATGATCCTAGCGAATGAATATCCTTATAATTGCATTATCTGGAATCGGCGATGCACTCATGTTTACTCCGGCGCTCCAGAAACTTAATGATGAAATACCCGGGGCAAATATTGATGTACTTGTAATGTACAAAGGTGTAAAAGATATTTATGAAAAACTCCCTCAAATTTCAAAAGTCCGTTATTTCGATTTTCTTAACAAGCCAAAACTTGAATCACTTAATTTCGCTCTAAGCCTCAAAAAAAAATATCATGCAACTATTAATGTTTATCCTGCCAATAGAAAAGAATATAATTTAATTTCAAGATTGATCGGCGCCAAGAAGCGAATTGCAGTAAAATATTTACGACAAGATTTTTTGAATTTTGGATTCTTGAACACGGCACGCGTTTTAGAAGATGATAATCTTCACAATGTTGAAGAAAATTTTCGAATGGTTGAGTTGTTGATTAACAAGAAATTGAACGGTATTCCGGCAATGCAATTTTGTCTCCGGAATGATGATTCGGATTTTGCTAAAAAATTTTTAGAAGAAAAATCAATTGAAGAAAATGATCTTGTAATTGGTTTTCACCCGGGATGTTCTTCATTGAAGAATCATGATAAGCGCAGATGGGAACCTAAAAAATTTGCCGAGCTTGGCAAAAAACTGATTGAACAATTCGATGCCAAAATTCTTGTCTTTGGCGGTAATGAAGAAGAATCATTGAAAGATATTGTTATTGCAAATATTAATTCACCCAATGCCCGCTCCGTGAATATACCGAGTCTATCCAATACTGCTGCGGTTATGAAACGCTGCAATACGTTCATTACTAATGATTCCAGTTTGATGCATGTTGCGTCAGCTTTGAAACTGAATGTTATCGCAATCATCGGTCCAACCAACATCAATTATATTCATCCTTGGGGAACAGATTATAATATTGCTTCACTTAATCTTGATTGCTCGCCATGTTTTCATTACTCACCCAAACCGCTCAAATGCACACGTCAAGATGTTAAGTTTAAATGTATAAAAGAATTGTCTGTTGATCTTGTTTTTGAAAAGGCAGCAGCGCAGATTAAGAATCTGCACCGCTCTTAAGATTAGAAATTATAAATTCGGCACACTCATCAATATTTTCAAAACTTTTAAGCAAACCGGTTTTGCGGTTCTCTTTAGCAATCTGTTTTTCCATTACTTTGGTAATTTCTTTCCACAATGAGCTGTGCACCGCAAAAGGTTTTTTCGGAATCATTCCCTTATTCATGTATTCCCAAACCAGCGCAAGTTCCAGAAGAGTTCCGGTTCCGCCTTGAAGAACAATATACGCATCACCAATTTCTACCAAATTTTTCAATCTATCAAAAAGAGAATGAGTAACAATTTGTTTTGTCAGGTATTTGCTGGCAACAGCGTTATAAATGTCTAATGTTACACCGATCGCTTGAGCACCATTTTCCTTAGCGCCTTTGGAAACGCCATCCATGACGCCCTGGAATCCACCGCTACATACACTGATATTCTTCCTAGCTAATAATTCACCAAGCCGGTATGCAATTTTATATTCCTCTTCGCCTTCTTGAGGAATTGAACTTCCAAATACAGTAACAAATTTGACATCATCTAACATTAATTTTCCATAACCGGTTTGCCTGCATCCATCCATGCAGAATAAATTAAAGAAGATAAACACAATGCAGCAGAATTAATTTCATTAATGGTTACATATTTCGTTTTGAACCAAAGCAGACGGTAATATTCACTATTGAAATTTCCATCCGTCTTTTTTGCTGCAAATTTATCTGCTGATAAGATCAACTCAACATAATTATTAGATTCAGCTATGTAATTAAAAACCATGCTGGGAATATTTTTAACATAATAAGGAATTTGATCGTCGTATTTTTTCTCAATAATAGGTAAATAGTTATCAATCATATCAATTTCATAACGGGAATGAACCCCTTTTTGATCTGTTAGCTGTCCGTTATAATTAACCGTGGCATGAAGTGGCTGATGTCCATCACCGACATAGTGAGCAAGATCTGAAGCATATAAAAGAATTTTTTCTTTGTCTTTTTCTTTGAAGGCGTTCATTAACTTATAAAATGTATTTTCGGTTGCCCAAGGAAGAATGCCTTCTTTTGTTACTACTTGTTCGCCATAAAGTTTGTTAAGTGAATCGCGCGACATGATAATAATTCCGTCTGAAAATTCTTTATAGAAATCAATATCAATAAAATGTTTTGGCCCTTCGGTTTTATCACCACGCTTACGATTATCCGGATCAACAGAATGTTCAACTATAGCATCTTTAAATTCATCAGAAAATTTCATTTGGGGTGGTAATTGTTTCATCGCAAAAGCAGTTATTAGTTTGTGTCCTTTATCTCCCCATCCGAAAATTAAAATTGGAGGAATAAGGAATATAAAAAGCGAAGTCCTAAATATTTTTTTCAATGCAATCTCCTCATCGGTTAAATTGAATCACTAATTTCTTGAAGTGACTTCTCAATAATTTTTACTGCTTCTTTAATTTGTTCCTCGTTTATAACTAACGGTGGTGCAAATCGAATTATATGACCATGAGTAGGTTTAGCGAGCAAACCATTATCCCGCATTTTCAAACAAACATCCCATGCTTCTTTACCATTTTTCGGTTTGATGACAATTGCATTTAACAATCCTTTGCCGCGTACCAATTCAATCATGTCGGATTTAATTTTTCTAACTTCCTGACGAAATAGATTGCCAAGTTTCTCGGCATTCTCATCTAATTTTTCTTCTTTAAGAACTTGAAGAGAAGCGACAGCGACTTTTGCTGCCAAAGGATTCCCGCCAAAAGTTGATCCGTGTTCTCCAGGTTTTATCACAAGCATAACATCATTGTCTGCTAATACTGCAGAGATCGGCATTGTTCCGCCTGAAAGAGCTTTTCCTAAAATTAAAATATCGGGTTTTACATTTTCATGATCGCAGGCTAACATTTTACCTGTTCTCGCTAAACCGGTCTGGACCTCATCAGCTATGAATAATACATTTTTCGATTTGCACATTGAATATGCTTTTGAAAGGTAACGTTCATCCGGAACAACGACACCGGCTTCACCTTGAATCGGCTCAACTAAGAATCCGGCAACATTCGGATCTTCAAGCGCACTTGCCAGTGCATTCAAATCATTATAAGGAATTTTTATAAACCCAGGAGTATAAGGTCCAAATCCTTTGTAGGAATCGGGGTCATTCGACATTGAGATAACCGTAATAGTTCTTCCGTGAAAATTTCCTTCGCATACAATTATCTTTGCTTCATTTTCTTTGATTCCTTTTTCATCGTAAGCCCATCTTCTGCAAAGTTTAAGAGCAGTCTCATCGGCTTCAGCACCGGAATTCATCGGCAACACTTTATCATAACCGAAAAACTCGGTAATAAATTTTTCGTAAGAGCCGAGACAATCATTATAAAAAGCTCTTGAGGTAAGAGTAAGAGTTTTAGCTTGCTCAATCATTGCATTAACTATTTTAGGGTGGCAATGCCCTTGATTTACGGCCGAATATGCAGAAAGAAAATCAAAATACTTTTTACCTTCTACATCCCAAAGAAATACTCCTTCACCTTTTGCTAAGACAACGGGAAGCGGATGATAGTTATGCGCACCATATTTTTCTTCTAATGCAATGTAATCTTGTGTTAGCATAGAAATTCCTTTTGATTATTTTGTTTGCAAACTTATTAATAAAATTATTCAGTTCCGAGACGGTACGGACTAACGATTGGAATTAAGCCATTGATCAATTGTGATCTTTAAGAAATGTATATTTATTGGTTTCGCAATATAATCATCCATCCCTGCTGCCAAACATCTTTCTCTATCCTTCATACTCGAATGTGCTGTGACAGCAATAATAGGAATTTTGGAAACGGGGCTATCTATTTCACGGATTTTTTTAGTTGCAGTTATTCCATCAACATCAGCCATTTCTATATCCATCAGAATCAAATTAAATGTTCCCGACATAGCCGATTGAATTGCATCATTGCCGTTAGAAACAGCTTCTACGTTATATCCAACCTCTCTAAGAATTTTTAATTCGAGGTTCTGGCTGATCGGGTTATCTTCAACTAAAAGGATTTTCTTTTTTAAATGATGATCCGGTTTTATTTCCGGTTCGGACTGCGCTTCCAATTTGGATTGAAATTCTTCGTGAACTGCAACCGAGGTCTCCCCTTGATCAGCAGATTCGATTACAGCATCCGGTCTTAATTTCATTTTTATATTGAATGAGAATTTACTGCCGAGACCGACTTTGCTCTCAACATGGATTTCCCCATGCATCAGACGCACAAATTCACGTGATATAACTAAACCTAAACCAGTTCCCTCTTTAACTCCTTTCTTATTTTTCACTTGAATATATGGTTCGAACAACATAGAAAGTTTATCGCTCGGAATTCCGGCTCCTGTATCATGTATAGATGTTATAATTTCAACTACAGATTCAGTCATTGATTTTAATTCAATATTCAATGCAACTTTACCACGATCTGTAAATTTCACCGCATTACTAAGAAGGTTCAGTACAATTTGTCTATAACGGGTTGGGTCGCCGTAAACTTTTTCCGGAATCGATTCATCAAAAGAATATTCCAGTTCTAATCCTTTGGACTTAGTAGACTGAGTGATAATTGATATTGCTTTGCCTGCCTCATCACGTAAATTGAAATCAAATTCGTTAAGATCCATTTTGCCGGCTTCAATCTTTGAAATATCCAATATATTATTAATGATATCTAGTAATGATTCTGCGGCTAAACGTGCATCTTGTGCAAATGTTTTAAGCTCTTCTTTGCTTTCGAATAGGTCGTTTTCAATCAATGTTAAAAAGCCCATAACAGAATTCATGGGTGTTCTAACTTCATGACTCATGTTGGCAAGGAATTTAGATTTGAAATTGCTTTCCTGCTGAGCTTTTTTTGCAGCAGTATCGGCTTTTGTTTTTTCTAAACGCAGCGCATCCAGGGCTTTCTGTTTTTCATTTTCAGCTTGAACCTGCTGAGTAATATCTTGTAAGCTTCCTTCAAATAAAATTTGACCGGTTTCATCATTTTCAAAAGTTCTAACATTCATACGTACAGTAATTTCAACGCCATCTTTCTTTTTATATGGTACGCGGTAGTTACGGACTTTCCCCTGCTTCTCTAACAGTTTGCTCAACAATTCCCAATCACTTTTGCGTTTGAATATATCATCCGCCAGGCTTAATTTTTTAATTTCTTCTTCTGTGCTATAACCAAGCATTTTAACTAGTGCAGGATTTATGGTTACAAATTTTCCGTCATGTGTAAATTGAAAAATACCTTCGGCGGAATTCTCAAACAGGTATCTGAATTTTTTTTCGGATTGCGATACTTCAAAACTTTTTATTACAGACTCGTGGCGTAATCTATAATTTATATAACTTGCGACAATTGCCATTATACTAATTATTAGAACAAGAAGAACAGATTCAATCATGTTTGGAAGTATAAAAATCTGTTTGCTGTTAAAGATGATTGAAGCGGCAAAAACCACATTGTAATAAATGGCAACGATAATCTGATGGGTTACATCCCAACTTAAAAAGAGTGCTGCAGTAAATATTATTAAACTGATTATATGCGAATTAAAGATCAGTGTTTTGGGTATGAGAAAAATCATTATCCCGAAAGAACTTATAATTGAAAGAAGGAGAATATGAATAAGTATCTCAGGATGCCTTTTACCTGTCTTCGTATTTGAAATTATAAGAAGTAAAAATGAGATTAAAATTGCCGAAAGACGGGATAAATAAATTGCTACACTAACATTCTGAGAAGAGAAATAACGTACTTCCAAAACCATTGCAATTAGATCTGCAACAACAATGAATTTGGCAAGTGCTTGGAAGGGAGCAATTAATGCTTTTTTGCTTTCTTCTCTAAAGAACTCGAATCTTTTCCTTTCTCCGGTATTTGCTAAATTATAGTCTGAGTTCACGGCAATTTAAGTGAGTTTTTTAAGTAGGTTCTATATTTTTTTCGTAATTTTTCGTGGGATTCCATTACAGTCATCATCATTCCCATTATTGCTATCATTAACAAACACTAAAATGGTAAAATTTTATCAGTTAAATAAAGAAATTTGATATAATAATCAAACTTGCTGGATCACAAAGGTGAAAAATGTTGGATATTTTATATAAAATAGATGTGTGGCTGCTTTATTTCATAAACCATGCATTATCCAACACTCTGTTCGATAAGTTTTTCCCATTTATTACTGATATTAAAAACTGGTATATAGCATATATAATTCTTTTGCTTCTGCTTATTATCCGCGGTGGAAGGATCGGAAGAATTTCAGCATTTTTTTTGATTTTACTAGTAATTACAACAGATCAATTCAGCAGTTTTTTTCTAAAAAATCTTTTCGCCAGAGTGCGACCATGTAATATTTTACCAGATCTGAATGTTTTAGTTACATGTACTGAATCATTTTCATTTCCTTCCTCACATGCTGTAAATAACTTTGCGGCAGCAATGTTCTTTACTAAAATCTTCCCGAAATTAAAATGGACTTTTTTTATTGTAGCTGTATTAATAGCTTTCTCACGCTCCTATGTTGGAGTTCATTACCCTTCAGATATAATTGGAGGCGCATTAATTGGTACTGTATTCGGATATATTTTTGCTTCTACCGCATTAAAAATTGACGATTTATTCTTACAACGAAAAACAAAAATTACAGATAAGTATGAAAGAATTGAATTTAGATAACATATACAGGGAACTATGAAAACGAAACTTGAAATAGCCACAAATTGGCTACCACGTTATACCGGCACCAACATTGACGATTTTGGTGATTATTTATTGCTTACAAATTTTCAAAATTATGTTACAAAGTTTGCCGATAAATTTAATTGCGATGTTCAGGGTATTGGCAAACCAATGCAATCCGCAACCAATAGCGCGGGATTATCAATCATCAATTTCGGAATCGGATCAGCTAACGCCGCTACTGTAATGGATTTATTACTAGCACGTGAACCAAAAGGAGTTTTATTTCTAGGTAAATGCGGCGGTTTAAAAGATTCAACTGAAATAGGTCACTTCATTCTTCCAATTGCTGCAATACGCGGTGAAGGGACAAGTAACGATTATCTTCCGGCAGAAGTCCCGGCTCTGCCATCATTCAAATTACATAAATTTGTATCCGATAAGATTGTATCCAAAAATGTTGAGTATAGAACCGGCGTAATCTACACAACTAACCGCAGACTTTGGGAGTGGGATGAAAATTTTAAAAATTATTTAAGAAAACTTGGTGCAATTGCAATTGATATGGAAACCGCTACAATTTTTATTGTTGGTTATGCAAACCAAATTGCTCGCGGCGCTCTGTTATTAGTATCAGATTTACCAATGTTTCCGGAAGGAGTTAAAACAGAGGAAAGTGACCGCTCCGTAACTCAAAATTTTGTGGATCTTCATCTTGATATTGGTATTGAGGCGATGACAGATATTGGAAGTAAAGGTGAAGCTATCAAACATTTTACATTCTAATCTGGCACCAATGTTGAATCTTATTTGTGTAAAAGCATGAAAATTAGACCATTATTAACATTTAGGACAAATTAGATAAATAATTTTCGTGTTAAGTGAACAGAATGCGTAGCAATAACTAGACATTTTGTCAAAGGAGCTTATATGAGACGTACATTCATAATCGGATTAATGGTTTTGATGGCGTTAGTTTCAGAATCAAGATTGATTTATGCTCAGGGAGCTGAAGAAGCTGTTAAAAGTACATTGAATAACTTGTTTAGTTACAGCAAATCGAAAGCATATGAAAAAGCTGCATTGTTGATTGCTTACGATGGAGAAGATAAAACTAGAAATCATATAGATGCTTTCAATCCTGCAAATAAGGAAGAATTGAATCAAGCTAAAAGAAAATGTAAAGAAATTGCTGCACTGATCGAGTTAAGTAATAAATACACAATTAGTAAATTCTCTACAGATAAGTCAGAAGGTAAAGATGTCTACACTATTGAAGTTGATTTTATCAGTGGTGATCAAAAACTTGTTAAGTCTTATAGTTTTATAAATGACGGTAAAGGTTTTCTACTGATCAATATAAATTGAATTTTATCATAAGCAGAATTTTCTAAGTTTTAGTTTTTAAGATATTTTTTTCACTTCCCTTCTTAACAAGCATAACGCCGCCTAAAATAATAACGGCGGCAAGGATTATCCAACCGGAAATTTTTTCATCGAGAACGAGCCATCCTAGGAATAATGCAATAATCGGATTTACATAAGCATATGTAGCCACTAGCGAAATTGGTAAATGTGCAATGGCATAAACATAAGAGCCGTAACCAATCAATGAACCAAAAACTACTAGATACAGATAAGAATAAATTCCGGTAGTCGTGAAATGCAATTTGCCGGCTTCACCAAAAATTAAACCCAGGGCGGTCATTACTATTCCGGCAATTATCATTTGAGTTGCGGCACCCATTAATGGATGTACTGTAACTTTCTTGTGCTTGGAATAAACTGTTCCCGCAGACCAGAAAATAACCGCAAACATCAAACCTATTACCCCTCCAATATGTGATGAGTCGAATAAACTTTTAAGATCACCTCCAAAAATTAATGAAACACCCGCAAGCCCGAGAATCAATCCAAGAATAATTGTAAGATTGATTTTTTTCCCTTCGGGTACCAATGCCTCCAACCCTACAACCCAGAACGGAACAGTTGTAATTAACAATGCCGTTAATCCGCTAGGTACCCATTGCTCGGCAAATACTACCAGTCCATTTCCTCCTCCTAACAATAGGAGCCCGCTAATACCAAGATGAAGAATATCATTTTTATTCGGCAGTTTATATTTTCTTAGCAAGAGAATTGTTAACATAATTGGGCCTGCGGCAATCCACCGCAAACCAGTAAATAATATTGGGGGTAAATTTTCAACACCAATTCTAATTGCTAGGTATGTTGTTCCCCAAACTATATATATAGATAGAAGTGAAAGCAAGGCTCGAGAATTTTTTTCTATTTTCATCAATAATTTCCGTTTATAAAATCGTTTGCAAAAATAGTATTTAATTAGATTAAAGCTATTAGTCTCTCTAAATCTGGGTGCAAAAAGTTAGAATCATAAATTTTTCTACTTATAAAGTGCTAATTATAAATTAGAATATTTTTTACTAGCAATGTTAAGGAGCCGGAATGTTGGTTTCCACCGTAAATTGAACGCCGATCTTTTCAACAAAAAAATTTGTTGTGGAATAGACCAATCAACATTGAGTGATTTAATATATTTACGAAAATCAAAAAATCTTAAATATTTTGTAACTTTGAATAAAGTTTAGGCGATTAACTTAATGGATTTGCAAAAAAATATTTTTGAAAACCTCCCGGATAATTTTAAGGAGGAATTCTTTGAAGACATTCTTTCCACAAATGATTTCAAATTGGGAAGAATTATTTCAGAAGGACATTCTTCACCGGATAATTTTTGGTACGATCAGCGGAAGAATGAATTTATTTTACTTCTTTCCGGTTCGGCGAAAGTAAGCTTTGACAATGGCAAAAAATTCGAGTTGAAACCGGGTGATTATTTGATTATTAATGCACATCAAAAACACAGAGTTGATGGGACCGATCCGCTTGAAAAAACTTTTTGGTTAACTTTACATTACTAATATGAAAATAAAACCGATATTTTTTTTCTTACTTTTTATTGTCAAAATTGCATCAGCGCAAATTGAATCGCTAAGTATTGGCGGCTCTTTACATCTTGGAAGCATCAGCGGCAACTCACCTTCCGTTTCAAGCATCGGTGCAACATTTTTTATTGATTTCTACCCTTGGTTTGAGCATGATGTTTCTTTTAGATCATCATTTACATACTCACAGATAGTCGAAAAATTCCTTCCGGAAAACCGAACAGGCAAATACTATCCATTCATAAAGTTTTTTTCTCTTAAAGGATTTATCCGGCAGGATTTTGCATTCCCGTTTTATATTGAGGAAGGAGCGGGATTTATTTATTTAAACGATAGAACATTTAGCGATGTCAACCTTTGGGAAGCCGGAATTGGATTTAACGCATTAGTCGGATTTGATTTTAGAAAGATTAACTCGAACGGATTTTCTCTGGGTTTGGGAATTGACTACGGAATTACTTTCACTCATACTACCGCAAATTATTTTTTAGTCTATCTTCAATCACAATATTACTTTTGATTTTATTGACATCTCCAGTCAAACGCATAGCTCATAAGTGATACAGATCTCTCATCAAGTCCTCAAACTGCTGGAAGTACAACGCTTGTTCCGGATCGCTCAGAGCATTTGGCGGATCAGGATGAAACTCAATCATAATTCCATGAGCGCCAACAACCTTTGCAGCTTTTGCAAGTGGAATAACTTTATTACGTTCGCCCACTGCATGTGAAGGATCTACAATAACAGGCAGATGCGTCAACTCCTTAAGAACAGGAATTGCACTTAGGTCCAAAGTATTTCGAGTCGCGGTTTCAAATGTTCTTATACCGCGTTCACATAAGATTACCTGTCTATTCCCTTGAGACAAAATGTACTCGGCTGCATTTAGCCAATCATCAATCGATGCACTTAATCCGCGCTTTAACATAATAGGTCGATGTGTTTTTCCAACTTCTTTAAGTAATGCGAAATTCTGCATATTGCGTGCACCTATCTGAAGTATATCTGATGCTTTAGCCACATCGGCTACCTGCTCGGTGTCCATCACTTCCGTAATCACAGGCATTTGATAATATTTTCCGGCTTCAGCAAGAAAATCCAAACCCTCCAGGCCAAGCCCTTGGAAACTATATGGCGAAGTACGCGGTTTGAAACAGCCGCCGCGCAGTATTTGTGCGCCGTTGTCTTTTGCTTCAAGTGCACATTGTAAAATCATCTCTTTCGATTCAACCGAACACGGGCCTGCAATAACAACAAAATTATTTCCGCCGATTACTACATCTCTAACTTTAATGATTGTATCTTCGCTCTTATACTCTCTGCTTGCAAGACGGTAATTTTTTGATTTCGTTTTTTTTATGATCGGATTTTGTGAATCATAAGCATTTAGTAAAACCGTTTTCTGAATATCGGATTCCAATATTTTTGTGTACTCAAGTTTTGTTTTACTTAAATCTTGAGTAGGATAACTTCCGAGAACTTTAATAAACCTTGTATATTGACCTAATTCATCCATAACACTCTTTATAGTTTCGTCAATTATGTTCCCTTCAAAATCAAGGTAGAACATTTCTTCCCAAGGATTTCCGATTATTGGTCGTGATTCCAACTTTGTCATGTTTACGTTGTATTTACGAAAAACATTCAAAGCCTCGACTAATGATCCGGGAGTATGAGATGTTGCCATTACGATTGAAGTTTTGCAAGGTATGCGTTTGTCTACTTCCTCCGGTTTACGTGATGCAATTAGAAAACGTGTGAAATTTTCTGATTGATTGGCAATATCTTTCTGTAAAATTTTAAGCTGGAAAAGTGCGGCGGCTTCTTCGCTTGCAATTGCTGCAAAGTATGAGTTACCGACTTCTTTAATCTTTTGAACTGACATTGCCGTATCAACAAAATATTCTACACCAACATTCGGAATTGATTCCAAAAATTTACTGCATTGAGAGGCAGCCTGGTGATGGGCTAATACTTTTTTGATTTTTCTTATTGGGACTTCTTCAAGCGCAACAAGACAATGTTTCACTTGAAATTTTTCTTCACCAACAATTGAAAGAGTTGTATGAAGCAATAAATCATAGACTTCGTTGATTCCGCCGGATGTTGTATTCTCTATTGGAAGAACTGCATAATCTGCTTCTCCTTTTTCAACGGAATTAATTACTTCATCAAATAATTTTTTGAAGATAAAATTTAGTTCATAGCCGAAATGTGTAAAATATTTTTGAGATGCTAGAAAACTGTAAGAACCTTCAATCCCCTGTATTGCAATTTTGACAATTTTTTTCTTTTCACCTTTCGCATTCAGTTTCGTCTGGACAAAATTTTGCTGCAGTCTAACTGAGTCTTCAATTATTTCATAAAATACTTTTGAGAGGAAATGAGAATCTAATCCTTCTTTTTTTCCGGCTTTAATCAATCGGTTAAGAAGTTCCGATTCTCTCTGCTGATCTCGGATCGGTTTATTTGAAGTTTCTTTTACAACAATAACCTCTTTACTCAACTTTCTTCGCTGGGCAAGCAGTTTAATCAAACTGGCATCCAGTTTGTTAATTTTATCCCTCAGCAAGGTGATATCCTGGTTTTTTTTCTTAGCCATTTCTATTAAATCTATTTTCTTTTGAATTGATGCTAGAAAGTAAAGATTTTTTTACGATAATAAAAGACATTTGAAGGTTGGTAAACTCGTTTTGTTGACTAAAAATCAAATTGTTAGTAAGTTTGAAAAGGATATAAATCTCCATTATTCTATAATTAATCGAATCTGAAGAAAGAAGATTCATTTACAGGAGGTTAGGATGGCAAATTTTTCCCGGCGCGACTTCTTAAAAACAGCCGCCATTGCTGGAACAGCAGTAGCAGGATTATCATCAAAAACTAAAGCAGCACCAAAGAATGTTTTATCGGAAGATAGGATGGGTGTATTAGTTGACACAACAGTTTGTATAGGATGCCGAAAATGTGAATGGGCTTGTAAGACAGCTCACAATTTAGAAACTCCCTCTATAGACACTTATGACGACAGAAGCGTTTTTAATAAAATGAGAAGACCAGATGAAACAGCGCTAACTGTAGTTAATCAATATCATAATGATGATCAAGATAAATTTCCGATCAATGTGAAAGTGCAATGTATGCACTGCGATCACCCGGCATGTGTTTCTGCATGTATAGTTGGAGCTTTTTCAAAACAAGAAAACGGTTCTGTAATATGGGATACTGACAAATGCATAGGATGCCGCTACTGCATGGTTGCATGTCCATTCCAGGTTCCAGCGTTTGAATTTAGCAAAGCACTTAAGCCGGATATAAAGAAATGCGATTTTTGTTTTGAGCGAACGAAAGAAGGTAAACTTCCTGCATGTACAGAAATTTGTCCCGTCGAAGCAATTACCTACGGCACACGAGAAGATTTGATTAGAGCCGCGCATCAAAGAATTAAAAACTATCCAAGTCGTTATGTCAATCGTGTTTATGGTGAGACCGAAGTAGGCGGCACTTCATGGATATATTTGGCAAGTAAAGAGTTTGAACAATTAGATTTTCCGAAACTCGGTAAAGATCCGGCTCCAGGAGTAAGTGAAGCAATTCAACATGGTATCTTTGCTTACTTTGTTCCACCTGTAGCTCTATATGCGCTGCTGGGCGGAGTTATGTGGATCAATAAAAATAAAAAGAAAACCGAGAACGAGGCGGAGATATAATTATGGAAGAATTCAAACCAACACCAATGAAAAAGAAATATTTTACACCAATAGTTATTGGCTTAGCTGTACTTGTTCTTAACGGAGTAATTTTTTTACTAGCTAGATTTGTATTTGGAATAGGCGCCGTTACAAATTTGGATAATCAACATCCTTGGGGAATCTGGATTGGTCTTGACGTTGCGGCAGGAGTTGCTCTTGCAGCAGGTGGCTTTACAACCGCAGCATTAGGACATATAATGCACAAAGACCAATATCACGCAATCATTCGCCCCGCACTTTTAACGGCAGCTCTTGGATATACGTTCGTTGCCGTAAGTGTAATGATTGATCTTGGACGACCTTATTTTATATGGCACCCGTTAATAATGTGGAATGGAAGTTCTGTTCTATTTGAGGTCGGTATATGTGTAATGATTTATTTAACAGTTCTATACATTGAATTTTTACCAATAGTCTGTGAAAGATTTATTGGAAGAGTAAATCTACCTGGTATGTTAAAACGCTTCAGCAATCCTCTCGATAAATTATTGCGGGTACTAGATAAGGCATTGGATAAAACCATGTTCATATTCATCATTGCAGGCGTTGTACTTTCATGTTTGCATCAATCATCTCTGGGAACATTAATGGTAATTGCAGGACCGAAAATGCATCCATTATGGCAGACTCCAATTCTTCCGCTTCTCTTTTTACTTTCCGCAATTTCGGTAGGATTGCCAATGGTTATTTTCGAATCGGTAATAACTTCCCGTTCATTTGGATTAAAGCCGGAGACACCAATTCTATCTGAATTAGGAAGTATGGTTGCACCTTTACTTGGAGTTTACCTTGCATTTAAAATTGGGGATATGATGATTAGAGGAACGTTTGTTTACCTTACAACAATTACTTCTGCAAGTGTGATGTATACAATTGAATTATTATTTGGTGTTATCATTCCATTAAGAATGTTCATGTCGCGTCAGGTTGCAAAATCTCCAGTTGGATTAATGATAGCATCATTCCTTGTAATTTTCGGAGTATTTCTAAATCGATTAAATAATTTTTTAGTTGCGTATACTCCTCCATATGAAGTTCATTCATATTTTCCATCCTTTGGGGAAATTTCTGTAACAGTGGGTTTCATTGCAATGGAAGTTCTTCTCTTCAGAATAGCGGTAATGATTTTTCCAATTGTTAGCGTGCCTGGAATGTTACCTAAAAAAACAAAATATTCAGTTAGAGGAGGCGCGCGATGAAAACGAAAATTTTAATTATCATTTTCTTTTGTTCATTCATTTTGAATGCACAGACTAAAAAACAAGTACATCCGAATCTTAACGGAATTTCATGTAAAACTTGTCACTCTTGCGATATACCGACAAAAGAGAATCCGTGCATTCTTCCTTGCCCACGTGAAAAAATGGTATCCATTGATCAATCTCCGGAAGATGGCCCGGCTATTTTGACAATAGATAAATTCAAAAAGCAGTCGGATATTTATGCGCCCGTAGTCTTTACTCACCGGCTTCATGCGGAAATGAGTGGAATGGCTGGTGGATGTAAAATGTGTCATCACTACAATCCGCCCGGACAAGTAATCGGGTGTTCCGATTGTCATGAATTAACTAGAAAACGGGTCGATGTAAGTAAGCCGGATTTGAAAGGCGCATACCATCGCTTATGCATGACGTGTCATCGTTCATGGAGCGGTAAAACTGATTGCGTTGAATGTCATCAACAAAACG
Organism: Ignavibacteriales bacterium; assembly: GCA_026390795.1. NCBI lineage: Bacteria > Pseudomonadati > Ignavibacteriota > Ignavibacteria > Ignavibacteriales > Ignavibacteriales bacterium. The sequence goes on from JAPLFG010000003.1 coordinate 581,551, forward strand.
GAGCTTCTAAAAAATCGCAAGCTCAATTAGTAGAAGATAAAAGCGCGAAACGTATTCATCCAAAGATCATAACACCAACTACTATTAAATTTGATACGCCAAAGGCATCTGGTAAAATGGTGACTTTTTATCATTCTCAGCATATAGACTTGTTCGGATTGGAATGCCAGAGCTGCCACTCGAATGAAAGTTGCGTGAAATGTCACACAAAAACACAGACGGTCGCACTGAAAGTTAAAACTACAGAACAGAAACATCTCTTGTGCGCAACTTGTCATAATACAAAAACGAACTGCAGCAGTTGTCATTCAAACTCTGTAAAAGAAGGATTTAATCATAAAGAAATTACCGGATTTGATATTCTAAAATTCCATTCGAAAGTTTCTTGCAATACGTGCCATGTTGAAAAAGGAAAATTCACAGGTATCAGCAAAGATTGTATAAATTGTCACGGCAAATGGACGCAAGCGAACTTTCAGCATAAAGTTACAGGTGTTGTGCTTGATGAAACACATTTGGCTTTGGAATGTACAGATTGTCATCAGGAAAAGAATTATACTAAACCGATTTGTACAAATTGTCATGAAGATAAATCATATCCGAAAAATATTCCAGGTAAACTTGTTAAGAAGAATTGATGAAACGTGTAAAAAAATTATTTAGCAAGATCAGCTTAAAACTGATTTGGGTTGTAAGCATCACCGCGGTAATAATCATAGGAGTTTATTCATACTTCAATGTAAAATCGCAAAGCGATGTTTTAATTTCAGAGGTTAAGCGTCATTCAAATCAGCTGAGCGAATCGGTTAAGAATGCAACCAGAAATGTGATGCTTCTTAATTCACGCGATCTTGTTCAAGAGATAATTGATAGAATTGGAAAAGATCCGGCAATCAACAATGTCCGGATCCTTAACAAAGAAGGAGCTATAATTTACTCGGCTCACAAAGATGATATTGGCAAGATGCTTGATAAACGTGCGGAAAGTTGTTACGCTTGTCACGCCGAAAACAAAGCACTTGAAAAACTTTCTATTAAAGATCGGACAAGAATTTTCAAACCGAATCCGGATTCAAGCCGCATACTTGGAATAATTAATCCGATCTATAATGAAAAATCTTGCTCGGAAGCAGACTGTCATGCACATTCGTCAAATGCAAAAGTATTAGGCGTTCTTGATATAACTATTTCATTAGCTGAAGTTGATGAACAAATTCGGCAGAATGAAATTAGAGAATTGCTTTTTGCAATTATTGCAATTACCGCAATCGGTTTTATAATTGGTTTATTCGTAAAACGCTGGGTAGATCATCCGGTAAAAGAATTGATAAAAGCAACGGATCAAGTAGCTGCCGGTAATTTGAATTATATAATCAAGGATTTGAGCAAGGACGAACTTGGTACACTCAGCAAATCGTTCAACAATATGATTAAAAAACTTGATGAGACAAGTCAGCAGTTGTATCAATCAACCAAGATGGCATCTCTGGGTCAGCTTGCAGCCGGTGTTGCACACGAAATAAATAATCCGCTTACCGGTGTTCTTACATACAGCAGTTTCCTATTAAAAAGAACTAAAGATAATCCGCAAATGCAGGAAGATTTAAATGTAATAGTTAGAGAAACTATTCGCTGCCGTGAAATTGTAAAAGGTTTGTTGGATTTTGCACGCCAATCAACTCCTAAAAAAAGTTTGATTGATGTGAATGAGATAATTAACAGAGCCGATGCCGTCATTAAAAATCAGTTAAAGATCAACCGTATTTCTCTTATTAAAAATTTCGACAGTACTCTTCCAAAAATCACAATAGACGCAAATCAAATTCAGCAGGTATTTCTTAATCTATTTGTGAATGCAATTGATTCAATTGGCAACAACAATGGTTCAATAACAGTTTCAACTTCGCAAATAAGTTTGTCTCCAAAAGGAATAACACAAATTAAAAATGCTGTCTGCACCAAGAACCATAATCTGATTGATTCCGCTTATAAAATCGGCGGAATGTCTTCGCTGAAAATAAAAATTAAGTCCGGAACCAATGAAGGTTTTGTTCATCTTGACCCGATATATGGAAATCATAATCACTACTTCGGCATTTCTCATGACAAAAATAACGCGATTAATCTTTCTTGCCCAGTCTGTGATATCTCTTTTATAGATAGAAATAGTAAATGTCCTCATTGCGGAGGACCGGTTTACAAAATTCAAATTCCAAACCAAGGATTTATAGAAGGCTGCGCATCTTTTGCTGATGACTGGCAAAAATGGGATTTGATTGACCGAGCCGGAGAAAGAAAATTTGTTCAAATAGAAATCAAAGATACTGGATGCGGAATTCCTCCGGAAAACATTTCAAAAATTTTCGAACCGTTTTTTACTACTAAAGGTCAACGCGGTACTGGTCTGGGGCTTTCTGTTATCTGGGGAATAATTGATAATCATAACGGATCAATTTCAGTTCAGAGTGAAGTAGGTAAAGGTTCAACTTTTTCTATCAGACTTCCTCAGGGAGAACCAATTAGAAATATTTAATGAAAGAACACAAAAACATATTGATCATTGATGACGAACAAGTTGTAATCGATTCGGTTTCAAAAATCGCTCAATTGGAAAATTATTCTTTCGATTCTGTGATGGATGCAAAATCAGCACTTGCAAAGATTAATGACGAAGATTTTGATCTTATAATCTGTGATATTATGCTTCCATTTATGGATGGTTTTCAATTCTTATCAGAACTTGAAAGTAAACGAATCGATATTCCGGTTATAATGACTACGGGCTTTTCGACAATAGAAAATGCGGTTAAATCGTTATATACCGGCGCAATTGAATTCATTCCCAAACCTTTTTCCATTGATGAAATGGTAAGTGTTATTCGTCGTGGAATGAATTATAGTTCTATCATTAGACTCAGAAAAACAGATGAAAATTCTCTTCAACCGGTTCCATGTCCCGCAAAATATTACCGACTTGGTTATTCAAGCTGGATGAATAAAGATTTTGATGGTTCGGTTTTAATCGGTGCAACAGATTTTTTTATAAAAACGATCGAGCAAATAAAAAAGATAGAGCTTCTTGATGCAAACGAAGTTTTATTACAAGCTTCACCGGCTGTAAAATTTTTTACAGAAGACGGATTAATTCACCAGCTCTATTCGGTAATTAGCGGAACAGTAATTGCAAAGAACGAAAGATTATTAAATGAACCGGAACTCTTAGAAAAAGACCCTTATTTTGAAGGATGGATTTATAGAATTATTCCAACTGAGCTCGATTATGAAATGAAATTATTAATTCCATGCAGTTCAGATAGAACATAAATAAAGTTTATTAATTCAAGGAGAAATAATTATGCCGCTTTTTATTCTAGCAGTAATAGTTTTTATCATTGCCGATGTTATTATAAGATTTGCGATAAAAACAGTAAATGAGAAGAAAACCCGTAAAGAACGAGAAGCAATATTAGATGAAAGTATCAGCCTTGATTTGAGCCAGGAAGCAGTTTCGCTTAAACGTGCCGAAGTGCCAAATCCAAAAGCAAAAATTTTATGTGTTGATGACGAAGATATTATTCTCGACAGTTTTAGAAAAATTCTTGTACTCGACGGTTACTCGGTTGATACTGTTACTTCCGGCTTTCATGCATTGAATTTGATAAAATCCCATCATTACGATTTTGTTTTCACAGATTTAAAGATGCCTGAAATGGACGGAGTTGAAGTAACCAAAAAAGTGAAATTCCTTAGACCGGATATTGATGTTATAATTATCACCGGTTATGCAACTGTTGAAACTGCTGTCGATTGCATGAAGTTTGGTGCAATGGATTATGTTCAGAAACCATTTACAGAAGACGAATTGTTGGCATTTACTCAAAAATCTTTGGTGAAGAGACAAGAAAGAATTCATAAACAACTTAAACCGCGTGTTCATATTACTCATTTAACTGAAGAAGATACATTAAACGTTGGTGAGTTTTCGATTCCGGGCGGTGTTTTTATCTCCGAAGGACATTGCTGGGCAGCGATTGCGCAGGATGGAACAGTTCGAATTGGATTAGATGATTTCGCAAAAAAATTAATCGGCAAAATTGATGACATCGAATTACCAAATCTTGGTATGGGAATCACGAAAGGACAGCCATTATTCATTATTAAACAAGGGAAAAAATCGATTCAATTTAATTCTCCAATAAGCGGACAGGTAGCTAAAGTTAATCAAGAATTAGCCGATAATCTTTCAGCATTAGATTATTCAACGTACGAAAAAAATTGGATCTGCATCATTGATGCTGACAAATTGGATACAGAACTAACTCAGCTCAAAATTGGCAAAAATGCGGTTAATTATTTTCAGGATGAAATAGAGACGTACAATAAACGTATAAAGGATTTTATAAAGAGTGATGGAAACAAAGCTGAAAATTATGAAATGTACTGGGGACAACTTGAAAATCTGGAAGAAAAGGAATGGTACATCATTACAGGAGAATTTTTTAAAAAATAATAATTTTTAGGGTTACAAACTTGAAGGAGAAAGAGGTAACTCTTTCTCCTTTTTCTTTTTTTGAGCGTTGACAAAGTCATACGAACTGAATATTTTAACTAGAGACATTAGAGTCTTTTATCTGATATTAGCATGTAATATTTGATTTTTCGCTAATTTTTGCGACTTTGTAACTAAATTTTCTCAATATTCTTATCTGAAGTTGAATTATAGTCGCTTCAAAAAGGTAAATGAACTTAATTTTTGAACATTACTTCTCAGCCCTACAAGAAAAATATATGAATAAATTTGTTTCATTAATATTCACATTAAGCTTTTTACTCTCCTCTATTTCCGCTCAGAGCAAAGATGACCAAGTATGTCTTGACTGTCATGGAGATAAAACATTTACTACGACGCGTAACGGAAAAGAGGTTTCCCTTTTTGTAAGTGGAAAGTCATTTGCCGGATCTGTTCACGAGGAAGTTAGCTGTACCGGATGTCATTCCGATGTTGATCCTAATAATCTTCCTCACTCCGAGAAATTAAATAAAGTCGTTTGTGCAACATGTCATGAAACCCAGTCTTCCCATTATGATAGAAGTTTGCATGCACAAGCATATAAAAAAGGTTTATCGATTGCGCCAACTTGTGTTTCATGTCATACAAAACATGAAATTCTTTCTGCTAAAAATCCGAAATCAAGAACATATGTAATGAACATTCCCGCTCTTTGCGGTCAATGTCATAAAGAAGGAACTCAAGTTTCCGGGATGGTTAATCCAGAAGAACGGAAAGTTCTTAGTGATTATACTGAATCTATTCATGGTGAAGGACTATTTAAACGCGGGTTGATTGTAACGGCAGTATGTACAAGCTGTCATACTTCACATGATATTCTTCCTCATACAAATCCATTATCAACAATTAATCGCAACAACATCGCAAAAACGTGTACTCAATGTCACCGGCAAATCGAGCAAGTTCACCAAAAAGTAATCCGAGGTTCACTCTGGGAAAAAGAACCAAATAAAATTCCTGTTTGTATTGATTGCCACGCTCCGCATAAAATTCGTAAAGTTTTTTATGACGATAGTTTTCCGGATGATAAGTGCATGAAGTGTCATTCACAAAAAGATCTTTCTAAAATTGTTGATGGAAAAAGAGTTTCTCTATATATAGATGGTGAGCAATTTAAAAATTCTGCCCACAAAGTAAATTCTTGTATTAAATGTCATACAAATATTAGTAATTCAAAAAGCCCTGTCTGCTTAAATAGCGGAAAAGTTGATTGTTCTATTTGCCATACGGCTCAAGTTGATGATTATAACATTAGTCTACATGGACAAAAACACGCTGCCGGCGATAAGTTAGCGCCATATTGCTCGGATTGTCACACGACGCATAATGTTCAGTCGAAGAAGAATATCACATCTCCAACTTTTGCACGTAATGTACCGGAACTTTGCGGAAGATGTCACCGTGAAGGGAAAAATATTGCGGTCGCCTTAGATGAAAGCAAATTAGGAATTGTTGCCAACTATAGAGAAAGTATTCACGGCAAAGGTTTATTGCAAAGCGGATTGATAGTTACGGCGACATGCGTAAATTGTCATTCAAGCCACAGAGAGTTGCCAAAGAAAGACCCCCGTTCAACTGTAAATCCAAATAATATAGCTACAACTTGCGCACAATGTCATCTTGGTGTTTATGAAGAATTTAAGAAAAGCGTTCATAGTCCCGATGTTACCAAGACAGATAAAAAACTTCCGGTTTGTAACGACTGCCATTTGTCACATGAAATTAATCGGGTGGATTTAAAGGACTTCAAAACTTCAATAATTGTACAATGCGGCAAGTGCCACGAGAAAGTTACAGAGAGCTATTTCGAAACATTTCATGGCAAAGTTTCTAAACTTGGCTCTAGTAGAGCTGCTAGATGCTATGACTGCCATGGTGCTCATAATATTTTACCGGTGAGTAATCCTGCATCGCAATTGAGTCGCGGAAAAATTGTTGAGACTTGTAAAAAATGTCACCCAAATTCGAATAAAAAGTTTGTCGGTTATTTAACCCACGCCACACATCATAATAGAGATAAATATCCTTACCTTTATTTTACATTTTGGTTCATGGTAATACTTTTAACGGGCACATTTACTTTCTTCGGTATTCACACCATCTTATGGTTCCCTAAAGCTTTGAAGGAAAACAAAAAGAACAAAGAGATTGAAAGAAAAAATGAAAAACTTGAAGAAGAAGAGACTGATGAGCATTATAACAAAGAAGATTAGTTAACAAAAAGATAATTTAACTGAAGTAAAAACGAAAAGAGTAATATGGGTGATACTATAGAAGCAAAAAAAGGTAAATATTACGAAAGGTTTGATGCCTACTCAAGGTTTCTTCACATCTTAGTAATAACCAGTTTTATTTCTCTGGCTATTACCGGAATGATAATTAAATTTTCGGGAAGCGGAATATTCCAAGTGCTTTCTGATATTATGGGCGGTTACGCGGTGACAGGGTTCATTCACCGAGTAGCGGCAATTGTAACATTCATTTATTTCGGTCTTCACATTGGTTATCTAATCCGGAAGGTCAAGAAGAAGAAATCAAAATTTACATCGCTTCTGCGCGGTGAAAATTCACTAATGCTAAACAAGAATGATTTAAAAGAATTTATCGCAACGATGAAATGGTTTCTTGGCAAAGGTCCGCGCCCGGAATATGGCAGATGGACTTACTGGGAAAAATTTGATTATTGGGCAGTCTTTTGGGGTGTTGCCGTAATTGGATCGAGCGGATTAATCTTATGGTTTCCAGAATTTTTTACAAATCTCGGTTTGCCGGGATCATTTATTAATATTGCAACAATTGTTCATAGCGACGAAGCTCTTCTTGCTGTCGGGTTTATATTCACGTACCACTTTTTCAATACTCACTTTCGTCCGGATAAATTTCCAATGGATACGGTTATCTTTACGGGAAAAGTACATATTGATGAGTTAAAGTCGGACCGCCCGCGTGAATATGAAATAATAATGCAAGACCCGGAACTTCAGAAAAAATTTGGAGATGCACCGCCTGTATTTTTAAGAAGGGCTGCAAGAATTTTCGGCTTTACAGCATTAACTCTCGGTGTAATTTTAATTTTATTAATTATTTATTCAATGTTGTTCTTATATCAATGATATTTTTTTACGGAGTTTTTTCATGTCGTCATTTTCGAAAAAGTTTTTTTTGAATTTAGTTTGCTATAGCATCCTCCTTTTTTTAAGCAGCTATACGTATGCACAAGAATTTAAGTGCGGGGATTGCCATGAGAATGTAATTCAAAAATCAGTTCATAATGAAGTAATCAGCTGCCAGGACTGCCATACTAACATTAAGGATGAAAGTCATACCGAGAAAAAAAATTACAAAAAGGTTAAATGCGAAACTTGTCATGAAGAATATGCAGATCTAGTTAAGAGCGATATTCATCATCGTTTAAAAGGAAAAGTAAAGAATCCTCCCGATTGTAAAAAATGCCACGGCACTCATGAAATTAAAACCCCTCCAAAAGAGAATAAACTGAAAGTAAAGGAATACTGTTCGCAGTGTCATACAAGCAGTTTGGTGCTTGCTAATCCATATCATTCTAAAGCTGTGGAAGGGAATAAATGTATAAGCTGCCATAAACAAAATGATTATACAACGCTCAAAAAATCGGTTCATAAAGATTTAGAATGCGCTGATTGCCATAATTACATTTCCAATAATCTTGGCAACCATCCGCAAAATGTAAGTGCAACACAAAAGGCAGATTGTTATTTGTGTCACTCAGCCATCGCAAAAGAACATAGAGAAAGTATTCATGGAATTTCTTTAAGTGAAGGTATTGACGAAGCAGCTATGTGCTGGAACTGTCATGGTTCGCACGACATCAAAAAAGTAAATGACCCGAGCAGTAAAGTCTATCCTAAGAATTTGGCTACAACATGCGGAACGTGTCATGATAATCCAAAGCTCGTCCAAAAATTTTCTTTCAGTATAAAAAATCCCGGGGTGCTTTATTCGAACTCTATTCACGGTAAACTAGTAGAACAAGGAAAATTGAATTCGGCAAATTGCAGTACCTGTCATGGTGTTCATAATATTAAAAATCGAATTCAACCGGGATCAACAATTTCCAGTTTCGAAATTCCCGAAACATGCGGACAATGCCACAGAGAAATTGCCGATGAATATGAAAAATCAATTCATTGGGTAAGAGCAAAAGCAGGAATACGCGAAGCTCCGGTATGTAATGACTGTCATTCCGAACACAGCATGCAGACAGTTAATAATCGTTTAGATGCGAGAAAACTACAACAGCAGACATGTATTATCTGTCATCAAAACCCAAAAATTGCTCAAAGATTTGGTATTTCCGGTGATCAAGTTAAACAATATGAAGACAGCTATCATGGTTTAGCAATGCTGCGTGGCGATAAAGATGTTGCGTTGTGTGTAGACTGCCACAATGTACATAAAATTTTACCAAAGAATAATCCGGAATCGTCCGTAAATCAGTTAAACGTAACGGCCACATGCAAGAAATGCCATCCGAATGCTACCGATACATTTGCAAAAAGTTATTCTCACAAAACATTAGACAACGTTGCTTCGAAAATTGAAAATTTTGTAGGAACAATTTATTTCTGGCTTATCATTTCAGTTATTGGAGGTATGATTCTTCATAACCTTCTAATTTTTGTTTATGAGATTCGTAAAAAAAGACGGCATGAGAAAACAGAAATCAGAATTCCAAGATTTACAAAGAATGAAGTTATCCAGCATTATTTACTTTTAACTTCATTTCTTACACTAGCAATAACAGGATTCGCTCTTAAATACCATGCAAGCTGGTGGGCGGAATTATTACAAACATTTGGATTGAGCGAAACAGCACGTCAATACATTCACCGCAGTGCGGCTGTTGTTATGATTACAAGCGGTTTATACCATATATTCTATTTATTATTTACACCTCGCGGAAGAGATGTTCTCTTAAATTTAATTCCGAAATTTCATGATATAACCGATGCCCGCGATAATATTCTTTATTATCTGCGCCTGAAAAAAGATAAACCGAAATTTGATACTTATGACTACACAGAAAAAGCCGAATATTGGGCATTAATTTGGGGAACAATTGTTATGGGTGCAACCGGATTTATATTATGGTTCCCAACAGTTGTCGGCAACTGGGCTCCAACATGGTTAATTAAAGTCAGCGAGTTAATTCATTTCTACGAAGCAATTTTAGCAACACTTGCAATTATTGTATGGCATTGGTTCTTTGTAATCTTCCACCCACATGAATATCCTATGAGTCTAACTTGGATGGACGGAAAAATGTCTCTTCATACATACCGCCATCATCATGAAAAACATTTTAGACGGTTGGTTCTTGAATTCAAGGAATTTAAAAGCGGTCTTCGAGATCTTAAGAAAGTTAGCAACTCGACTCTATTATTTACTTCAACATTAGAAAAGAACGGGCTTAATGCGGAATCAGTGATTCAACATGAAATTGATAATGATCCGGAGTTAAGAATCTGGGTTGAAGAAAACCTTGACAAAAAGGTTGAGAAAAAAGAAAATATTGTTTAATAAATAGTTTTATCTGATTTACGAGGTTGCCTATTAATCGTAAATGGGCTATTTTAGAATAGGATTAAGAAGTTCTTTTATATAATTCAATAAATTTCTAGATCAATCATTCAATCTTTCCACGGAGGAAAAAATGAATTACAAAACTTCTCTTCTCGTATTAATTATTGTTGCAGCTTACCTTTTTATGCCGACAAATACAAATGCACAAGCCAAATTTGTCGGTAGCAAAACTTGCGGAATGTGCCATAAATCCGAAAAACAAGGGCAACAATTAAAAATTTGGTCTGAAAGCAAACACGCTCAGGCATACAAAGTTCTCTTAACTCCTCAAGCAGATGAAATAGCTATGAAGAAAGGCGGGAAAAAAGCTGCTGAAACACCAGAATGTTTGAAATGCCATGTTGGTGAAAAAGCATTAGTTGAATCTACTTTTAAAGAAGACGGCGTACAATGCGAAACATGTCATGGTGCTGGTTCAGAATATAAAACAATGTCCGTTATGAAAAACAAAGAAGAAGCAATTAAAAAAGGTTTAACTGTTCCAGAAGGTGAAAAATTCTGTAAGACATGTCATAATTCAGCAAGTCCTACTTTCAAAGAATTCAAGTATGCTGAAATGTGGAAAAAAATCGCTCATGCAACACCTAAAGGTTAATTCTATTTTATAGAGCATAAAATGAAAAAAATATTTTTGCTGTTTCTCTTTTTTAGTCTGCCGTTTATGATTTCTGCCCAGAATCTTAACGGCAGCATCTCTTCTTCATTCTATACATTCGAGAGATTTGATACACTCAAGACTTCCGATACATTCATTAGAAATTTCGAAACCTTATCGCTTAACTTCAATTATAATAAGATTTCGCTTCGAACCCGAATGAACTTTGAAACGAATCTCAGCAATTCTTTGGATAGTGATCCTCGAATGAGATTTTACAATTTATATCTTGAAGCCCGCGATATATTCGATCTGTTCACATTGAAACTCGGCAGACAGCCTTTATTTACACCTGTTGCCGGCGGATTATATGATGGAGTTAATCTAAAATTTAGATACTCCGGTATCTCAATCACCGGTTTTTACGGCGGAAATGTTCCGGCTTATCAAAAATTACAAATGACTACAGACCTAAGCAATGATTACGTTTTAGGTGGTAAAATTGATCTGAATTTTCTTGAACATTTTAATTTTGGATTGAGCTACATGGACAAAAACTTCAAACCTCTTGATTTCACGGCTTTGAGGTTAGATGCCAATTTAAATTTGATTCAAGTACTTATAGAACAGAAATCGAATCAATTTAAATTTCTTACCGCAGAGGCGTCATATTTCTTAAATGAGAAAGTAAATATTGATACACGATACGAATACGATTTGAATTTCAGCACAACATCTAAATTTGAAGTCAACGGGCGCGTTCAAGCCACAGATGAATTAGGTATTGATGCTTATTATAATTACCGCGAACCGAAGATCAGATACAATTCCATTTTTTCTGTGTTTGATTACGGCAATTCGCAAGAAATGGAAGGCGGAATTGACTATAAATTAAATAAGGATATAACCATTTTTGGTAAATATGGAAACGTAATTTACGATGATGATAGTTCTCAAAGATTAAATATTGGAGCCACAACAGCATACGGCAGTTTCAGCTACAGAAAAACATTCGGATATGCCGGAGAACTTGATGCGGTTTCAATTTATACAGCACACACTTTCGGCGATGGCTTTATTACTCCGTCAGTCGGAATTGCTTTTACAAATTACAAACTCTCAGCAGATTCAGAAGTTAATACTATAACAAGCCTTCTTGGCGGTGTAAATTTAAGACCATGGACTTATCTATCATTTGATCTTCAGGGTCAGTATTTCAATAACAAAATTTACAAAGATGATTTCAGAATTCTGTTCAAAGTAAATTACTGGTTTAATACTAATTTCTAGAATATTATGAAAATAAAATATCTATACGGCGCCCTATCTCTATTTCTAATTTGTTTTTTGACAATTGCTGCAATTAACAAGAACGGAAACAGTGAACAGGAAAAAACTAATAAAGATGTAATTAAATTTTCGCACAAAGTGCATAAAGATATTACTGATTGCGCATCATGTCATACCGCAGTATCCGAGAGCACGACTCTTAATATGCGACTCCTTCCTGAAAAATCTGTCTGTGAGACTTGTCATGATGTCGATGATGAAAAAAATTGCAAGCAGTGTCATTACGAAGATATAAACGAACCGCTGATTCAGAAGAAACCGGAAATGATTTTCAATCATAAATTTCATTTAACGGATCAGAAACTGGTTTGTGAATCTTGCCATAAAGGTTTGTCGGATGTTAATTATAGTTTCGAATCGGTTTCTGCTTTACCTGCAATGTCGGTTTGTTATGATTGTCATAACGGAACTACAAAAGCAACAAACGTGTGCGAATCTTGTCATATCTCAACCGTTAAATTGATTCCACAAGATCATAAACAAGTATCTTTCTTAAAGAATCATAAGTTCACTGCGACGAAAGATGATGCTCAATGCCAAATGTGTCATAACAATTCATTCTGCGAATCATGTCACGTTTCTACAACCATGATTACTGAAAATAATAGTTCACGCGATTTCTATACACCTTATTCACCACACAAATTTATTGATAATACAAAACAGCAGAATATAACAAGAGTACATGATTTGAATTATCAATTCACGCATGGAATTGATTTAAAAGGCAAAACATCGGAATGCCAGACATGTCATCAGCCAGAGACCTTCTGCGCTAAATGCCATGATTCTAAAGGCGGCGACTTTGCACTTGAAGGAACTCTTCCAACATCACACAAAGCTCCGAACTTTGTTACAATTGGCGTTGGAACAGGCGGCGGTCAACATGCAGTTCTAGCGCGTAGAGATATCGAACAATGTTCTTCATGTCACGATCTTCAAGGTGCTGATCAAAATTGCATTCTTTGCCATGTTGATAATGATGGAATCAAAGGAACTAATCCAAAAACGCATCCAAGAAGTTTTGGTGCCGATTTGGAAAAAGGTGATTGGCATACAGACCAAGGATCGGTCTGCTATTCTTGTCATACAGATGCTAATGCACGTCCTGGTGGTATTAAAGGAGTCGGCTTCTGCGGTTATTGTCATAAATAAAAATTTTTTTCTGGATAAACTATGAGATATACAAAATTTTATTTGCTCTTACTCGTTTCACTTGGAATTTTCTCTTCCTGCAGCGATTTAAAAAATGATGTGACTGCCCCGTCAAATTTTGCACTTCATGGCGTGGATGTCTTAAATCCTGCTTCGATTAGTTTTCACGGTGTTACAGTAAAAGAGAAAGGATTGGAAAGCTGTAAACAATGTCATTCTTCAAAATTCGATGACGGAACTGCAATGTTAAGTTGCGCTTCGGTTAACTGCCATCCAAATATTTCTGTTCACCAGAACAAAGCGGCAATTAACGATCCTGCTTCATCATATTTTCATGGTTTGTTTATTGAGACAAAGAATTTGAAAATGAGCGACTGTAACCAATGTCATGGAGCTAATTATTCCGGTGGAATTGCAAGTCCTGCTTGCAGCAGTTGTCACACGACAATTACCGTTCATCAAAATGGAATTTCTGATCCCGCTTCGCAAAATTTTCATGGAAAATTTATTGCATCATTGAAATGGGATATGACAAATTGCAAAACATGTCATGGAACTAATTATGCCGGTAAGGTTGCAAGTCCATCGTGCAATACCTGCCACACAAATACCGGCGGACCGGAAGCGTGCAATACTTGTCATGGTAATTTTTCTGATCCTACTTCCATTGCACCGCCTAAAGATATTGCAGGTGATGTTGATACAAAATTTGCTGGAGTTGGTGCTCACGCTTCTCATCTTAAAAGTAGTAAAATTGGAATCGTTAAGTGTTCCGAATGTCATAACGTTCCTGCCACATTAAATTCTGCTGGACATATTGATAATACGGCAAGAGCTGAAGTTGTTTTCAAGACATATGATTCCGCAGTTGGATCTTCCGCTTACGATTTGAGTACTTACAAATGTACCAACAATTATTGCCACGGAAGTTTTGCTTTTTCAAAAGCTAATTCTCAATATCCTTTCGCTTATACCGCCGATAAAATTGAGGGAAACAATTATCAACCGATATGGAATAAAGTTGATAATACTCAAGCTGCATGCGGTACATGTCATGGTTTACCTCCAAAAGGACACGTGGATGCTGATCTGAAAGGCTGTGCAACTTGTCATGCCGGAGTTGTTGATCAGTACGGTAAAATTATTGATGCAACAAAACATATGAATGGCAAAATAAACGTCTTCGGAAATTGAAATAATTTTTATTTTCAAAGCCGCTTTCGAGCGGCTTTTTTTTTGCAAATCTCCAATTCACGATATCAAGAATTCATCTCCTTTTCTTTTCTTTCGAAGACTCTTTTACTTGAAGAGGATCAATACAATAACAAAAAAAACCTTGATTGATCAAAATGAAAGAGATAACTTTAATTAATGTTTCACCGAATGTTTATAAATAGAGTTTATAAAAATCAATATTTGCTTAAATGAAATCTGAGATTCTAAACAATGGAAAAGCCAAAATTAATTGTTGTTGAAGATGACGATTTAAGTCAGATAATCTATGAAAACATCTTCTCCAAATATTTTGAAATAACTGTATGCACGAACGATTCAAAGTTTTATGATTCCCTTAAAACGGCGCATTATGATATCTTCTTAATTGATTTAGGGCTTGGCAAAGGGAAAAACGGTGTGCAGCTGATTGAAGAGCTAAGATTGATGGAAGAATATAAAACTACGCCAATCATTGTTGTAACCGCTTATACATTAAGGAAAGATGAGCAGATTTCTATGCTTGCCGGCGCAACAAAGTTTCTGCAAAAACCGATTGATAACAAAGTATTGCTGAATGAATTTAAAAGTTACTTCTAAGTTTCCTTACAAGTTCATCTTTAATCTCATGTTTCAAAAAACATTAAGAAAGCTGGCTTTTTGAGCCCCATTTTGTACTAATTAGATCTTAATTCGTCAAGAATAGTATTTGACGACCCTTCTTTTGTAAGTTTTTGGGGTGAGATTTTCATAATTTTGACATCACAAAAAACAAGCCATATAATTTTTTTGAGAATATATGCTTCAATCGATAGATATACTAAATTTTTTACTTCCTCTCTTTTATGCACTTGCATTTGCAATATACTGTTTCGATTTTTTCAATGAGAAGAAGTTTATAAGCGATTCCAAGCGAATAGTTTTATTCGTCACATTGCTTTTACATACTTTTTATTTAATATCTAGAACAATTGAATATAACCATCCGCCGATAACTAATAAATTTGAGATATTTTCTCTAATTGCTTTCTCGATCGGATTCTCTTATTTCGTTCTTGAACTGCTGACTGATATTCGCGGAACCGGTGCTTTCATTATCTTATTTTCTCTTTTTTTTCAGACCATTTCTTCTCTCTTTGTTGAACACAATTACATAGTTCCGGAGGTTTTAAGGAACCGTCTTCTTGGACTTCATGTAGTCAACGCACTTTTGGGATATTCCGGAATTACGGTCTCTGCGGTTTACGGACTGCTTTATATGCTTCTCTACAAAAACTTAAAAACCAATAAATTCGGTTTGATCTTCGATCGATTACCAAATCTGGAAATTTTAGAAAAGCTCAGTTTTTATTCTGCCGTAATTGGTTTTGTACTTTTAACATTTGCAATTGTTATAGGAATTATTTGGCTTCCGAGCGCCTTCCCGCATTTCAGCTATCTTGATCCAAAATTAATTGGCACTTTATTCGTCTGGTTTGTTTACGGAATCGGAATTTTAAGTAAACTTTTAGGCGGTTTGTATGGTAAAAAAGTAATTCTTTTTTCATTAATCGGTTTTGTTGTTGCGATACTATCATTGATAACTACGAACACATTGGCAAAGACGTTTCACTCGTTTTATTGAAAGTTTTAAAATGAATTTAGTCGGCATATCAATAAATCATAATACTTCTCCTCTCGATCTTCGAGAAGCAATCCATCTTAGTCGGGATGAAATTGTAGAGTTCATCCCTCGCTTAAAGGAATCTTTGTTTTCTGAAGGAGTTGTAATTTCAACGTGCAACCGGACTGAAATATTCGGCTTTCCTGAAAATTCTGGATTAGACACAACACAGCTTATAGAAAAACTTATTGATTTCAAACCGGGTGCGGGCATTCAACCGCAGCATATTACAAAATATTTTTCTTGCGGGGCAGTTAAACATTTATTCTCTGTAGCTTCTGGAATTGATTCAATGATAATAGGCGACAGCCAAATTTTGGGACAGGTAAAAGAGGCATTCGAAATTTCGGAGGATTTAAGTTTTGCAGGATCTGTTCTTCGCCGAATCTTTGATACGGCAACCCGGACTGGAAAACGTGCTATTAAAGAAACGACAATAGGAGAAGGCGCTGTAACTGTTAGTTACGCGGCTGTTCAAGTTGTTGAAAAGATTTTTGCTAATCTCGAGAAGAAATCTGCGCTTGTAATTGGAGCTGGCGAAACAGGAGAACTTGCAGCAATTCATCTTCGGGATAAAGGAGTTGGCAAAATTGCTATTTGTAACAGAACAATTGATCGTGCAGAAAAATTGGCAGAAAAAGTTCATGGGGAAATAATTCCATTTCAATTTCTAGCTGAACAACTGCAAAACTTTGATATTATAATCAGTGCAACAAGCGCCGATAATCTAATAATTTCTTTTGATAACGTTAAAGCTGCTGTCAAAAAAAGACGTGGTTCACCTGTTGTCTTAATGGATATTGCAGTTCCACGCGATATTGATCCGGAAGTGAAGAAAATTGATAATGTGTTTTATCACGATATGGATTCGCTAAAAATCATTGTAGATCAAAATTTACAGAAGCGGCGCGATCAGATTCCGCTCGTAAATAAAATAATTATGGAAGAAATGATAGGGTTCTTCGGCTGGTATAATACACTTGATGTTGTACCTACAATCAAAACTATGCGTTCTTTTTTCGAAGAGATACGGCACGACGAACTTGAGAAGATTAGGAATAAAGTAAGTGATGATGATTACACAAAGATTGAAGATATGACACGCAGAATGATCGGTAGGCTTCTTCATAATCCAACTGTCAAACTGAGAGAGTTTGCTGAAACCGGAGCCAACATAAATGATGTAACGGCCAAAACAATGATTTTGAAAGAATTATTTAATCTGGATCATTTGCAGTCAAATGGAAATGAATCGAATAATGATAATAAATCTGAGGAGAATTTTGATAAAGAATAAACTTGTGATCGGATCGCGCGGCAGTGCACTTGCACTCTGGCAAGCTAATTTTATTAAAAAGGAATTGGAACGAAAAAATAAAGATCTTTCAGTAGAAATAAAGATCATAAATACTAAAGGCGATAAGATTCTTGATGTAGCACTTTCTAAAATTGGCGATAAAGGTTTATTCACAAAAGAATTGGAAAATGAATTGCTGAAAGGAACAATTGATATTGCTGTTCACAGTTTGAAAGATTTACAGACTGAAATTCCAAAAGGATTGAAACTTGCCGCTGTTACTAAACGTCACCCCGTTGAAGATATTCTGATTGCTCGTAAAAAGGGAACCAAAATTAACAACCTACCCGAGAATGCAATTGTAGCTACAGGTTCGCTTAGAAGAAGATCTCAATTGCTTCATCTTCGTCCTGATTTAAGAATTGAAGAACTTCGCGGCAATGTTCCTACAAGAATTAAAAAGTTTTTAGACTCTAAGTGGGATGCAATAATTTTAGCCCGTGCCGGCGTTGAAAGACTGAAACTGAACAAGCATATTTCAAGTATCATAAGCACTGATGAAATATTACCCGCGGTTGGACAAGGCGCTCTAGGAATTGAGATTAAAGAGAATAATAAACTTGCAGAAAGAGTTTTAAAATCAATCCATGATGAAAAAACTTATGTTGCAATTCGCGCTGAACGTGCATTATTGAAATCCTTAGAAGGCGGCTGCCAGGTTCCTATCGGCGCACTTGCACAAGTAAAAACAAATGGGTTATATCTTGATGCGATGGTTGGATCAGTTGATGGTTCGGTTACTTTCAGAAAGAAAATGCGAGGCACGAAAGCAGATCCGGAAAAACTTGGTCAAAATTTAGCAAAGGATTTACTAAAAGCAGGTGTTGCTGCAATTTTGAAAGATGTTTACAATAATGCGCGGTCAAAATGAATTCACTAAGAAACAAAACGATACTTATTACCAAGAGTGAACTGGAAAGCAAAAAGAATTTAGATGCTTTGAAACATGAAGGCGCTGAATTACTTTTTTGCCCGACGATTAAAATTGTACCGGCAATTAATTCTCCGGAACTTGATGATGCGTTACGGATGTTTAATCAATTTGATTACCTGGTATTTACATCCGCCAATGCTGTCGAAGTTTTTTTTGATATCGCTGCTAAAAGAAAGCTGAATCTATCAAAAGCAAAAGTAGCTGTTGTAGGAAAAAGCACTGCCGATGAATGCGAATCCGTTGGAATCAGAGTTGATATTATACCGGATGAATTCAGTTCAAAAGGATTGATTGACAAATTATCAGAATTTGATTTGATAAATAAAAAAATATTTATTCCCGGCTCTTCTCTATCTGGCGGAGATCTGAATCTTGGTTTATCTGAACTTGGCGCACAAGTATATTCAGTTCCGGTTTATGATGTTGTTCCAAACGACTTGAACAATTTAAAAAACGAGCACAAGAAAATTCAAAAGAAACATCCTAACGTTTTTATTTTTACAAGTCCTTCTTCGTTTAATAATTTTCTTAGAATAATGAGTGTTACGGATTCTGATAAGTATTTTGGAACAAGTACCATTTGCGCTATTGGGGCCACTACTGAAAGCGCGATACGAGAAAAAGGGCTTGCAGTACATATTGTACCAAAAACTTTTTCGCTTCAAGGTGTTTCAGAAGCGATTATAAAATATTTTCAAATTACTGCTGATATAGCATAACCGGAGGATTCTTGACCAAATTAAAAAATGATTTATTTCTTAGAGCTTGCAAAGGAAAATCAGTTGAATATACACCGACGTGGATAATGCGTCAAGCAGGAAGATATCTGCCGGAATATAGAGCTATCCGAGAAAAAGCCGATTTTATAACGATGTGCAAAACACCTGAACTCGCGGCAGAAGTTACAATTCAACCAGTTGATATTATTGGAGTTGATGCGGCAATCATATTTTCTGATATACTTGTAATTCCTGAGGCGATGGGAATGCATCTTGAGATGATTGAAAGCAAAGGTCCAAAACTTTATAATCCAATCCGCACAGCAGATGATGTTAATAAATTGAAAGTGATTGATCCAACGAAGGATTTGAAATATGTGCTTGATGCCGTCTCTCTTGCTAAAAGAGAATTGAACGGACGTGTTCCGTTAATTGGTTTTGCAGGCTCACCTTGGACTTTAATGACCTACATGGTTGAAGGCGGCGGATCAAAAAGTTTTTCGGAGATAAAAAAATTCATTTACAACAAGCCTAAAGCCGCACACTTGTTGTTGCATAAGTTGGCAGATTCTGTTGCCGATTATCTTTCGGCAAAAATTGAAGCCGGTGCAAATGCAGTTCAGATATTTGATACTTGGGGCGGATTACTTTCGCCGACCGATTTTGAAGAATTTTCTCTAGCGTATATTCAGAAAGTTATTTCTCAAATTAAAAGAAAAGACGAGCCTGTAATTGTATTTGCTAAAGGCGTTCATTATAAATTGAACAAGCTTGCGGATTGCGGAGCGGATGTTATTGGTCTTGATTGGACAATGGAACTTGGGAAAGTTAGAAGTAAGATCGGCAACAAAGTCGCACTTCAAGGGAACCTTGATCCGACAGTTTTGTATGGTGATAAAGATAAAATTAGAAAAGAAGCGATAAAAGTATTGAAGTCATTCGGTAAACATAACGGTCACATCTTCAATCTCGGACACGGTATATTACCTGACGTTCCGCCAGAAAACGCGAAATATTTAGTAGATGTTGTTAAAGAAGAGAGTAAAGTGTTTCATTAGTAAGGAAAGAAGGAAAGAATCGTCCCGCTTCGCAGGACTCAAAGAAGAAATTAGATGAAGACTTTTGAAGAGATACCGGTTTATCAAAAATCAAAAGAATTATGTGTAGAGATTTACAGATTAAATAATTCTAAATTTCAAAAGGATTTCGGTTTTAAAGATCAAATACAAAGAGCAGCTATTTCTGTAATGAATAATATTGCAGAGGGTTTTGAAAGAGGCAGCAACAAAGATTTTGTAAAATTTCTCTATTACTCAAAAGGATCTGTTGGAGAAATAAGAAGCCTATTAAATGTTGCCGTTGAGTTGGGCTATATTGAACCACAACTCTATGAAAAGTTGAAGAATGATTGTTTGGAAATTTCGAAACAACTTTCAAATTTTATAAAATATTTATCAACAAAATAGAACCATCATTAATTATTGAGCGAAGCGATTCTTTCCTTTTTTGGATGGAATGATTCTTTCCTTAGTGAATTAGACTGGAGTAGAAATGTTTAATATAGATCTCGACTTAATAAAAAAATACGATAGACCCGGACCGCGGTACACAAGTTATCCAACAGCCCCGCACTTCAACGATTCATTTACACCGGAAAAATATCTGGACGAAATTATTCGGACAAATAATGAAACCAATCCGCCGGAATTATCTCTCTATTATCATCTTCCGTTCTGTGATACGCTTTGTTATTTCTGCGGATGCAACATGATCATTACACGCAACCGCGATCGAATTCAAGAATATATCAAGTATCTCAAAAATGAAATTGATATGCTTCGCTCCTACATCGTTCCAGGCCGAAAAGTAGCGCAGCTTCATTGGGGCGGCGGAACGCCAACACATCTTAATCCGGATGAAATCAAAGACTTAATCTCATTCATCAACAAAAATTTTGATATAAAGAACGATGCAGAAGAAGGATGCGAAATTGATCCGCGCGGATTAACAAAAGAACATCTTGCTGCACTACGCAGCGGCGGATTTAACCGTATCAGTATGGGCGTTCAGGATTTCAATGAAAAAGTTCAGAAAGCTGTTAACAGAATTCAGCCTGAAGAAATGACACGGCAAGTTGTAAACTGGGTGCGCGAACTCGGATTCAAAAGCATAAATCTGGATTTGATGTACGGACTCCCCTTTCAATCTTTAGAAACTTTTGAAAAGACCGTTGATGCAACAATCGATATTTCTCCCGACCGGATTGCAGTATTTAACTATGCTCACGTTCCCTGGATGAAAAAACATATGGCTCTGATCAAACCGGAAGATTTACCGGTGCCTGAAGAAAAATTAGAAATCCTTAAAATGACAATCGAAAAACTTACAAGTGCCGGATATGTTTTTATAGGAATGGATCACTTTGCAAAACCGGATGATGAACTTGCTATTGCTCAGCGTGAAAAAAAATTATACCGGAACTTTCAAGGTTACAGCACACACGCAGGCACCGATTTATACGGAATGGGAATTACAAGTATAAGTCAAGTCGGCCGTTCTTATTCTCAAAATTTGAAAAAAGAAAAAGAATATTTCGACGCACTAAATAATGAGACTCTACCGATAGAACGCGGGGTGTATTTAAGCAACGATGATATTCTGCGCCGTTATGTAATTACAAAAGTGATGTGTGATTTCGAACTTGATTTTCCATCCGTTGAAAAACAATTTGGAATTGAGTTCGATAAATATTTTAGCCTGGCTATTAAAGGAATGGATGAATTTATTCGCGATGGTCTTGTTGAGATCAAAAATAGAAAACTTACTGTTACACAGATGGGCAGACTTCTCATACGTAACATCGCGATGAATTTTGACGGATACATTGAACGCAAAGAAGATACAGCAAGATATTCGAGAACAGTATAATTTTTAGAAAGGAAAATCTTTTGCAGAAAACTGCTGTGGTATTATTCAATCTTGGCGGACCGGATTCGATCGAGGCGATCGAACCGTTTTTATACAATCTTTTCTGCGATCCGGATATTTTTAATTTACCCTTTGGACAAAAACTTTTTGCAAAATTAATTTCAAGCAGACGTGCACCAAAAGTCGCAAACGAGTACAAACTCATAGGCAGCAAGTCTCCAATTAACGAATGGACTGAAAAACAGAGAGGGATGCTTCAAGAATTTCTGCGCAAAGATTTTCCATCTTTGGATGTTTATACAGCTATGCGTTACTGGAAACCGTTGACAGATGAGATTGTAGTTAAAGTTGAAAATGCAAAGTATGATAAAATTGTTTTGCTTCCTCTCTATCCTCATTACTCTATTACTACAATCGGCTCTTCCTTCAACGAGTGGAATCGGCACTACAAAGGCGATTCTTCAAAGCTGGTTTATATCAATGAATTCTATCTGAATGAAAAATATATTGCGGCAATCAACCAGAGAATTGATGAAACAATTCTGAGATTTCCGGAACAAGTTAGGAATGATATACAGATCGTTTTCAGTGCGCATGGAACGCCGGTTAGTCTCGTTAAGAAAGGTGATCCGTACAGTAATCATATAAAACAAACAGTTGAAGCTGTAATGGGTGCTAGGAATCATTCTCACAAACACCATCTTTGTTTTCAGAGTAAAGTTGGACCCATGAAATGGCTGGAGCCTTCAACTGCCAGTATGATTGAAGGACTTGCATTAAAGAATAAAAAGAATTTATTGATTGTTCCGATAAGTTTTGTGTCCGATCACGTTGAAACATTATTTGAGCTTGATATTGAATACCGGCACGTAGCTGATAAAGTCGGAATTGAAAACTATATCGTTATGAAAGGTCTTAACGACTCAGAATTGTTTATTGAAGCGCTTGCGGAAATTGTAAAAAGTAATATGTGAAATTAAATGCGGCGTTTATAATAAATTCATACAACAAATAAAACGAATTAACATAGTCCAAATAAATACAAAGCGGAGTTAGAAATGAAATCATCGTTTTTCTTATTAATTGTATTCGTTTTATTATTTTCTAAAATCAATACAGCGCAAGAGATGAAAATGCAGAATCCTTTTTTCAGTGAATGGAATACTAAATTTCAAACACCACCATTTGATTTGATTAAGAATAAACACTTCATGCCGGCTTATGAAGAAGGAATGAAAGAACAGAAAGCCGAAGTTGAAACGATAATTAATAATCCGGAAAAACCGACTTTCAAAAATACTATTGAAGCATTTGAAAAGAGCGGAAAACTCTTCACAAAAGTGAATAACGTTTTTAATTGTCTTAACGGTGCTAATACGAATGATTCACTTCAAGAAGTTTCTAGAAATGTGGCACCAATGATAGCAAAACACTTTGATGAAATTTATCTGAACGAAAAATTCTTTGACCGTGTAAAAAGCATCTATCAAGAAAAGGATAAACTCAATCTGACTACTGAACAAAAAGTCGTTCTAGAAAATTATTATTTGGATTTCGTACGGGGCGGCGCAAATCTTAACAAGGAAGATCAAGAAAAATTAAAAAAGATCAACGAACAGCTTTCTACTCTTGGAGTTAAATTCGGCGAGAATATTCTTAAAGAAACAAACGCTGTTGGATTACTTATTGACAACAAAGATGATCTTGCCGGTTTGCCGGCAGACGTTATTCAAGGTGCGGCTGAAACAGCAAAAGAAAAAGGATTTGAGGGTAAATGGGCTTTCATACTTCAGAGACCAAGCTGGACTCCATTTCTTCAATATTCCGAAAAAAGAAATCTTAGAGAAAAATTGTTCAAAGCATATTTAAACCGCGGAAACAATAACGATGAATTCGACACGAAAAAAATTCTCACTAAAATGGCTTCACTTCGTGTAGAGAAAGCAAAACTTTTAGGATATAAGACATATGCGGATTTCAAACTTGAAATTAATATGGCTAAGAATCCGGATAACGTTTACAAATTTTTAAACGACCTTATGATACCGGCTTTGCACCGGGCTAGAATTGAAGCCGATGACATGCAGAAAATGATTGATAATGAAAAAGGCAATTTCCAATTACAACCGTGGGATTGGTGGTATTATTCGGAAAAAGTTAAAAAAGAAAAATATGCTCTAGATGAAGAAATGCTTCGCCCTTATTTCAAGTTAGAGAATGTTATTGCCGGAGCTTTTGGGGTCGCGTCAAAACTTTACGGATTGAAATTCATAGAAAGAAAAGATATTCCAATTTATCATCCAGATGTAAAAGTTTTTGAAGTGACCGAAGCGAACGGAAAACATCTTGGAATTTTATATACCGATTATTTTCCTCGCGACAGCAAACGTAGCGGCGCATGGATGAGTGAATTAGTCGGTCAGTCAGATATTGATGGAAAATATATTTCGCCAGTTCTTTACAATGTCGGCAATTTTACAAAACCTACAAAAGACAAACCGGCGCTCTTAAGTTTTGATGATGTTTCAACTTTATTTCATGAATTTGGTCATGCTCTTCACGGATTAATCGGAGTCTCTGTTTATCCGACCGGAAAAAGAGTTCCTGTTGATTTCGTTGAATTGCCGTCTCAAATAATGGAGAACTGGGCTTCCGACCCAGAAGTTCTTAAGATGTATGCAAAACATTATAAAACCGGAAAACCGATTCCTCAAGAATTGATAGATAAGATTGTAAAATCCGGTAAGTTCAACCAAGGATTTGATACAGTTGAATATTTAGCTGCATCTTTGCTGGATATGGATTGGCATACAATTACTGATACAAAAGAAAGAGATGCAATTAGATTTGAAAAAGAATCTTTATTAAAATACGGATTGATACCTGAAATCGAATCGCGTTATCAAAGCACGAATTTTCAGCACATCTTTTCGGATGACGGTTATGCGGCGGGATATTACGGTTACATTTGGGCTGCAATTCTTGATGCCGATGCTTTCGCTGCTTTCAAAGAGACAAATAATGTGTTTGATGAAAAAACCGCTGCAGCATTCAGAACTCTTCTTGAAAAAGCCGGTAGTGATGATCCAATGGTCCTATATAAAAAATTCAGAGGAAGAGAACCTAAAGTTGACGCGCTTCTTATTAAACGCGGATTGAATTAACGTGAAACGGTAAAAGAGAAACGTGAGACGTAATTTATAAATTAAGTATTTCTTCCGTTTCACTTTTCACGTTTTCCGAAAAAAAATATATGACTAACAAAAAATCAGTCACAATACTCGGCGCCGGAATATCCGGATTAGCAACAGCGCATTGGCTTAAGAAAGAAGGATTCGACGTAAAAATTCTTGAGGTCAAAAATGAACCCGGCGGCGCGATGGAAACTTTCCGTCGGGATGGATTCTTAGTTGACTTTGGACCCAACAGCGGACTTGAAACAACTCCTCTTATAAGACAGCTCGTTAATGTAGTAGGGCTTTCAGACGAGATGATCTATGCGAGTGATATCTCCAACAAGAGATATATTTTAAGGAACAATCAACTTCATGCTTTGCCTACTAGCGCCTCGGTTTTTCTTAAAACAAAATTATTTTCATTAAAAGGAAAACTCCGACTGTTCGGCGAACCGTTTATCGGAAAATCTAAAGATGGTTATTACCAAAGTATTGCAGAGTTTGTACAAAGAAGACTTGGAAAGGAATTTTTAGATTACGCAATCGATCCATTTGTGAGCGGAGTATTCGCCGGAGACCCTAATAAATTGAGCGTCAAATCGGCATTCCCAAAATTGTACCGTCTTGAAGAAATTTACGGCGGATTAGTAAAAGGAATGATTAAAGGCGCACGAGAAAGGAAAAAGCGCGCCGAGGAATCGAAACAAAGTGCAAAAATGTTTTCGTTCACAAACGGCATGCAGACTTTTCCGATGGCAATAGCGAAAAATTTAGGTGACTGTATTTCTTACAATTGTAAAGTACAAATTGTAAAACGACCTTCCGATTCTAAAGAAACAACATGGAAAATTTTATACGAGCTGAATGGTTTACAGCATGAACTTAGTTCTGATATTATATTATCAACTGTACCGGCATATGTAACCTCAAAAATATTCGGTTCTCTTGATGAAAATCTGATCAAGCACCTTGATGATATTTATTATCCGCCGGTAATGGTTCTATATCTTGGGTTTAACAAAAGCGATATTGGTTTGCCGTTGGATGGATTTGGTTTTTTAATTCCATCCAAAGAGAAGAAGAAATTTCTTGGTGCAATTTGGAGTTCAACTATCTTTCCAAACCGCTGCCATGATGATAAAGCCGCATTCACACTTTTTGTCGGCGGTGCGCGCTCGCCTCAATTATTTGATACTGACAAACAAACACTCGTTGATAATGCTTTAAAAGAATTTAAAGAGATAATGCGGATAGATGCCGACCCGATATTTCTTCAGGAAAGAATGTGGCAGAAAGCTATTCCCCAATATAATGTTGGTTACATTGAGCACGAGAATTATTTTGATAAATTTGAGAAAGAGAATCCGGGAATTTTTCTCGGCGGGAACTATCGCCGTGGAATCTCTGTAGGAGATTGTGTTAAGAACTCTGAGATCATTTTTAAAAAAATAATTGCAAATTGAGAATGGCTAATTGCAAATTATATGAAAGTATTTGAAAAACAAGTTGAGTATGGGAACCCGGTTTTAGAGAAAAGTTTCAAGTTTGGTGTTAGGATTGTAAAATTTTATTCTATACGACTAAAAAATAATTATCAAATCAAAGATTTGTTGAGTCAGATATTAAGAAGCGGTACATCAATTGGCGCCAATATTGCTGAATCTCAAGAAGCAGTATAAAAGAAAGATTTCATCAATAAACTTTCGATTGCTTTAAAAGAAGCAAAAGAAACTGAGTATTGATTAAGATTATTAAAAGAAGCTTCAGTATTAGATGAAAATGAATTCAATAGTTTAAAAAACGATTGCGAAGAATTAATAAAGTTGCTGATTTCTATTTTAAAAAAATTAAAAGAGTAGTCAATTTGCAATTCTAAATTCGCAATTCTCAATTAAGAAGAGGTTATAATGGCAACATTTCCAACAAAAAGATTGCGCAGACTAAGATATAATCCAACAGTACGGGATCTTGTTCGCGAAACAATATTAACAAAAAATGATTTGATTTATCCTCTGTTTGCAGTTACTGGACAAAAAATAAAAAATGAAATCAAATCGATGCCCGGAGTTTTTCAAATGTCTGTAGACGGTCTGGTTGAAGAATGCAAGGAAGTTGAAAAACTAGGCATTCCCGCTGTAATTCTTTTCGGAATTCCGGATCACAAAGATGAAGTCGGATCCGGCGCTTACGATCCAAACGGGATTATTCAACAAGCAGTAAGAGCAATTAAAAAAGAAACAAAAAGATTACTTGTAATAACTGATGTTTGTTTATGCGAATATACTTCGCACGGACATTGCGGAGTTTTGAACGGAGAAAAAATTCTAAATGACGAAACCGTTGAATTACTTGTAAGGGAATCGGTATCACACGCCGAAGCCGGCGCCGATATAATCGCCCCCTCTGATATGATGGACGGAAGGATCGGTGCAATCCGGAAAGGACTAGATGAAAAAGGATTCACTGAAATACCGATAATGAGTTATGCAGTTAAATATGCTTCCGGTTATTACGGACCGTTTAGAGACGCAGCAGAGTCCACTCCTGCCTTCGGCGACCGCCGTTCTCATCAAATGGACATAGCAAACAGTAATGAAGCCCTACGCGAAGCTGAGAGCGACATCGAAGAAGGTGCCGATATTATAATGGTAAAACCTGCCGGAGCCTATCTAGATATAATCTGGCGGGTTAAAGAAAAATTTGGAATGCCGACCGCTGCTTATCAAGTGAGCGGTGAATACTCTATGATTAAAGCAGCCGGAAGAAATGATTGGATCGACGAAGAGCGTGTAATGATTGAGTCGCTTATGGCAATAAAACGTGCCGGGGCAGATATGATACTTACATACTTTGCAAAGGATGTCGTAAAATATTTAGACAAGTATAAATAAATTTTTCATGAACAAAAGCTTATTTTAGAATAGAGTAAGAGCATGATTAAGATAATGAACACGATAATTTTGAAACCCTCAAAAGGAATTGGAAAGTATTTCAGAAGATAATTTAGATAATGTTGGAAAAGATTTCTCTCATGAAAAACCTAAGTTAAGCTGGCAAGCCACATTTGCCGGGTTACAGCACCGTAATTATCGCCTCTGGTTCATCGGTCAAATAATTTCTTTATTCGGCTCTTGGATGCAGATGACTGCCCAAGCATTCTTCATTTTTGAATTAACACACTCACCTGCTTTTCTTGGATACGTCGGCTTTGCGAATGGATTACCTTCATGGCTTTTTATGCTTCACGGGGGAGTTATAGCTGACCGGTTCTCAAGAAAAAAGATTTTGATCATCACTCAAATAATTATGATGGTCCTTGCTTTTGTTCTAGCATTGCTAACTTTTATTCACATTGTACAACCGTGGCATATAATTGCTTTAACATTCTTGCTCGGTATTGCAAACGCATTCGATGCACCCGCGCGACAGGCATTTGTAAACGAGCTTGTTCCCAAAAAAGATCTTCTCAATGCAATCGCGCTTAACTCGATGATGTTTCATTCAGCCGCCGCAATTGGACCTGCCGTTGCTGGAATTACATACGCTGTTTTGGGTCCAGCATGGTGTTTTGTTATAAACGGAATTTCCTTTCTTGCGGTTATTTATAATTTGGTTAAGATGAAATTTGAGCCGTCAACAAAGAAAACAATGAACAAGTCGGTAAGCCGGGATTTATTCGATGGATTAAAATATCTGAAGACTCAAAAACAAATTCTTCTTATAATGCTGATCATCTCATTCTCAACAATGTTCGGATTAAGTATCGCAACGTTGTTTCCGGCATGGGCAGTAAAAGTATTGCACGGCGATGCAACCACCAACGGCTTACTTCAAGCATCGCGCGGAGTTGGGGCAGTACTTTGCTCTCTAGTTATTGCCTCATTTAGTAAATACCTTTCAAGAGGAAAGGTGCTTGTCTTCGGTTTATCATCACTTCCAATCTTTATGATCCTGTTTTCATTTAACAGTTCATTTATCCTTTCGGCATTAATTCTGGTTGGAATTGGTGCCGGTATTATCGCGGTTAATAATCTTGCAAACGGATTAGTTCAAACTCTTGTTACGGAGGAATTCCGCGGAAGAGTTATGGGAGTTTACAGTTTTAGCTTTTTCGGATTTATGCCAATCGGCGCATTATGGATTGGAATGTTAGCCGAAGAATTAACATCCCCTCAAGCAATTATGATAAATGCCTTTATTTTATTAATCTTCACAATAATTATCTGGTTTCTTTCGCCGCGATTAAGAAAGAGCAATTAATTTTTTAAATCTCAATTTCTTTCGGATCAGAATCAGTTTCAACAATCATCCATTCATTTTCGCTCCGGTCAAAATCAGCAATTTTTTCCAATGGCACTTTTAAATATTTGCCCGCAGCTGTAACTGCAATATCTCCGTTGCTAAGAATAATTTCGCCGGTTCCTTCAAACATTCTGTTATTTTCATTTGTAATTCTTCCAATAACTTTCAGTTCCTCGTTCAATGGAATCGGTTTTTTGAATTTGACATTCAAATCAATTGTAACGCCCCAAACTTCCGTCTCATATTTATTAAGAATTGCCCGTCCAATTGTTTCATCAAGAATTGCCGATGCAATTCCGCCATGCAGTCTGCCGGGATAGCTTTGATGTTCTTCCGTCGGAGTGAATAGAGCAATCAATTCTTGATTTTCTGTTATATAAAAATGAGCGTGGATGCCGAATTTATTCTTTAATCCGCACACAAAACATAATTTGGAATTATGCTGCTTGCCTATAATTTGATGCTTCATTCATATCTCCAATTACTATATCAAAAAATAGATAGAATCTTGTATGTTCGCCAAGTTGATTTCAAAATAATTTTTTATAACGGATTTTATAATTAATTTTGACACAAATTTTTTAACATAAACGATTTCGTTTAATAAATGGAAAAGATATGAACATTAATAAGAGTGAAAAACTATTTGAAGAAGCAAAAAAATATATTCCGGGCGGTGTTAATTCACCGGTTCGGGCTTTCAAATCGGTCGGCGGCACTCCGCGCTTTATGTCAAAAGGAATTGGATCTAAAATGTATGATGTTGACGGCAATGAATTCATTGATTACATCGGCAGCTGGGGTCCTCATCTATTCGGACATAATCCGGGATTCATAAAAGATGCCTTGATAAAAGCTGTAGAAAACGGAACCAGCTTCGGCGCCCCGACAGAAATTGAAATCAAAATGGCAAAACTTATCACAGAGCTAGTACCGTCTATAGAAATGGTTAGAATGGTTAACAGCGGAACTGAAGCTACAATGAGTGCGGTACGTGCCGCAAGAGGTTATACCGGTAAAGACAAATTTATAAAGTTTGAAGGCTGCTATCACGGTCACGGAGATTTCTTCTTAATTAAAGCCGGTTCAGGCGCTTTAACATTCGGAGTCCCTACCAGCCCCGGTGTTACAAAAGGAAATGCCGCTGATACTCTTGTTGCCGATTTTAACGACATAAATTCTGTTAAGAAATTAGTTGCGCAGAATAAAAATGAAATTGCAGCTCTAATTATAGAAGCTGTGGTTGGAAATATGGGGACTGTTTGCGCTAATGATTCATTTATTCAAGAACTGCGCACAATATGCGATGAAGAGAAAATTGTATTGATATTCGATGAAGTGATGACCGGATTTCGTTTAGCCCAAGGAGGAGCTCAAGACATTCTTGGAGTTAAACCCGATCTTTCAACATTCGGAAAAATTATCGGCGGAGGTTTACCGGTTGGTGCCTATGGAGGCAGAAGAGAAATTATGGAGATGATTTCACCAAGCGGACCGGTTTATCAAGCTGGAACATTGAGCGGTAATCCTTTGGCAATGAATGCCGGTTACGCTTCATTGTCCTTTATTAAAGATCACCCCGAAGTTTATAAAATCCTTGAAGAGAAATCGGCTTACCTGGAAAACGGAATTAAAGATGGAATAAAATCGGTCGGCAAAAATTTTCAATTCAACCGTATCGGTTCGATGATGACATTCTTTTTTACTGAAGAACCTGTGGTTGATTATAATTCAGCTGTAAAATCCGATACGAAACTTTACGGCAAATATTTTCACGAGATGCTGAACCGAGGTGTTTACCTTCCGCCGGCACAGTTTGAAGCGTTGTTCGTATCAACTGCACACACAAAAGAAGATCTTGATAAAACCATTGAGGCTAATCTAAACGCTTTAAAATCGATTTTATAGATTTATAAAATGGCGGATGTAATTATCAGCCGTTTTTTAAAAACTTCTTATTCGTTAATGAAGTTTGGTCAAAATATCTATTAATTCTTTATGCAATTCCTTTGCTGTTAAAAAATGATGTATACTTTTTATCGGAACCGGCAATGTGTTGTGTGAGCCAATCTTTCAAAAAATTCATCAGGTCCATCGTTAGAACGCTACCGCCATTATTATAACCTTCAACAAATTTCTTTACTTGTGCTACAAGATCGGCATGCTGCCTTTTATGAATAATTGTTTCCGGATAACCATACTTTTCAAACAATTTTTCCTCAAATCCAAAGTGATAAACTGTATAACTAACCAGCTCATTCAATACACTACCTAAAATTTCCTTTCCCTTTCCTAATTTCATCCCATCGTGTAGATTGTTAATCAACTCAACTAATTTTTTATGCTGTAAATCAACATCTTTTACTCCAACTGAATAGCTATCGCTCCAATTTAAAAGCGCCATAAAATATTTCCTTCTTTTAATTAGTATTAATAATGAAGATTGATAATACTCTGTTTTGAATATTGCACAATTTCCAAAAACCAGTAATGGTTAAACCAGCCTTTTTCTTTTGTCTTATTATCGGATATTTTAAGAAATATTTTAATTACACTTCTGTTATATGTAAACCTGTAAAGTTTATTTTGATGCTTCCATTTGAGGAATAATTTTTAGATTTGCTACAGCAATAGTCTAGATAATAATTGATGACACCTATTCCTTCTTATATAAAACTTTATAATTCCGGCAAGCTTTATAAAAAAGCTGAGGCTGCCGAAGAAATATTAAAATCATGCAAAAGTTGTCCGCGTGGCTGCGAAGTTGACCGGACCAAGGGAAATACAAGTTTTTGTCAAAGCGGTTTTTTGCCAATAGTTTCGTCGTACACTGCTCATTTTGGGGAAGAGCCCGTTCTTTCGGGATCGCGCGGTGCGGGAAATATTTTTTTTGGTAATTGTAATCTTCGCTGCATCTTCTGCCAAAATTATGAGATAAGCCAGAATTCGGAAAACGAAATGAAAAACGAAGTTACTCACAAGCGTCTTGCCGATATAATGATAGAACTTCAAGATAGAAAGTGCCATAATATAGGACTTGTTTCGCCAACTCATTTCTCTGCACAAATTTTAAAATCAATTCTATTTGCAGTCGAAGAGGGATTACAACTTCCAATCATTTATAACACCAACGGATATGATTCCGTTGAAATGCTTAAACTTTATGATGGTGTAATTGATATTTACTTACCCGATTTTAAATACGGCAGCAATCAATCTGCAAAAACTTATTCTTTAGCCGAGGATTATTTTGATCATGCAAAAGAAGCGCTAAAGGAGATGTTTCGTCAAGTTGGCGATGAACTTATTTATGATGGTGATGTTGTAGTCCGCGGATTAATCATTCGGCATCTGGTTCTGCCAAATAATTTGGCTGAATCGGAAAAAGTATTTCAATTTATTGCAGAGGAGTTGAGTACCAGGGTTCATATTTCTCTTATGTCTCAATATTTTCCTACAAACAAGGCGCACACAAATATTTTAATTGACCGCGCGCTTCGTAAATCGGAATATGAGAAGGCAGTTGAGCTGATGGGAAAATACGGATTACATAATGGATGGATTCAAGAAATGGGAAGCGGTGATAATTACAAACCATATTTCAACGAAGACAGAGCAAATCCCTTTAAGAATTGAGCGGTCCAATTAATACTAATCAATTAAATTTTTCTTGTAGTCCGTACTATTTTTTTCAACACAACTTCAATTCGTTCATAAAGTTGAGTTACAAATTTCGTCTTTAGCAGATAATCATCTACACCCATTTGAATTATCTTTTCCACATATTCTTTTTCATCGTGATTCGTCATTATCACTACAGCAACCTGGCGGGTTCTATTTTGAATTTTTTCTAAAAATTGAACACCATTCATATTAGGCATTTCGAGATCCAAAAAGACAATATGCGGTCTCTCTTTTTCAAAAGAGATTAAACCGCTGGCTCCGTCATCAGCTTCAAAAACTTTTGAATCAAATTTTTTCTCTAATAATCTTTTGAGTAAGGTCCTAAATCCTTTATCGTCTTCTATTAACAATACTCTTTTCATTTGTTTCTCTGTGGTCTATAGGTAATTATCAGATTAATTTGTAGAATCCTCTGAAATATTAATTAAGGATTGTCATTGCGATCCCGATGAAATCGGGAGAAGCAATCTCGATTATGATTTAGAATCGAAGTTTTGAGTTTGCTTCACTTCGTTCGCAAAGACAGTCTTTGGAATTTTTCAGAGATCTCTAGTAATTAATTTATAATATCCATGTTGGAACTTCAATATACGATTAGAACTTATAAAAACATCTGCAAATATTTAAAATGTCATTTCGATTGAGCGAAGCGACTGAGAAATCTTTCTCAATACAAAGACTTCTCTCCCGCTAAAGCGGGATCGAAGTGACAAAAATTAATTTTTCAAAGAGACTTTATATTTATCGTAACTATCTTTCCAAGTTTATTTCAACCGGCTAATAATTGTTAGGTTTTGATGATTGCAAATATCTTTCCCTTCTTGTGTATATAAATATTCAATTCTGTTTTGATAGAACTCAGTAATTTTTCCGCGAACCATTTTCAATGTGCTGTTCATAAATTTATTCTGTTCTGTAAATCCTTCACCCAAAATTGCAATTGCAGAGGGAATCCATCGTTCCGGAAATTGTCCTTCATAAATTCCGCCGGTCCTAAATTTTGCAACTTCACTTTCCAACATTTTCAAAATTGCTTTCTGTTCTTCAATGGAATTGTAAGAGATTTTATTTTCATCAGCCCATTTTATAATTGCTTCCTTGTTGGGGACTATCAAAGCAATGGTATAAGGCGACTGATTATTATAGAGCATCACTTGATCTATAAATGCAGAATGTTCGGTTAACGCCTCTTCAATTCCTTCAGGACTATATTTTTCTCCGTCGCTGCTTATCAATAAACTTTTAAATCTCCCGAGAACATAAAGAAAACCATCACTATCCAGATAACCAAGATCTCCGGTATAGAGCCAATCCTCTTTTATTACTTCTTTAGTTGCCGCTTCATTCTTCCAGTAGCCAACCATAACATTTTCACCCTTAACTACAATTTCCCCTTTTTCTCCGATTGGAAGTTCATTCCCATCGGTGCCGCAAATCTTTACCTGCAGATCAGCAACGATTGCACCCGAAGAACCAAGTTTATGCTTACTTGGAACATTCGCTGAGATTACGGGCGCGGCTTCAGTTAAACCGTATCCTTGAAACATTGGAATTCCTAAAGCATAAAAGAAGAATTGAAGCTCAACATCAAGAAGCGCTCCTCCGCCGATGAAAAATTCCAAACGTCCTCCAAAATTCTTTCGAATCTTACTGAAAAGAATTTTATCATAAAAAGTATAAAGCGGTTTTTGAAAAATCTTTTTTCCCTTTCCTTTGTTCCAGCCGTTCCCGTTATATGAGTAAGCAACTTCAAGCGCTTTTTTAAACATTTTTTCAACGACTTTTCCTTTTTCGGCAATTCCATTCTCAATATTTTTTCTGAAATTCTTTGCAAGTGCCGGGACACTTAATAAAAAAGTCGGCTTAATTTCTCTAATATTCTTCGGGACATTTTTCAAAGTCTCAAGCATAGTCTTGCCCTGTTGAACGGAAGCCATACTTGCACCGTTTTTCATTAACGTATAGATTCCCGCAGTGTGTGCAAAGGCGTGGTCCCATGGAAGCATCAACAAAGAAACATACCGCTCCGGTATTGGAAGAAGTTTTGATGATTGTTCAACATTCGCTGTATAATTTCTGTGTGTAAGAATTATTCCTTTTGGGTCGGCGGTCGTTCCTGAAGTGTAACAGATATTGGCATAATCATTTTCAGAAATTGAATTCCATCTGTTTTCAAATTCTTTTCTCGAAGTAGAAAGATATTCTTCTCCCCTCTCGAAGAGTTCACCAATAAATATTTCATCTTCATCGAGCGAACCCGGTTTATCCAATAATATAATTTTTTCTAAATCCGGCAGATCATTTTTAATTTTTCTGATTTTAGATGCCTGATTTTGCGATACAACTACTATCCTGCAGCCGGAATGCGCCAATCTGAATTTAAGATCGGTTAGCTCTTCAATCTTAGTTGATATGGGAACGTTAATTGCGCCGGCGAATAAAATACCAAGTTCGCTGACTACCCAATAATTTCTTCCTTCTGAGATGAGAGCAATTCTGTCACCTCTCTTAATTCCGTATTTTATTAATCCTGCGGCAAACTTGTGAATTAGAATCTGCATCCCTGCATAAGTTGTCCCCTCATACTTCTCATTTGTTTTTTCCCACATCAAAACATTTTTGGAAAATCGGGATACGCTTTCTTCGAATAAATTTGGGAGTGTCCTTTCTTTCACTTTTTTATCCTGATGTTTTCTTATAAGATGTATTCAAAATAATACTTTGGCAGGGAATAAACACCAGTATGTTTATGAAGTTGTAACAGCTATAAAGATAATAGAACACGGATTATCATGATCAAATATGATTAATGAAGATCATAATAAATCATAATCATCTTAGTAAATCAGTGTTCTATTAAAAAAATAATTTTATCTACAGCTAAAATATTCTTTACTTATTTTAAAAAGTATTCTTCCGAAATTAATTAGAAATAAAATCTGAATCCGACTCGCAGCATTACACCGCTCATATCATAACTTCGTTCAAATATATGTTTGATTCCCGTACCGGCATCTCTAACTTCATACTGCCAGCTTGGTTTTGATGAATGATACGATATTTCCGCAATCGCATCGGATCTCTTTCCAAGTTCATACATTAAACCGAATCCGAGCCGCCATGAAAAATCATACGCACCTTGAAATTTATCGTCATTTGGATTTGTATAATCTCTATAAAAAATTAACAGTACTTCAATTCCTGCAGCGCCGGTTACAAATGCTCTCGTCCGCGGTGCGACAGGCCAATTACCTGAAATGCTCGCCATTAACGGGATTGAATGCAAATTAGTCTTTGCGCGGAGTTCGTTTAATGTACTGTTTGGACCGTAAATATCATTGATCTGGGAAACAAATTTTTGATCTACATAATTTTTATTGAACCAATCAACACTGTACCCAATCAGAAAATTATCATCTACATACCAGCCCCCTTCGTATCCAATAATGAATCCCGCATCTGTAGCCCCGGGACTGAACATTCCCAATTTAAAGGATGAGAATCTTGATTGAGCCGATAATATAATTGGAAGGAATACAATTAAAAACAATACCACTTTCTTCATGACCTATCTCTCATTTTAATGACCGGATTGTTAAACAATTAAAGTGCCAGGAATAATTTTAATTTTATCTCTTATTTCGATGCTTTAAAATAGATTTTGTTTCGGATAATAAACAACGGGGTTAATTTAATGGACGAAAAAATCTCCGGCGAAGTGAACGGTTTGCATGATATGCATTTTTTTCGAAGCACCCGCCTTAAAGCTATTTTCAAAACAACGGAAGAGCCACAACCTCTTCCCTACATTTCATCATATTTCCGATATACTATATAAGTCTCTAAAAAGAAATTATTCCCCGCTAAGGATTATTTATAAAGAAAAATCTGACTTTACTACTCAATCATATTTTTATATTTTTTAATTAAGAACAAACAAAATCAAGAAGATGAGAATGAAAAAAATCAAATGGGGATTCTTAGGAACTGGCAGAATCGCTCACAAATTGGCGGATGCAATTAAAGTAGTTGATAGTACAGAACTTTATGCGATCGGTTCCCGCAATAAGGAGTCAGCAATAAAATTTGCAGAAGAATATAACGTACCCAAGGCTTACAGCAGTTATGAAGAAGTAATGAAAGATCCGGATGTAGATGTAATCTATATTGCAACTCCGCACAATCTCCATTTTGAGAATACTATGGCAGCACTCGAGAACAACAAACATGTATTGTGCGAAAAACCTCTTGGAGTAAATCTGAAAGAAGTCCAAAAGATGGTCAACAAAGCGAAAGAGAAAAATCTTTTTCTTATGGAAGGTCTCTGGTCGCGGTTCCTTCCGAACATAATTAAAACAAAAGAACTTGTTGATTCGGGTGAGATAGGAACGGTGAAATTTTTAAGAGCGGACTTTGCCTTTAAATCCCTAAACGGACCCGAACACAGGCAGTTTAATATAGATCTTTGCGGCGGGACACTCTTAGATATCGGGATTTATAATGTCTTCTTATCGCTGTTAATCTTAGGCAAACCAAAATCATTCATCGCTTCCGCGGGATTGAGTCCGCAAGGTGGCGACAATACATGCAGTTGCACTTTTAAATATGATAACGATACACTTGCAGTTCTATTTTCCTCATTTCTTGTAAACATACCAACTACCGTAGAAATCCATGGTGGAAAAGGAAAAATTTTTTTAGAACATCTTTGGTTCTGCCCCGGCAATGTAAAAATAATATATGATGACGGAAGTGAAAAAACGTTCAAGTTTGATCTCAGAGGCAACGGATACGAATACGAAGTTGAGGAAGTTGTGAGATGCATTCAGGCGGGAAAAACCCAAAGTGACTTAATGAGCTGGGATAAAAGTATTGAACTAATAAGTATGCTTGATGCAATCCGTAAAGAGTGCGGAATTGCTTATCCTAAACATGATTTATGATATAAATGAGTTATTAGAATTATCAGTACGAAGAAATTTAAAAAGAAAGACCCCGTCTAATAACGGGGTCTTTTGTCTAAAAACTAACAGCTCGTAGCTAATTACTATACAAGCGATTCTTTGGATCTTCTGAATGCCGAAATTAAAAATCCAGCGACCATTGTAAGCACTCCAATCCAAACTAAACTAATAAACGGTTTAACACTGGCATCAACAGTTAAAACTTCATTTTGTATTTGATTTGCACTGTTCGACGCAGATATTTTTGATAATTCAAGGTTGACTTTGCCCGACGCATCCATACTGCCTAGCTTAATTCTAAGATTAGCTTCTTTCAAATCAACAGGTATGTGTTCCTGTTTGCCTGAAATACTTTTATAGACCGGTTCAACTTCTACAGTTTTGTAATTATACTTAACAGTAAGTTTAGCACCGATCTGAAAATCTTTGCCGGCCATCATAGCTTCACGCACTTCGGGAGGAAAATCGAATTGATCAAATGTAATATCAACACCTTCATATGTATGAGTTTCACCTTTATTAATAGAGACTGAAGTTCCATTCTGGTTTTCGTTTCCTTCAGAATAACTAACCGGCTCTACGTAAAAGTCTTTTGTGAAGCCAACCAAAATATCGGGCTCGCGCATTAGACTGTTATTAAATTCGGCAATATACATTACAGGTGAAATTGTTCTAACGCTATTTCCATTTTTAACTTCAATATTCATTTTGTACTTAGTACCGTTCTCAAATGGTTCTATTCCTTTGAATGTAACATCATTACCAAACAGGTTAACGGTTTTCCCTTTTACAAGATCAATTTGTTTTTGTTGTGAATGACCGGCTGTTGCGAGTACTCCAACCAGAAATAGCGAAATGCCGATATGAGCAACGTATGGTCCAATAAATGATTTTCTACCACGGAATATTTTGTAAGCAACTTCACCGTTTACAAAGAGAGCAAATGCAGATGAGAATGCGAGTAGAATAAGCATTAGATTATTAACACCGCCGATTATTATCATTAAAAGTGTTAATACAACAGTGGCTATAATGGCAAATTGCGACTGCTTCCAAATATCTTTTCCTTCGGTGAATTTCCATTTCAAGAGAATACTCAATCCATTGAGCAGACCGATTATGATAGCGATCGGAAGGTTTAGTTCATTATAGAAACTTGTCTGAACTGTTTTGCCGATTATAGGAGCAGATGTGCCGACCAAAACAATTATAGCGGAGGCAATCAATGCAACCGAACCTGTAAACAAAGCAAGTTCACGCGAAAGAACATTTTCTTC
The DNA here is from genome assembly GCA_026390795.1 of Ignavibacteriales bacterium. Taxonomy (NCBI): domain Bacteria; kingdom Pseudomonadati; phylum Ignavibacteriota; class Ignavibacteria; order Ignavibacteriales; species Ignavibacteriales bacterium. The sequence continues at coordinate 621,059 of JAPLFG010000003.1, forward strand.
AAATGTGAAATGGAGTGTTAGAAATTTCCATCTGTATACAATGCCGCCAATACCTAAAATTGTGAACGAAGTTAGAAAGATTACTAAGAACCAATAAACCATCATTCCGGGTTCGCCAAATGAATGTACGGAAGCATCACCGAGAATACCGCTTCGTGTTAAAAATGTACTATATAGAACAAGAACATAAGTCATAATGCTTAGAATAAGATTCATCTTAACGAATCTTCCGACTCCTCCCTTTTCCTGTGCTTTCTTCTGAACGAGAAGAGTATGAATTGAAGCAACACCAACAATCCACGGAACTAGAGAAGAATTTTCAACCGGGTCCCAGCCCCAGTATCCGCCCCATCCTAAAACTCCATAAGCCCAGTATCCGCCGAGCATAATTGCCAAACCGAGAACACATGTGCCCATTAGAACCCATGGTAAAGCCTGCTTTACCCAATCTGTGTATTCATTCTTTAAGAGAGCCGCCATTGCAAATGCAAATGGAACCGCAGACATAGAGAATCCGACAAATAAAATCGGCGGATGAATCTGCATCCAAAAATTTTGAAGCAGCGGATTCAATCCTTTCCCTTGAATTATAAAATCATTCATTAAGATGTTGCTTGATGTCAAAGAAGCGTAAAGTTCTTTTCCCATTTGAATGAATTGTTTATTCGATTGCGGGTCGCTGAAAATAAAATTTTGAATTGACGGCAAAGAGAGATAAGCGCTATTAATATTTTTCAACTCGATAAAATCATTTTCCATCCAGATATAATGGAAGGGAGATTTTAAAAGAGGACTTATCATTACAAGCAGAGCTGTAAGCGACAAAGTAAAAATCATCATTACACGCGGTTCAAGATCGCCCCTTTTTGATGTATAATCTAAAAGAATCAAACCGATGATTGCAGTAAAGAAAGTCCAAAGCATAAAACTTCCTTCTTGACCGGCGTAGAATGTTGACATTAATAATCCGGTTGAAAGACCGCTTCCGCTGTAGTTATATACATATTTATATTGATACTGATGAGTTAAAATTGCGTGAAGAAGAAGAGCCGCAGAAGCAATTACCATAACAGCAGTTGTATGATAGCCGATCCTTGCCAAGCGCATCGTATTTTCGTAACCTTTGTAGGTTAGATAATACATTATAACCGTGAACACACCGGCAAATAATGCCAGTGTGAGTAAAATATTGCCAATCATAAAATCTCCTAACTGCTAACTTTATGAGTTAGCTTTTTGAGCTGGTTGATCTTGATATTTGGACGGACACTTTGTGAGGATATCTGTCGCGTGAAAATTTCCTTGAGAAAATTTTCCGGTAACAACTAGACTTGTAGAAGATTCAAAGTTGTTCGGAATTGTTCCATGATAATATACTTTCATCAAATTGCCTTCAGTATCTTTCATGTAGAATACAAACATATTGTTGGTTTTGTCAATCTGGTAATTTTTTTCTTTAACCCAGGTTCCGGTTGCTTTAACAGTTTTGCCAGATTCCATAATCTTGGTGAAACTCTGTTCGTAAGAAACGTTTGTTTGTGTGAAGAGAAAAATCATTATGCCAAGAAATACAACAATAATAATCCCGCCGAAGATATATTTATTTTTCATTTATTTACTTCTCCTTTAATTCTTTTTCGATTGCTTTAAGACGTTTATCTGTATTAAGTAAGAATAAAAATATTCCAAACCAAATCACAAGTACAATAAAAAGAACAATATATATCGAGTTTTTCTCGAGAAATTCTAAAAGACCGCCTTCCAATTTTTACCTCAGTTTAATTTTTTAGAAAGATTTTCTTTAATAATGATTGCCCTAGAGCGGACACTCCACATCCAATAATAAAGTATTGTAAATGCTGCTAGCGAGACAAAAAACACAAGTCTCATACTCCCATTCATCTTAAAATCAACAACCGGATTTGTTCCCTGAACAACCTTATTAGTTGTCGGATCTATTTCCAACGAACCAGGGTGCAAACCCAACATTATTCTGGGCATTATAAAAATGAAAAACGGTACAGTTAAAAAAGCGATTATTGAATAAACTGCAGATAGTCTTGCGCGTTTATCTTCATTATCAATTGCGGAACGAAGAGCAAAGAGAGAGCCGTAAATCAGCAGCAGAATAAATATGCTGGTTTCTCTCGGATCCCAGTTCCAGAATGTACCCCAATTAAATTTAGCCCAGATCGAACCGGTTATTGTTGCAAGGATTGAGAACATCATTCCAAGCTGGAGAGCGGCAGATGATTTTGCATCATCATCCAAATTTTTATTTCGTAAATATTTTATTCCGTAAACCATCGCCATTAAGAATGCAATAACAGAAAGCCATGCAGTTGGAACGTGAAAGAAAATTATTTTTGCTTTCTCTTCAAGTCCGGGAATGATTGGAAATTCTGCCCACGAAGTCGGATGCATAACAATCGGGAATGTAATTCCCGTGATAATGACAAAACACATTAGGATAAAGAGAGTTATTTTCCAGATCATCTAAGTTCTTTCTTATTAATAAAACTATAAAAGGATATCGCGGATCAAAAATAGTCAATTGAGTCTTGATTTTCAAAGAAACAAAGCATCTTATATGGGTAGAAATAGCCTAGAATAAACTATTTTTAAGGAGAGACTGTCAATTTTTGACGAAATCAAACAAATCCCCATATTGACCGTCTAACTGTTCAGAAAAACAGAGAAAAATGTCAAATTCAAATCCTATAAAAAGATTATTCGATCTTTACACAAGCGATCTAAGTTATCAGGAAATTGAAAGGCTGATAAAAAGAGAAGCCGGCGATGTTTATGAATTCTTCGCAAAAGAAATTCCTAAACCGGATCCATCAAGAACAAAATTTTTCCGCGGGTTACTTTTTATTAGAAGTCTTTTCAATGCTTTCATTCTTAAACTTACTCCAGCAAGAAGAATATTTTATTTAGCAGCTCTTCTCTTCTTTGTTGTTGGATACTCCCGGCCACAAAATGGTTATGTGCTAATTGCATTTATAATTATTAATCTTCTTCTTGCTTTTGAACTTGCAGATAAACTCTCGGCTCGTGGTGAGCTCGATGTAGCGCGGAAAATTCAATTCGATTTAATTCCCCAGCATTCCGCCAGCATTAATAATTTTGAAGTGGTTTCATATTATGAACCGGCTCGAGAAGTAGGCGGTGATTATTTCGATGTGATTGAATTACAGGAACGGACTTACATTTGCGTAGGAGATATTTCCGGCAAAGGCATGGCAGCAGCACTTTATATGGTCCGTGTGCAATCAATTATTCATATGTTATTGGAAAATTATACAAGTGTAAAAGAGATGGTCATAAATTTGAAAAAATATTTTTCTAAAAATTTGAGACGCGAATATTTTTTGACTCTTTCTATGGCATCGGTAGAAAAGGACGGTTCGATAAAAATATGCCGTGCGGGACATATGCCAACCTTCTGGTTCAAATATGATTCTAAAGAATTTGATATCCTTTGCCCAAAGGGACTTGGAATCGGTTTAAATGATAAAGGTGTGTTTGAAAAGACACTAGAAGAAATTTCTATTAAACCGGCAAGTAAAGACATTATATTTTTCTTCACAGATGGGATCTCCGAAGCCATGAATACTTATTTTCAGCTTTTCGGAGAAGAAAATATTAAACGGATCATTAAAAATAATTCTGAAAAATCTGCTTTAGAAATAAAAAATGCATTGCTGTATGCTCTAACTGCATTTAGAGGGACTGCATATCAAAATGATGATCTGACATTCATAATTCTGAAAGCAAATTAGTTCACCTCAAAAATCTTAAACTCATCGTCATCAGGTCTTAACTCATTATACATTCGCTGGAGAGAGTTGAAAGCGGTTTCATTTCCACGCTGTGCGGCAAGCCGGTAAAGTTTAATAGCTGTTCCTTTATCTTCCTTCACACCTAATCCTTTTTCATAACAAAATCCAAGAGCTGTTTGCGCAAGTACAGAACCTTCATCAGAAATTTGTTTTAAAGTAGTTATATCACCGGAAATATCTTTCGATGTCGAATCTGCTACATTGGTTAGAGCAATTCTAACCGAAGCTTCTTTGCTGCCTAGTTTTTTTGCCATGTTCCAATACTCAATTGCTTTCTGTTTGTTTTTCTGAACAAGTGTTCCGGCAGAGTAGAGTAAACCCATTTCGATCATAGATGGGATATGTTTTTTATCTACAGCTTTTTTAAGAAAATCCAGAGCTTGCTGATTTGATATTTGATTATCAAAACCCAGCGCAGAAATTCCAGCCCACGCATACATTGCATCGGCATCCCCGGTCGCAATTCTTTCTTTGAGTTTGGTAAATAATTCTTTCGATTGCAGCATAGCAAATAAAAATTGACCCGCTTTAAATGAACCCAAGCGGTAAGCACGTAGATAATTAAAAGCAGCTTGGACTAAATCTTTTTGGAAGATTACTCCTTTTTCAAAAGCGCGTCCGGCTATTAGAAGTGCTTCCGGACTACCGCTTGAAGCGGCAAAATTTAATAAGCTTAATGTACTTGAATCCTTTGGCATTGTATCTTTGGAAAGATTATCTAAACCAAGGTATGTTTTTAACTCTCCAGGTTTTTTCTTCAAGACATCATTTAAAAAACTCTCTTTCTTTTCTTTAACATCTTTCGAATCAAAATCATAAAAATCCAAATCCCAATTTGGATTCATCAATTGAGTATTATCCTCAACATTCTTTGCTAACTTTTCAGCTTGACCTTTGGAAAGAGAATCCGTCGGGGGTGAATAACCGCTCTTTAATAATTGCTTCAGAGCTTCTACAGCCGGTTCATATTTGCCTGCAGAAGCCAATTTGAAATACTGATACGCTTTATTTAAATCCTTGTTTACAAGAAGATCGTCTGTATATGATAATCCTAAAGCAAATTGAGCTTCGGGTAAACCGGCTTTGGCAGCAACTTTAAAATTCTGGAATGCTTCAAATGGATTCCACGGCACACCAATACCATTGTAAAGCATTATGCCGTAATTAAACCGTGCCGCGGGTAAATTTTGATCAACCGCTTTTCGAATCCAATAAATCGCTTTCGTGGTATCAGCAGGAAAACCATTTGCAATCAAATAACGAAGTCCTAGTTCATGTTCTGCATAGGGATCGTTTCGATTTGCTTCCGTTACAAGGAGATAGCCTGCGATGAGTGAGTAGGAAGGATATTTTGCTTTGATCATCGGATATTTGCGGGGAACATTATCTTTAAATGCTTCACTGCGGGTAGTATCCTGGGCAAAAAGTGAGATTGAAACAAGAAGAAAAAAAGTTATGAAGTATCGCAAAAACGTTCCGATTGAAATTGTGTAACAAAATTATTAAATGAGCCACTTCTTAAGAATGAAATAATTTTTACCCTCTTTAGAACCGTAATCCAATTCATCCATAAGTTGTTTGATTATGAATAAACCCATTCCGCTCTCTGGTAAATTTTCAATATCATTCGGATCAAACTCGAGGTCTTTAATTACAAGGTTTTCTCTCGGCAAGCCAACATCAACAATTTCAATCTCAAGATGCTTTAAATCTTTTTTGACGTTAATTTCAATTGGCTGAGAATTGTTTCCGCCGTAAGAATGCTTTATAACATTATTAAGCGCTTCAGTAAGGCAAATGTCAACCGCATTGCAAAGATGTTCTTCAAGATTTTCACCGGCTAAATATTTTTTTATATCTTGAATTACTTCTGCTACGTTATCGTAATCGCTGATAATATTAAAATTTTTTTCCTTCACCTGTTCTCTTGCTCAATTACCCTTTGCAATATAAAAAAGAGGAATTAAACACCAAAACATAATGATTGAGATTTAAATCTATTCAAGAGAAAAAATTTATAGTCCCAATTACTGCCATTAATGCCGAACGTAATATAGACGCTCTATTTTATTTTGGTTCCGTTTTGCAAGTAGAGATACCAAACGGCATATATACCGGGCACCATCCGGCAGCAGACGTGAAAAGCGGAATAATACCTAATACACCCCACCAAGATTGATAAACAAACCCAATTGCAATTATTGCCAACCCTAAGAGAAGCCGTAGAACTCTGTCAATACTGCCGACGTTCTTTTTCATATTAACTCCTTCGTTTATTTGAAAGTTGGATGCATAATTTGTGGAGAAGATTCAGATTGTATATTGTGCTTTTTGGAAAAATCACATTGCACCGGAAAACAACTAAATTGATTTTTTAAAACATCTTCTTCGTTTATGTAATCTATTCTCAAAAAATCTCCATTGCGCTTGAATCTTGGAATTTTCTTCGAGCTCTCTATTGGTCTCCACCATTTTAATATTATTCCTAACAAAAACATCGTTCACTTCATTAATGATAATTGCATTAACGCCTTTATTCTGCCACTCCGGCTTTACAGCAGTTAAATACAAATCAACGTTTGGATTATTTTTCATTGCTCTCAGAATGTGAATAAACCCGAAAGGAAATAATTTGCCTTTACTTTTTTGAACGGCAACAGAAAGAGAAGGCATGGTTATTCCAAAACCGATTACTTTATTGTTACTATCCAGAAGAATTGGAACGTAATCCGGTTTAATGAATCCGAAGTATGCTTTAACGTACATATCAATTTGTTTATCCGTTAATTCCACGAAGCCGTAAAGATCTTTATAAGCTTCATTTATCAAATAAAAAATGTCTCTTGCATACGGAAGCATTTCTTTTGCTTTTTTAACTCTTAGAATGTGAAGATGATTTTTTTCCGCAACTGCTTTTGCAATTCTAGAAACTTTTTCCGGTCCTTCAACATTTGGATTAAAATATACTAAGTACTCAACCCAATCCGCATCTTTTACAAAACCAAGTTTCTCCATATGTTTTTGATAATAAGGATGGTTATATATAGATCCAAAAGTGCTTAACTCATTAAACCCTTCAATCAGCATTCCTTCACCGTCAAGATCGGTAAAGCCCAGAGGACCGTGAATTTTTTCCATCCCTTTTTCTTTTGCCCAGCTTATTACCTGCATAATTAAACTTTTCGAAACTTCTTCATCGTCAATAAAATCAATCCATCCGAAACGAACAGATTTTTGATTCCATTTTGTGTTGTAATTATTGTTAATGATACCAGCTATTCTTCCGACAATCTCGTCATCTTTGTAAGCAAGCCAATATTTAGCATCGCAAAAATCGAATGCGGGATTTTTCTTATTGCTAAGAGTTTTGATCTCGTCAAAAATTAGCGGCGGTACCCAATACTTATTTCCTTTGTATAGTGAAAAAGGGAGTTTGATAAACTTTTTCAATTCACTTTTAGACTTCACTTCTTTTAAAACAATAGCCATTTACAGCCTGCTGTTTATTTGTTAACTAATGATTAAATATAATCATTTACAGTAACTTTTTTGATATGGGGGCATAAAAAAACCCCGGCATTTACCGGGGTCTCCTTTTAAAAAATGGATCTTGACTATAACTCGTCGTATCCTTCTTCAATTCTTCTCTGCTTTTCCTGATCCATCATTCTTGTCTTGGTATCAACAAGACGATATGAAACGCCAATATTAACCGTACGCGAATCGAATTTTCTGTCGTTGATCATATAATAATTCAAGCCGGTTGTTTCTGTATTAAATTTACGCGTATTGAACAGATCGGAAATTCGCATTGTAACGGATAACCTTCCGTCCATCAAATCTTTTCTTACCATCAAATCCATTGCATACATCTCTTTCATTTTGGTTTGAGCCGCGGAACCACCAAAGAACATCCCGCCGCCCCCGTCTCCACCGCGCATTCCTCCGCCGCCGGTACTTAACATTATAGTAGGCGAAGTATACATGAACATCATTTGTACAATAAGACCATCAGTTACAGTCATCATGGAACTTAATCTTGCCATCCAGCTATTACTTGCGTTCGAACCGCCTAGCGTTCCTAAATCATCAACACTATTATTGAAGTAAGAAATATTTCCGTTTAATCTCATCCAATCAGTTATTGGAGAATTTGTTATCAGTTCAATTCCGTATGATTTCCCTTTGGAAATATTCTGGAATGTTGAATATGTAACCGGAATCCCGTTACCGTTAGGGATGAGCGTACTTATTGTACTGATAAGATTAGTACTTAATCTGTAGAAAAGATTAGAAACTATTGAAGTCTTGCCCAATGTTTTTGTGTAACCAAGTTCTAAAGCATTATGATACTGCGGTCTTAAATCCGGATTACCCTTAAAGATATTAAGCGAATCGGTTTTATCTTCGTAAGGGTTTAACTGCCTGTTCTGCGGACGATCAATTCTTCTGCTGTAGCTCAATTGAATTTCGTCCAGCTCATTAAAGTTGTAACGCAAGTGAATTGTCGGGTAGACGTCAAAATAATTGCTTTTATATGTTTGGTTGGTTACAAAACTTATTCCATCAATATAAACTTGCTCGGCGCGTAAACCGATTTGTGTTGTAAAGCTGCCGAGAGAATTTGAAAAGATACCGTAAAGAGCATGTACTTGTTCTTTGTATTCATAATTATTACTGATTAACGTACTGCTTCCCCAAGTATTTGTAACCGGTTCCCAATTAAAATTATCATTAGACATTGTTAAATCTTTAATTTGACTTCTCAAACCGGTTTCCAATCTGCCCCAGCCGCCAAGCGGTTGAACATAGTTGGATTGTATGAGCCATAAATTATTGCCGTTATCCGAAAGTGCTTTTTGAAGCGACTGTGCCGGAGTTGGGAAATAATAATCTTGATAGATTTTTGTATCACTGTTCATTGAACTATGCGAGTACATAACGTCTGCAGTTAATTCCTGAGTTCTATTCTCATATGTTTTTTTATAACTCAATGTATAATTACCGGAACTATTTCCCCTCGTTCCGTTACTATTTCTGTTAAACTGGCTCTGGAGTACGTTGCCCTCAAGATAATTTATATTTTCAATTTGGCTTGTGGTTCCGAAATTGCCAAATCTAAATTGTGCCGATGCTGTAATAAATTCTTTTTCTGCTAAATAATAATCCGCGCCAATATTCAGATTATGATTATTCATGTTATTGTGGTTATCGGAATTCTGATTAAGGCTAGATGAAACCGGACCGGTTGAAGAAGGCAATTCCGAATTCCGTAAAGTAATTCCGCCGCCATTCATATTAAAAAATCTGCCGTCATAACTTGTAAAGAAATTGAAATCTTCACCGCGCAAATTCATATTTAATGAAGAACTATACCTTCCTTTAGTTCCGGCATTTCCCATCAAAGTTCCGTTAACACCAAGATTGGATTTCTTTTTTAGAATGATGTTAATAATTCCGCCGGTTCCTTCCGGGTCATATTTTGCGGACGGGTTTGTAACAATTTCTATTGATTCAATTTGGCTTGCGGGAATTTGCGCAAGAACATCCGAACCGGTAAAACCTGCTAACGCCGCGGGTCTTCCATCAACAAGAACATTAATATTTGCATTTCCTCTAACTTGAACAGCCCCGTCAGCATCAACCGTAACGGACGGAACATTTTGCATCACATCAACTGCAGTTCCGCCCGAGTTAGCCATATTCTGATCAACTGTGTAAACTTTTTTATCCAGGTTTGCTGTTAATGCATCTCTTGTTCCTTGAACTACAATTTCGTTCATGTTAACATTCTTTGGACGCAGTTTAATTACACCAAAATTGAAATCTGTTTTATTCGGCAGAACCATTAAAGAATCAAACCTTTTTGTGGTGTAACCGATATAGGAAACTTTCACAAAGTATTTTCCGTACATCAATTTATTTATTTCGAATTTACCTTTGTCATTTGAAACAGTACCGTTGGCTACAGTTGAGTCTCTCCATTTGAATATTACAATGTTCGCATATTCAATTGGTTGTGAAGTCTGGGCATCTATAACAGATCCGCTTAGCTTTCCAACGGGCTGCATCATCGAAGGATCAAATTTTCTTCCCTGCATATTCTGTGGTCTATCCTGAGCATAAATTAGATACGAATTTATAACGAGTAGTACCGAAAGAATTAAAGTTCTTCTAAAGAGTGAAAAAGTTTTCATTTTATCCTATGGTTTATTTGAAAAAATACTTATTGAGAATTTTTAAGGGTGCAATTTTATAAAAGGTATTAATTAGATGTGCATCTTTGAAGAAAAGTTGGAACTATTTAACAATTTTTAACTAAATAGGGATCTTAAGTGTAGAGACGAGGCATGCCTCGTCTCTACGGATAGAATATTATTTTATCAGCATAAATTTCTTAACTTCCACAAATTTTCCAGCTTCCAATTTATAAAAATAAACACCGCTCGGTAGATCGCTGCCGTCAAATGTAACTTGGTAGTGACCCGCTTCTTGAGAACCATTTACAAGTTCTGCTACTTGCTGAGCGATCATATCATAAATTTTCAATTTAACATTTACTCTTTCGGGAATTGTATAGCTGATCTTTGTAGTCGGGTTAAACGGATTTGGAAAATTCTGTTCAAGTGCAAATGCGGAAACGTTTTCAAGAACTGCCGTAATTATATCGGAATATTCATACGCTCCGTCAAAATCAATTTGCTTCAGACGATAATTAAATTCCTTGCCGCCGGTAGGTTCATCTGTAAAAGAATAACTCTTCGGCGAATTGCTGTTTCCATTTCCTTGTACAAATCCAATCTTTGTCCAGCTATCAGCATTCGGCTGTCCGCTTACAGCTAACCGCTCAATGCTGAACCCATAATTGTTCACCTCCGTCGCAGTCTTCCAATTGAGTTCTACTTTGTTACCATTTACATTTGATGTGAATGAGGTGAGCTCGACGGGGAGAGCTCCATCCGTTGCGCCATAAATTAAAAAGTTATCTAGAATTATCGCACCGGTTCCCGCTGTAAAAGCAAACTTTAAATCAGTCATCGATTGACTCACTGTAGTTGCAGCTTTATCATTCATTATTTTTGCAGTACCGGCCCATAAATCCCAAGTATCATTAGCAACTGCTTCAGAACTTCCATCAGGTCCAGTGTATGTTACTGTACTTCCAGTATTATTTAGATACCATGTTATTGATTGAGCACCACTTAGAGTCGCACTGTTTGTGCCTGCTCCAATATCTCTTATCGAAAATGTACCATCGGTTGCAGTAAGGTTTATACCAAATCGTGCATAAACATTTGCATTCGCTTCAGCTGAATTTGCGGTTCCAAATACACTACCAACTTGGAATACAGCCGCAGTTGTTTGAGCTACTGTATTCCCAGAAACTGCAATTACAAATGAATAAACCATGCCAGTTGGTGTGGGTGAAAAATCCGTTGTACGAGAAAATGACATGCTATTAGGGTCAGTGGTTCTAGTAAAGACCAATGCATTATTAGAAATCAAGACTGTACCATTAGCATTACTTGATCCAATCGCATTCCATTGACCACTATTAGGGCTCGTCGAGTTAATATAGTCGCTCAGCGTAGAACTAGAAGTAAAATTTTGTGAAAATATCTGTCCCCAACTAACAGCCGGCAAGTAAAACAAAACAGCTATCAAAAGTTGTATAAATTTTTTCATACACACCCCTATGCTTTAAAAATTTTTAATCGATGAAACCATAAAAGAGAATAGCCATATTATCAGCGCAGCTAAAACCAGGGCAACTCCTAATAATATTTTTTTTAATCTCCGTCTTGCCTCAAATGGTAAGAACCTGTTTTCTTCATTTTCTTTCTTTACAGACTTATAATCACCGTCTCCAACTTGCCAATCCGTAGAGTGAGATAAATTTAGCTTATCAATTTTTTCGCGGTTTAGTTTTATAAGGTCTACCCTTTTCAATTTATTTGCCGCGCCAAAGGAAGAATGGCTGGACCACCAGTTGATAGGTAATTCAAAAAATGCTATTACGGATTTTTTTATTTCTGTTGATTCATCTTGCAGCGGTTGTCCGGGAATTTCATCTCTTTCCCAGAAATTAGTTTTAGCAGATAAGTGTTTTGCCTTATTAACGGAGTTGGGCATTAATAACCTCCACTGCAAAGAAGCTTATTACAAAATTTTATTTTCTCTCAAAATTTGTATTGGCGGGATTTTCTTGCATCAATTTAACAATTCTTTAGACTTAAGAAAATATATTTTTAAAAATCATAAAATCATTTTTTTTAATTGGAGCATTAGTCCGCGTTTTATTTTCTTAATCGCGAAGACAATCAATTTATTTCTATGTCATTAAGAATTGAGATTGCCACGTCCCGCCTTGCGGGACTCGCAATGACTAATTCACTTTACACAAAGACAGAAATTAAATAACTACAAGCTTTAGATCGTGGATTACTAAACACCGCGACTATCGGCTTTAGCCACATAAACAGTTTGTCTTGCGGGAACATATAATTAAAATTCTTTGTTAATAGATAAAATGAAAGTCGACATATGAAAAATAAATTTGTTTTGTTTTTCTTACTTGCTGTAATAAGCTGTTCTAACAACGCCAAGCCCAAACTTGAGGAAGCTATGATTGATTCATCAAAATATGAAGTTGCCACTTTTGCCGCGGGATGCTTCTGGTGCACAGAAGCGGTTTTTCAAAGATTAAAAGGAGTTGTAAAAATTGAGAGCGGTTACAGCGGCGGCTCGGTCCCAAACCCGACTTACGAAGCCGTTTGTACTGGACAGACCGGGCACGCGGAATGCACTCAAATAACTTTCGACCCGAAGATAATTTCTTTCAAAGAATTATTGGAAGTGTTTTGGAAAACACATGATCCAACTACACTTAACCGTCAAGGGAATGATACAGGAACTCAATACCGTTCGGCAATTTTTTATCACAGCGATGAACAAAAAGAACTCGCCGAGAAGTACAAGAAAGAACTTGATTCAGAAAAAATTTGGGATGATCCGATTGTGACGGAAATTGTTCCTTTTAAAAAATTTTACAAAGCGGAAGATTATCACCAGGATTATTACAATAAAAACGGGCATGCGCCGTACTGCAGTTTCGTAATTACACCGAAAGTGGAAAAATTTAAAAAGATTTTTGTGGATAAATTAAAATGACAAACGTAGAGACGAGGCAACTTGTCTTGCAACGTGGGATGCTTAGTCATTAATGAAAAAGTTTTCGTAAAGACGGGACATGTCCCGTCTCTACAATAATGGAATATAATCCATCATAAATAAATTAAGTTTTATTACTATCATTGAGACATATGTTGTAATGTTGTAATATTTTAAAATTCAAAAATATTTTCAGGTAATCTCTTTTCGTATTCCCACTTAAGCGGATTCTGAGAAATATATTTTCTAGTATTAAATAACTCTTTTTCATTCCGGATTACACGATCATAAAAACGTGTCTGCCAAGAAAAATTATCAAGACCATTCTCATGTGCTTGTTTTGAAACCGCCGATTTGAATGAACCAACAATATTAGATAAGCTAATTGTTTTGTTTCGTAAAGACGAGGCAACTTGTCCCGCGGTGGCGGGATGCCTCGTCTCTACCAATAAACTAATAATTATTATTCCATGTATGTGATTTGGCATAACAATAAAATAATCCAATTCCACATTTGGAAAATGTACCGGAATTTCGGACCAGCATTTTTTGTTATAAAGCTTAGTTCATTAAATTTCATTACTTCATTAACAATTTTTCCAAACCATTCAACATGATTTTTAGTATTAACAGTTATGTAATACCACCATGGATTCGAATAGTCCCATTCACTCAATCGCGCAGATTCAATTCTGTATTTATTTTTATATTTTGTCATTTAACATAAAAGCCACACTTATTAATACGAGCAATTTGTGTCGTAAAGACGAGGCATGCCTCGTCTCTACAAATAATTTATTTCACCGAAAGTAATCTCATCACTTTGAAATATTTTTCAGTACAATGAACAAACTCACCCCCGCAACGGCCAGATAGATAACAGTATTTAAGTAATTACCAAAGATCAAACTGCCGATCCCGAAAAGTGAAGAATAAACAAGAACAACCCCAAGAAACCAGTTTAGAAACATTCTCGCAAAACCGGAATCACTTTCAACTTCCGGCATCAAAACGGAGATCTTCTTCCATAAAATTCCTCCGGGATGAACGGTACGGTAAAATTCTTTCAATTTTTCTTCATCGGTAGGTTTGGTAAGAAATGTTACAATAAGCCACACTAATGTGGTAGCAAAAACCAAATAGTAAAGTGAAAGCGGAAATGAAATTCCTAAATATTTTACAAGCGGTAGCGTAACAAACGGAGTCAACATTGCCGAAATTTCCGACCATGCATTTATTCTCCACCAATACCATCTAAGAATAAGAACCAATCCAAGACCGGCTCCGCATTCAAGAATAAATTCCCACGCCCCGGAGATTCTATTTACATAGAGAGTAACAACGAGAGATGTGAGCATAAGTAATATGGTAATTATACGTGATGCCGCGACGTAATGCTTTTCATCTTTGTTTTGTTTTATAAATCTTCGATACAAATCATTTAACAGGTAAGACGAGCCCCAATTTAGTTGTGTTGAGATTGTACTCATGTAAGCCGCAAAGAAAGCAGCAACAAGCAACCCTTTCAAACCAACGGGAAGAAAATCACGCATGGCATATATGTAACCCATCTTAGCTTGATCCGCAGGCAAGTTTGGATATAATACCATTGCAGATAAAGCGACAATTATCCACGGCCAGGGACGAATTGCATAATGAGCAATTTGAAAAAAGAAGGTTCCTAATAATGCATGCTTTTCATTTTTTGCGCTCATCATTCTTTGCGCAACATAACCGCCGCCGCCGGGTTCTGCACCGGGATACCACGATGCCCACCATTGAATTCCTACATAAGCAAGAAATGAAATTGTTGTAAGAGCAAACGTAGAGCCGAGTGTTGAAACATCTGATGTAATGTTAGGGAAAAAATCAAAAACAAATTTTGGAAGTTTTGCTTGAAGACCGGCAACACCGCCAACTTGCGGTGAGTTTACTACAAGGATTGCAAGTATGATGCATCCAATCATCGCAAATACAAACTGAAATGCATCCGTAACAACCACACCCCACAATCCGCTCATCGCAGAATAAATGGAAACAATTATCATTATTCCAAAGACATAAAGGATAGCAACATTTTCCTGGATTCCAAACATTCCCACAAGTATCGAGATCATTGCACGGTTAACCCAGCCCAGAATTATCAAATCCATAAAAAAGCCAAGATAGATTGCTTTGAAGCCGCGTAAAAATTTTGCGGGTTTGCCTCCGTAACGAATCTCCGCAAATTCTACTTCAGTCATAATTCCCGCACGTCTCCAAAGTTTTGCAAAGAAAAAGACTGTGAGCAATCCGCCGAAAACAAAATTCCACCAAATCCAGTTGCCTGCAATTCCGTTTTTCACAACAAGTTCAGTAACAGCAAGAGGCGTATCAGCCGCAAATGTAGTAGCAACCATTGAAAGTCCCACAAGATACCATGGTAAATTTCTTCCGCTCAGAAAAAATTCTTGAGTGCTTTTTCCAGCTCGTTTGGAATAATAAATTGCTATTCCGAAACTGAAAATGAAATAGATAAGGATGATTGCGTAATCAATAATCTGCACTTTGTAAGTCCTTAAAATTTTGATGACAATTTGGGAATCTTGCATATATGAAGCAAGCAGAGAGCAGACATTTTTATGATTTACAATAAATTATACAATTCATAATTTCCATTAGAAAAATCGGAGCTAAAATGAAGCGAGCCGTATCAGAAAAAACACTTTTATTTGTTTTCCCGGTTATCAAGCTTTTACTACATCTGTACACAAATACATTTGCCGGTTATGGAATCTTTAGAGATGAGCTTTATTATGTCGCATGCAGCAAACGATTGGCTTTTGGATACGTTGATGAACCGCCGTTTTCAATCTGGATTTTATCGTTTGTTAGAAATTTGATTGGCGATTCTGTATTTGCTCTTAGACTTGTTCCGGCAATTGTCGGCGCTCTAACAATATTTATTGTTGCCTTGATAACAAAAAAATTAGGCGGCGGCAAATCAGCAATTATAATAGCATCAACATGCGCGCTTCTTGCGCCGATTAATATCGGAATGAATAGTTATTATTCAATGAATACGTTTGATCACTTTTTCTGGGCACTTGGGTTTTTATTTGTTCTTAAGATAATTCAAGAAGATAAATTGAAAAACTGGATAATTCTCGGCGTCATTATCGGCTTCGGTATGCTGAATAAAATTAGCATGGGATGGTTTGCACTTGGATTATTTATCGGTCTGCTCTCAACTTCATTGAGAAATAGAATTTTGTCGAAACAATTTTTCTTTTTGGTTTTAATTTCTTTCTTGCTTTTCCTTCCTTATATAATCTGGAATTTTCAAAACGACTTTGCGGCACTAGAATTTATCCGGAATGCACTTGCACATAAGTACAATGGAATTACGCGTTGGGATTTTGTTTCCGGGTTGTTTCTTATTATGAATCCGGCATCAATTCCAATTTGGATTGGAGGACTATACTTTTTCTTCTTAATCGAAGGGAACGAGAAATACAAAATTCTTGGTGCAATTTTTCTTGTCTCCTTTTTGATCTTATTTATCAATGGTCATAATAAATCGGAATATCTTGCGCCTGCATTTTGCATTTTGTTTGCCGGCGGCGGAGTTATGTTTGAAAAGCTATCCGTTAATAAGATTTGGCTTTGGGTTCAAAGAATTGATTTATCATTCGTAATAATATTAGGAATTATTATCCTACCATTTGCAATTCCAATTTTGTCTGTCGACAATTTTATAAAATATCAGAATATAACTGGTATTGCACCGCAATCAACAGAAAGACATCAACTTTCTGAACTTCCTCAATTTTATGCCGATATGTTTGGCTGGGAAAATATGGCACGTTCAGTTTCCGAAGTGTATCAAAAACTCTCAGATGAAGAAAAGAAAACTACCGTCATTTACGGCAATAATTACGGACGTGCCGGCGCGATTGAATATTATTCACACAAATATTCATTACCCGAAAAAGCAATAAGTATGCATAACAATTTTTGGATTTGGGGTTATGAAAATAAATCAATTAAAACGATGATTGTAATCGGAGAAGAAAGAGAACATCTTATTAACAACTTTGACGAAGTTACCGCGGCCGGAAGAATAGTTTCGCCTCACGCGATTCCTTACGAAAATAATTTAACTATCTGGATCTGCCGCGGTCCAAAATTTGATTTTAAAAAACTGTGGCAAGCTGAAAAGAATTTCATTTAAAAATCCGAAGAGTGTCTCTGAAGTAATTATTCAACTTTTCAATCTGCGAAAATCAGTTGTATCCGCGTCTTCCGCGTTCTATTTTTAAACAAAACATTACTTCTGAGACACCTCCCAAATGAAAATTTTACAAATTCTTTTTCCAGAACTCTAACATTTTATTGTAGAGGTGTATCTGTGCGGGGCGATCATTTATCCCGTGCTGCCGCATCGGGTAGATCATCAAATCGAACATGATATTGGCTTTGATTAGTTCATCCATAAAAGCGTACGCATTTTGAATGTGAACGTTGTCGTCGTATGTTCCGTGTACAAGCATCAATCTTCCAGAAAGATTTTTAGCGCTCTTTACCAATGAAGTTTTTTCATATCCTTCCGGATTAACTGCTTCGGTTTTCATTACGCTTTCGCCGAATTTCGAATCATAATAATGCCAATCGGTTACTGCTGCAACCGCAATCCCTGCCTTAA